>JBKJTP010000308.1:0-9103 GCA_046590195.1 Kapaibacterium sp. (SeqCode) | reverse complement strand
TGACAGCATCATGGGGGTTGCAGACGATCGCGGGCTACCATGCAGCAAAGATGCGATCGTATCAGGATGTTGTTGACGTTACCGGCAAGGCCAACGGCAACGTGATCTACAATCCGTTCATGTGGAATCTGCTGAACGCGAAATACATCATCGCCGATGGTGCGCTCAGCGAAGATCAGGCACGCTTCAATCCTGTGTATCAATCGAAGGAGCCAGCAAAGGCGGGTCAGGATGGCAAGCCGGGGCAATCAACGATCGTATGGGAGAATCCGCAGGCGATGCCTCGTGCGTTCTTTGTCCGCACCGCTAAAGTGCAGGATTCACTTCAGACGCTTTACGCAATGCGTGATGGCACGTTCGATCCGCGTGATGTCGTATTCCTGACAACGGACGCGCCGGACTTCGCATCGGTCTCGCAGAACCCGATCGATTCAAGCGAGCAGGTGGAGATCGTAAAGTACGGCAACGAGGACGTTGAGTACAAGACGACGGCCTCGGCCGAACGCATCCTGTTCATTTCGGATACCTGGTATCCTGATTGGACCGCAACGATCGACGGCAAGGCAACCCCGATCCACAAGGCAAATTACGCGTTCCGTGCGATCAAGGTCCCGGCAGGCCAGCATACGGTGAAGTTCACGTATCACGATCCACGATACGGTACGGGCAAGACGCTCTCCTTCGCATCGAATATCCTGGTGCTGATCGGTCTCGCTATCGGCATTGCAGGCGCGACGGTCTTCCCACGAAAGAAGCACTTGCACCCGAAGGTAGAGGTCATCCCACCACCTGAGGACGATAACACGCACAAAGTGTAGCACATGCTTTAGCTTGTGTGAAAAAAGCCTCGGCAGAATTGCCGAGGCTTTTGGTTTTACAGAGGATTCACACAAGCTAAAGCATGTGCTACACTTTAAAGTCGCGGCACTTACAATACCACTACGGCTCTTCGCATTGTCTCACCATTCTGCTGATACTCAAGGAAGTATCTTCCGGCTGCAACGCTCGCTAGCGGCATCACATTGTCGGCGGCATGAATGAGTTGCCCCATGACAGAGTAGAGCTTGAGCGACGTTGCATTCTCGATCGCGATCGACTCTGTGCGCTGCATCATAAGCCCGCTCTGCGGCACCTCTTCCGATGCAAGCGCTACTCCGGCACTTGGTGTGGCGAGCGTCACAGCGCTATTCGGGGCGAACGCACAATGCATCGCCTTGATGTTAAGCTTGCTCACCTTCGGACTCTCAGGATCGCCATAGATCCAGAAGATCTTATTGATCTTGCTGAAGTCCGCAGGCGCGATGAACATCCCGACGTATGCGTCTTGCAGCGTGGGATCTGTTAGATCGCATTCGAGGGAGTGTTTGCCATAATAGAATTCCACGTTGCTCGTGCGTTCGTACATCCACATCTGGAAGTTCGTAACGAGATCTGTTGGGAAGCCCGTGAACCCGAGATCGCGCCACTGGATCTTGAGGATGCGATCGCCGATCGGACCAACAACATCCAGCGACACCTGCGCGCTTGGCGTCAGCGAGTCGAGACTAGCGGTATGGAATGGATCGATGATCACCGCGTGTGTCGCGTTGCGGATCTCGACGTTGCCCCACTTCGAGATCGCGATAGGATAGAATTGATCGAGCTTGAAGGATTCACCGAAGATGGTGAATGGTAGTCCGTAGAGTCCGACGTAGGTGTAGGGATTGACCGTATCGTCCCAGCGCATCGGGATATACATACCGTCCTCAAGCGGCTTGTACGTCTCTGTACGCTGGGACAATGCGTACTGCGCATGTGCAGCCTCTACCTGCACGCACGCAGTACCGATCATGGAAACAACAAGTAAATTTCGTAGCCAATGTTTCATCTGTTAATGGGTTAGTGATAACAGATGAATGACACCGCGTCATTACGTTGGATGCAAGCACAGGGGTGACCGATTCTTCAGGGTGGGACGAGGCGTTACGCTGCTGTGATGGAAGCGCGCATCAGCCATGTAGATAGATTTTCTTCAGATGCAATGCCGAGCTTCTTGCGGATCGCTGTGCGGTGGCCGTCAACGGTGTGTCGCGATGCACAGAGCTTCTCCGCGATCTCTTTCGTGCTCGCGCCAAGCGTGAGCAGTTCGCAAACCTTGAGCTCAGTTCTACTCAGTGATGGCGCGAGTTGCAGGAGTTGTCGCTGCACATCTATTTGCGTTGTTGGTTGTGCTTCGTTGGACTTCAGCTTGCTTGCGAGGATCTTCTTTTCCGCCGCCAATGTCCTTCGCATTCGTGCCTCTCGCATCCGGGCTACTTCGTGCTGTTGCTCCGATGAAGCGAGTTTTTCCTTGAATTGCGATGCAAGCTTGTACTGCTCGAGTGCTTTTTGGAAATCTTGCTTCGCCTCATAAACTTCGCTCAGGGCGCGATGCACGCGTTCACGCAGGTCATTTGCACCTAACTCAATAGCGCGGACACAAGCATCTTCTAGAAAATTCAAGCTCTCCTCATACTGCTGTTCATGAGCAGCGATCTCGCCCTCATTGCAGAGCAGCTCAATGATACGCACCTGGTCACTAATGCGATGAGCGATCGCAAGTGCCCTCCGATTGTGCTCTTTTGCCTCATCGATCAGCCCACGCTTCAATGCGGCAAGCGCTAATCCGCTGTGAGCCATAGCTTCGGCCTTTGGGTCGAGCTGTTTTATGGCTTCATCAAGTTGCAATTGTGCGTAGTGAATTGCGCGCTCGTAGTTCTGCGTCTCGTAATGGCAGATCAGCAGCAAGCCGTACGCATCGGGATCTGGGGGCATGTTGTGCTTTAGGAGGATCTCGCTTTGCAGCTTAAGGTATTCCTTCCCTGCCGCGAAGTCACGCATGTTCTGCGAGAGGTTCGCAAGCGTGTACAGCGTATGCGTTAGATACTTCACTTCGTCCGGCTTTGCGCTTGTCTGCAGCGTGTGCTCGGGGAGTCCGCCGGTATAATGATCGAGCGCGCGATAGAGATGCTTGAGCGCTTCAACAAATTCTCCCGCGGCGATGAGCGTGCCGGCAAGATTGCTTCGCGCGATCGCGAGCTTTAGTGGATGCCCCTTCGGGCCGAGCAACGCAACGGTCCGTCTTCGGTGCTTCAGCTCTAGCTTGAACTCGGAGAAATGGGAATGGTGATTCGCGTAGGCATTCTCGACCTCGCTGAGAAACTCTCGACTCTTGAGACTCAACGCAAGCTCCCGCGCCTCTGCCAGCAGTGCTAGTGCAGCGCGCTTGTCGTTTGAGTGGCGCTCAGCGTATGACCGCTGCAGGATCGCTCGTATCTCCGAATTGGTAGCCATGAATGACGAACACCCGAAGCCGCACTGTGTTGCAGTTAGATCTTGAAGCCTGACGTGATCTGTGATAGCTTTGTAGATACGACCGAGGCAAGTTGCTGCACTCCGGCCGCGGTATCAGCATCGAATCGGCTCTTGATCGGTGCATCGATGTCGAGCACGCCGAGCAGCCTGCCATCAGCGATCAGCGGCACCACGATCTCGGACTCCGACGCGCCATCGCACGCGATGTGACCAGGAAACTCATGCACGTCATCGACCACGATCGTCTCGCGCTTCGTTGCAGCAGCCCCGCAAACGCCCTTGTTCAACGGTATCACCGTGCAAGCCGGCTTACCCATGAACGGCCCGAGCACAAGCTTTTCACCATCGAAGAAGTAGAAGCCAGCCCAATTGATATTGTCAAGCGATGCCCAGATGAATGCGGCTGCATTCGCGAGCGCTGTTACAGCAGGCTCCTCGACAGAAATAAGTGCATCAAGTTCTTTCGCTCTTGCAGTCCACAGATCTGTCGCTGAGAGATGCGTGAGATCGGTCTGTTGCCACATTTCCATACTATGCCTCCCTGTGGACGACCGCAGCGCCAGCTTGCGCTGTCGGGAATACGATGATCTCGGCGATCTGCACGTGTGCGGGACGGGAACATGACCACACTACCGTATCCGCAACATCTTCTGGACGAAGCGGCTCGAGACCTTTGTAGACTGTTGCTGCGCGCTCCGCATCGCCATGGAAACGGACGATGGAAAACTCGGTCTCGACGAGGCCGGGATCGATCGTCGTGACGCGGATCGGCGTGTCGACAAGATCCATGCGCAGTCCCTTCGTTATCGCATCGACTGCATGCTTCGACGCACAATAAACGTGGCCCTTCGGATAGACCTCATGTCCAGCGATCGAGCCAATGTTCACTATGTGTCCCTTCTTCTGCGCGAGCATGTTGGGCAGTACTGCGCGCGTCACATAGAGCAAGCCCTTCACATTTGTGTCGAGCATCTCTTCCCAATCAGAGAGTAGCGCATCCTGGAATTTGTCAAGCCCGCGAGAGAGGCCAGCGTTGTTGATGAGGATATCGATGTCGCGCCACTCGGCAGGCAATGCATTGATCGCTGCTTCGACAGACTGCTGATCGCGGACATCAAGCTCGAATGCATGCACGATCACGCGATGCTTCTCTTTCAGCGCTTCGACCTCAGCGTTGAGCTTCTCGATGCGGCGAGCGCAAAGCAAAAGCCGCGCACCCTCTTTGGCGAAGGCTTCCGCGCAGGCGAGGCCAATGCCGCTCGAGGCGCCGGTAATGAATACTGTTTTGTTTTGGAGGATCGTCATGATGCAAATTTACGAAGGCTTTAGCGTGTCATCCTGAGCGGGCGTAACGAACAAGCGAAGCGCAGTACGTGAAGCGCAGTGAGTGAAGCGGAGTCGAAGGATCTCCCCGCAAGACCAAGAGTGCCAGGGAGATCCTTCGACTCCGCTCATCGCTAAAGCGATTCGACTTCGCTCAGGATGACAGAATAAAAAAAGCCCCGCGCATCGCAGGGCCCAAAAAAATCAAACGCTAGACGCTGAACGCTAAACGCTAGACGCTAGCCTCCGCCTTCTTCTCCTGCCAGCTGGCCCAGTACTCTTTCCATTCAACTGCTTCGGCGGCCGGAGCGATGTTGAGTGGGTTGCGGGCATCGAGCATCATCGCGTATTCGTTCGTGCGAGTGTTCTTGTTCTGATTCAGCATAGCCTTCGGGTGCGGGCCATGATGGATGCCCTGTGGATGGAGCGTCATCATCGCCGGCTTGATGTTATCGCGCGAGAAGAAATCGCCATCATGATAGAACAGCACTTCATCGTAATCGGTGTTGCGATGATAGAACGGGATCTTGAGCGTCTCCTCACCCTCTTCGAGTGGACGAGGCAGGAATGAACAGATGACAAAGTTATCCGCAAGAAACGTCGTATGAGCGCTAGGCGGCAGATGCACGCGGTGCGACATCACCGGACGGATATCGCGCATGTTGATCTTGAACACCGTCAGGTCGCCCTTCCAGCCAACGATATCGATCGGATGCGTGGCGTAGAACAAGCTTGTATATTCGCCAAGACGCTTTACTCGAAGCTCGTACTCCTTGCCATTCACGTCCTGCTTCTGATACTCGATGAACTCCGGGATCTCGATCGCACTCATATCATAGAGCGCGTGCATCCCGATCAAGCCCTTCTGCTCAGGGCTTGGCGGCAGGATCTCTGAATGCGACTCGACGACAACGATGAAATTTTCGGTGGTTGCGGGATTAAGGCGGTAGGTCGTTGCGCGAGGCACAACGATGTAATCGCCTGGCTCATACTTGATGACGCCGAAATCTGTCTCGATCGTGCCTTCACCTTTGTGAATGAAGAAAAGCTCGTCGCCATCGGCATTACGCGAGTAATACGGCGAAGCTTCGGAACGGCGAGAGATCGAGACGATCACATCCTGATTGTAGAGCACAGCTTCTGGTACGCCGCGAGGATCGGTCATATCGCTCGGATTGACCTGGTTCAGGTCGAAGGCATGCGGACGGAGGTTGCCCTCGATGCGGGTCCAGCCGGTCGGCGGATGCGCATGATAGAGATGCGAGACGCGGCCGAAAAAGCCTTCGCGTCCGTGCTCTTCTTCGTACGTGCCTTCAGGGATGCTAACGTGTGCCTGCCGCGTGGTGCGGCCTTTGACGATGGGCCAATTCATGCTGATTCGCGCTTTAAGGTGTGTTGAACCTCCGGTAAAACGGGCGAGTCGACAAGTAGGTTGCTAGAGCGGGGGCCAACGATGAGCGTATATTTGTCCCTTGGGACACACATTATTTCTCGCAGTTCGACGTGCTTTACTGCTCATTGCCATCGCAATGATGCTCGCACTCGTCCTGCCTTCAGAGTACATCTCAACCGGTTCTGCATTCCTTCAGACGCCACACAACGAGCCGTGTCTGCTGTGCGGCGGGACGACAGCTTTCGTAGCGATGCGGGATGGCCAGTTCGCGGACTCGTTGGCATCTAACCCGCTCGTCCTCGCTGCTTACGGCTTAGCCGTACTCTTTCTGATCCTTCAATTTTCGTCAACCCTGTTTTCTTCTACCCTGTTCAAACGCTCACATGGCAACAATAACATCGATCTGGGGCATCGTCGCGCTGATCGGAATGCTCGTCGCATTCCTTCCCTGCTTCGGCTCACTCAATTGGGTCAACATCCCGTTCGCGGGGGTCGGACTGATCCTTAGTCTCATGGCACGATCTGGCACTCACGAATCTGAGCGCGGCAAGACGACCGTCGGCATTGTCGGATGCGGCATCGCGGTTGGCTTTGGTATCATCCGCCTAGCACTCGGCGGCGGGTTCTTCTGATCGTGACATAGCTCCAGTGAACATCTACCTCAGCAGGGGTTGAAATATTTGCTGGCATTGTTCAGACCGCAGCCAGTTCATGCAATCCTCGTCCTGATTTGAGTCAACCATCCCGATACACTTCGATCTTACAACGCTCACTTGAGAGATACGGATCTCGCGCGGCGATGCTTCAGTATTTTGAGGGAGTGCCGTATTGGATCGCTGCCGCGCTGATCGGGTTCATCGCAGTCGGGTATCTCTGGGCATTCGATCATGCAGTCGAGCTTGCGCGTGCGGTATTTGCATTTGAGCCGTATGCTCTGTTCATTGTCTCCCCGGTCTGCTTCGTTGTTTCGAGCTGGCTCGTTAAGCGATTCGCGCCAGCAGCAGGAGGCAGCGGCGTACCACAGATCGCCCGCGCCTTAGAGCAGGAAAAGCATACCTCGGCCAAGGTCAGCGAAACGCTCAATCTGCGCGTGGCGCTCGTCGTGACAGCAAGTTCGTTGATCTGTATGATCGGGGCCGGCTCGCTCGGACGCGAAGGGCCGATGATCCATATCTCCGCCTGCATCTTTTTCGTGACCGGACAGATGCTCTCGCGGCTGTGGCCCGTACAAGAGCACCGCTCATGGATCATTGCCGGTGGTGCAGCAGGTGTGGCGGCAGCGTTCAACGCGCCGCTTGCCGGAGTCGTCTTCGCGCTTGAGGAACTTGCGGAGCGTCACTTCAAGCAATTCAAGACCATGGTCATCACCTCCGCCATCGTCGCTGGAGCCACCGCGCAGTGGTTATCGGGTAAGTACCTCTATTTCGGTTACCCGGCCGTAGGCACGATCGATGGATACGCACTGCCCTGGGCGATGTTCATCGGTGTTCTTGCCGGGCTGATGGCGCTGCCATTCCACAAAGCAGTCGCTGTAAAAAGCATGCAAAGTGTTACCCAGGCGATCGAGGGCCGCTTTTCAGTCAAGCGCTTTCGGCTATCGATCGCATTTGTCTGCGGTCTCGGCGTCGCCGCCATAGCAAACTTCATCGATGCTCGCAGCATAGGCGGCGGACTCGACGTAGCAAAAGATCTGCTCATGACGCGTGAGATCGTAGCGATCTCGGTGACGCTGCTGATCGCTCGCTTCCTTGGCACGATCGTGACACATCTTAGCGGCGGAGCCGGAGGATTTCTCGGTCCCGCGATCGCGATCGGGGCGGTCACAGGTGGATTGTTGGATCAGTGGACCGGGTACGGCAACCACCATCTATCGGTTATGATCGGGATGGCTGCAGCACTGAGTGCCACGGCCCGTGCGCCATTCACAGCATGGGTGGTTGTGATGGAGATGACGGACCGGAATTCGGTGATCTTCCCGCTGATGATCGCATCCATCGTGAGCTACACCGTAGCAACATGGCCGCAACGCAAGCTCGCTCGTGCCGCAGAAAAACAAGAGGGACGTGATGCGCTTTAATTGCTGCCGATCACATCGTCGATCGGGGTCTCGACCTCGACCATCACGGTGCGGCAGTAGTAGCGGCCTTCAGGGAGGTCGTTCGTGAAGAGCATGTTGGTCGAGCCGATGCCCTTGACTTCCGTGATCACGGCGCTCGGCTTCTCACCGATGATAAGATCTCGCACGGATACCGCACGGCGCTCGGAGAGCTCCTGATTGTGATACTGCTCGCCGATCATATCGGTCGAGCCTGTGACGCGGCTGCGAGACGTCGGATAGATCGAGCGGCCGACGAAATGGTTGATCTTCTTGCGATTGAGCGGATTGATCCTCGCATCGTCAAAGTCGAATACGATCAGGCTTAAGCGCGATAGCTCGAACGGGTTGAGCTCCGTGTTGACGGGGATGTCGAACATCGTGCGGCCTTCGTTGCCATCCGCATTGCGTGCGATGAACTCACCCTTCAAATTCTGCTTTCCCCGAAGCTCTGTCGCGATCTCCGCTGCTACTTTCTTATTCAATCCCCACTTCAGCACGTTGCGCGGCGTGCCCTTGCCCTTGTCAGCAAAGATCTCACGGTCATCAGCCTTCACAACTGTTGACCACTCTGCGATGTCCGAGCTCTTCGCATCGACAATGAGCGGCATTTCTCGCGGCGAGATCGTATGTTCGCGGAAGCGCTCATAGACGATCGGGCCGAGCAATTCGTCATCATTAGACGATAGCTCTACGCGGCGGTTCTCTTCGCGTCCCTCATGCACTGCATCTGTCGATGGGATCGATGGCGCGTTCGATGTACGAAGCTGAATGCGCGCATCGCCGATCTTCCAGACTGTCGTTAGGTAATCCTTGATCGCTAGAGCACGCTGCATTGCCAGATCCTTCTGCTCTTCCTTCTGAAGCTCTTTGCCATCTGTCGTGCCATTGATAACGAGCTCCGAGCGCGGACGTGCCTGCATGCGGCTGCCAACGATATTTAGCACATTGTAATAGGC
>JBKJTP010000303.1:0-14645 GCA_046590195.1 Kapaibacterium sp. (SeqCode) | reverse complement strand
GCAGCTGACGACGGCGGGTTATGACGGCGCGAATGGCGTTCGCCAAAAGAGCGATGGTTACATGGTCGTAGGATATGCGGGCTCGAGCCAGAGCTACGGCGCCCATATATGGAAGCTTGACCTCTCAGGCAACGTCGTAGGCGAGAAGCAATTGCCTGCCGCAGACTATTTGCACTTTATAGATCAGGCGATCCCGCTACTCAAGTTCGTCGTTGTCGGAGCTACGAGCAATTCGAAGCTCTATCTTGCGCGCATCGATGCGGCGGGTACAGTGACGCCGCCAGACCCGAAGACATTTATTTACACCTATGATGGCGCACCGTCTATTGCATTCCACGCCACCGGCGGATGGGAAGGCGCAGGCGCGGGCAAGATCAAGATGCGTATCGTCACGAACGATACGCTTACGATCAACGGCCTACTGAAGATCGACATGCGTTCGTTCACGATCGATACCACGCGTACGGATGCGAAGGGCTCAATGTCTTACGTCGGTACCGGCTATTTGCTTAGCCCGCTCACTCGTTCGGTCAACAAACCGGTGCTTGCAGAAGGCATCTGGAATGGTAAGATCGATGATGACGGCCTGCACTTCGAAGTGCCTATGCGCAGCGTGAAGGACAGAGGCCTGTTCGGATCCTCTATGGCTGTGCGCAACATCGATGTTGGAAATTATCCGCAGGCGAGTGTTGCAAAGCTCGATGGTGATTTCCGCATGTCTGGCTGGAAGAGCTGTAGCGGTAAAGAGGATATCAAGTTCAGCGGTCTCGAGATGACTCTGACGACGATGAATCTTAAGCGTATCTGGGACATCCAGGTCGAGCCTAGTGTGTGCTATCAGAATCTGACTTCAACCTATACCCCTTCGAAGGACTCGCTCTATTTGAACGGTGACTTCATCTCATACATGTTCTTCCGCAGCGGCGTGAAGGCTTCGACAAGCATCGTGCAGGGAAGCATCAAAGATCTGGTGCTCGAGGCAACAAAGCCGGAAGTACCGATCGGTGCTGAGAGTAACTACAAGGTACGTAACCTGACAGGTAAGTACAGCAAGTGGTACTTTAAGATACTTAATACGCTCATCCCGCTTGGATCCGGAGCCGTGATCAACGGAGTGCTGACTCATCCTAGCGGCATTTTTGAGGTTGATCTTGCAAGTGCTTTCCTCAAAGCACCTGGCGAGCTGAAGGGCTTGGGTGGCCCGATGAATTACCGCATGTATAAGAATGGCACGACCTGGCATGTCTCGAGTAATGGAAAGGTAACGATCAAGTGGGGACCTGAGTATACAACCTTTGGTGTGAACGGCGGTGTGAACGCCGGCGAGATTTTCCCTGGCTTCCATGCATTTGTTGGTAGCGGTGACATCTTCGCAAATACAGTTGGTGGCAGAGCGAACTTCACGAATGGCAAGGCGACCGGGATTATCAAGAAGGAAGCATTCACACTTCTTGCTGCTGCCTCTAGCAGCATGGGGCAATTGGCAGGGGTCATCGGGAGGATGTTCAGCAACGTGCAGGAGGATCAGCCTGCTGATCTCAAGTTGATGAACAACGTCGCATCGATCCATCTGACAGGCCCCGAGATGAATGATCTCAGATTCGATATTGATCTCTCAAAGAAACCTACCGATGCGGGATTCTATGAGTTGCCATCATTCGATGGATACTTTTTCACCACGCTTTTAGCGATCCTCAAACAAAATCCCAAGGGGAACAAGACATCAGCAGAAGCCACTAAGGAGTTTGCAGTTGGAGACAATGCTCGTAGCATGTGGATCAAGGTTGCTGCCCAATCCAATCTCCTGGCAACAACGCTCACTACGCCAGCAGGGGCGGTGATAAGCACCTCATCAAATGACAAGACTGTCCAGCGGGTCGAAACAAGTGCGACCGAATACTGGTGGGTGATCAACTCGCCTGAAAGTGGCACATGGAAGGTCACAGCTAATGGCAGTGGAAGTGATACGATCGCCGTCTACACCATCTTGAAGCCTGCACCACTTGAGATCGCAGCAACACAGCAGGGCCGTGAAGTGACAGTCACGTGGACGAACGTAACGGATGACGAAGTTCAGCTCTTCCTTGATAACGACCAGTTTGGGTATGACGGATTCAACATCGCGACGGCGGCAGCTCAATCGGGAACGGCTACGTTTACACTGACGGACAACATGCCAGAGTGCACGTACTACGTCTATGCAGAGCGCAATCATCCGGTCGAATTCCAATCAAGTTACGCGGCGTCGTCGATCGACAATGCAAAGTCGATCTTGCCATCTCCGATGAACATGTCGGTCTCGTACGACGCAACGAACAAGACAGCAACGCTCCAGTGGGATTCGACAACGAATGCCTCGACCGCAGGCTTTGTCGTTCGTCTCTATGGCAATGGCATTGATACCGTGATCGCGTTGCCGTTCGGCACTGAGAAGAACGCAGTGTTCTCGGTTCCTGACCCAACAGGCATGTTCGTCACGATGCTGAGCTACGATACACTTGGCACGCAAGGTTGTTGGTCGGCGGCACTACCACTTAGCACCAGTGATGTGAAGCCAACCCATCTTGCTGCAAAGAGCATCGACGCGATGGTGCTGCCAAATCCGACGCGTGGCAATGCATCGCTGCAAGTGACGCTTGATGAACCGAGCGCGATCCGCCTAACGATCGTGACCGCAACCGGTCACATAGTGCGCAGCTATGATTCGCATGCATATCCTGCGGGCGAGAGTACGATCGATCTGATGACCAATGATCTCGCAAGCGGATCATACATCGTCCTGATCGAAGCAGGCAATGCAGTAGAGACACGTAAATTCGTTGTGACTCGATAACCCCACCGTTCTGGTAACAATCAAGAAGGGGCGCCTAGCAATGGGCGCCCCTTTTTGTTTATACCGCCCTATAGCTTTTCTACAAATCCATCCTCATCGAGCACCGCTACTCCAAGGCTCACAGCCTTATCGAGCTTCGAGCCCGCCTCTGTACCTGCCACTACGTAATCTGTTTTCTTGCTGACCGATCCCGACACCTTGCCGCCGCGTGCTTCGATCTTGTCTTTGGCTTCGTCGCGCGTCATCGAAGTGAGTGTGCCCGTTAGCACGAACGTTTTGCCGGTAAAGAACTCGTCATGCACCACTGCGCTCTGCTGCGCTTCGCTGCCAAGATTCAAGCCCGCATCACGAAAGCGCTTGATCAGCTGCCTGCTGTGATCTGTCTGGAAGAACTTGTGCACCGATGATGCGATCTCCGGTCCGATCGTCGGGACGTCGTCGATCTCTTGCTCGGTCGCTTCAGCGATACGATCGATCGTACCGAAAGTCTTGATGAGCAGCTTCGCTACGTTCGTACCGACGTGACGAATGCCAATGCCAAAGAGGAGCTTATCAGCAGGTCGCTGCTTGCTATCTTCGATGCCTTGCAAGAGATTGTCGACTTTCTTCTCACCCATACGATCGAGCGTGAGGAGCTCATCACGTTTGTCGCGCAGATCATAGATGTCCGTAATGCTGTGCAAAAGTCCTGCGCCCAGCAACTGCTCGACAGATTGCTCGCCTAGCCCCGCAATATCCATTGCACCACGCGATGCGAAGTGTGCGATACGCGCAAGCACCTGCGCCGGACACTCAGGATTCTCGCAATACCAATTCGCTTCACCTTCTGGCCGCACCAACAGCGATTCGCACTCCGGACAGCTAGCCGGGAAGCTATACGTCTCAGAGTTCTTCGGACGCATCTTGAGATTAACACCAACAACTTTAGGTATCACATCACCACCGCGTTCAATGATGACAGTATCTCCGATACGAAAGTCCTTGCGCTCGATCTCATCTGCATTGTGCAGCGTAGCACGACGAATGGTGATGCCTGTTAGCTGGACTGGCTCAAGCTCCGCGACAGGCGTGATCGTACCCATGCGGCCGACCTGCAGTGTGATCGCATTCAGAGTGGTCTGCGCCTGACGCGCTTCGAATTTGTACGCGATCGCCCAACGTGGCGACTTCGCGACTGCACCAAGTATCTCTTGCTCCTTCAGCGAATTCACCTTGATCACTGCACCATCGATCTCGAATGGCAGCCCATCGCGGCTCTCCTGCCACTTCATCGCGAATGCCATAATGTCATCATGCGACATCGCTTGCGCTGTGTATTCGGAAGTTGGAAGTCCTGAGAGCTTCAGAGCCTCAAGTCGCTTGAGATGTGTATCGAACTCTGAGTTGCGATCGAGCTCACCATTCTCGAAGCGAAGATAGTATGTGGTGATGCTAAGCGGACGCTTCGCTACCTCTTTCGTGTCGAGCGTCTTGAGCGTGCCTGCAGTGGAATTGCGCGGATTTGCGAATGGCATCTCTCCTTCTGCTTCGCGATCACTGTTCATCTTTCGGAAGCCTTCGATCGACATATACACTTCACCGCGAACTTCGAAGTCCATCCCGGCAAGTGGGCCCGCAGCGATCCTGAGTGGTATCGATCGTATCGTGCGGATGTTCGGCGTGATGTCATCGCCCGATGTTCCATCGCCGCGAGTTGCGCCGCGTACTAGACGGCCTTTCTCATAAAGCAAGCTCACGGCAACGCCATCGAACTTCAACTCGCAGCAATAGCCAGCACCTGGTTCGCGGCCGAGATTATCCGAGACACGCTTTGCGAAGTCGGTTACTTCCTGCGCGTTGTACGAGTTCGAGAGCGAAAGCATTGGCACCTTGTGCTTCGCTGGCGGGAAGAGCTTCGTCGCCTCACCGGATACGCGTTGCGTTGGTGAATCTGGCGTGATGAGATCAGGATTGGCCGCTTCCAGATCCTGAAGCTCCTGCATCAATGTGTCATACTCCTTGTCCGACACACTAGGCTGAGCAAGTACATAGTACTTGTAGTCGTGCTTGTTGATCGCTTGTTGCAGCTCCGAGATCCGTTCTTGTGCGTTGCTATCCGTCTTCTTCGCCATGGGGGAGAGAGGTCAATTCGTGACTACGAAAATACCGCTACAATTTCACGTCTGCATAAAAGAAATGGCGCGGAAGCCGCGCCAAGTTCGATAGATTTGCTGCTTCGTCAATCCGCCGCCGCCGGTTTTGGGTCAACGGATGGGATGAGTGTTGGTGATTTTACGACTGGCTTTCTGACCGGCTTTTTTGCGGTTGTGGAAGCGGGTTTCTTAACTCCTGAGGTAGTTGGTGTCTTCGAGGCCGTCGTTGATTTCGTCGCCGTTGTTGCGGGCTTCTTTGCTATGGTAGTCGATGTCGACTTCGTTGTTGTCTTCACAGCCACTGCGGGTTTCGCTGCAGTAGTCGTGGTCTTCGTGGTCGTTGTTGGCTTCTGGACCACTGGCGCAGCAGATGGCTCAACTACATTTGTAGTGTTAACCTCAGCACCGTCGAGCGATACCCGATCCTTTGTGAGAACAAGATTTCTCACGACCATACCCGAGTTCTTGATCGTCGGGAGGTTGCTCAGGCGTGTGCCGTTGAACGTCATCTCAAGCGCCTTTTGGTTGCCCAGATTTATTGTGAAGCGATCTGCCGCGGCGAAGGTTTTCGTCTCACCTGCTTTCATCTCACCACGGAACGGGTTAGCGTTGTCTGAACCGATCGAAACCCAGACTTCATCCGTCGCGCGCAGTGTGAACTGGAGCGAGTCGTTGGCAACGGCTGGCGCTGTAACGGGCTTAGGCTGCTCAGCGGCAGGAGTCGCATCAGGAGTTGATGCCGCTGCTGTTGGCAGATCCTGTTCGTTCGTCAGTTCGGTGCTCTGCTCGACGTCGCCGCGCTTCTTCTCGCGCATATTGCCGATCGCAAAATAGGCGACGAGGCTAAATGCGATCAACAGCAAGAGTATGACAATATTTGTGACGGGAAATTTCCTCGACGTCTTACCGAGCTTCAGCGTCGCGTCGCCCCCGATAGGGTCTTCGGACGAGATCTCGAGCGGAAGCATCGGAGCCTTCACGACCTTTGCTTTCCTGCCTTGCGTCTCGGATAAGCGCTCAAACGTTGATGTGTTTCCGCTTGCCTCTGCATCTGTTGCTGCATCAAGCGCACTGCGCTCCTCTGCAATGTCCGCGAGTGGCTCAGCAGGCTGCTCAGCTGGAACAGCTTCGGACTCACGGTCTGAAAATTTTGAAAGGCCGAGCCGCTCCCGGCGCACCATTTCCGCTTCTTCGCGAAGCGAACGTGAGGTTAAGAAACCTGCGGTGTCGTTGATCCCGTCACCGACCCCCTTGATGACCGTGCCCGTCGTCTTGACAGCCGTCTTTGCGACGTTGCCAGCAAACTTTGCGGTCTCATCGGCAGCCTTGCCGACAGCGCTGAAGGGATTGCCTTGAGCATTCTTTACAATAGGGGCGCTCTGGACGGTTGCTGTCGTAAGCCCGTGGTTGATGCTCGAGGTGATCGCAAGCTCAGGAGGTACCTTCAGTCCGACAGCTCGTGCAAACTCGCGCAAGAATGCAGGCACATACGGACCTGGTGGAAGCGCTGCGCCATCTCCTGCCTCGATCGCCTCGATATAGCGGCGATGGATCCTGGTCTGCCGGGCGATCTCGTCCACAGATCTGCCGCTGGCTTCGCGAGCCGTGCGGAGTTCAGTACCGAACTGTTCCAATAACGAAAGATCCATGAAGCGAAAGAGACTGCTATTAACCTCCAGATGGAGGTTGAGTTAACGTGCTAAAAAGCGACTGTGCGAACGTGCTAAAGAGACGTTGGGCGAAACTAGATTTAAAAAGCCGATTGGACAGACCAATATCCAGTCATTTGTGGCTTCTATCTTAGAAGAGAGCAACATGACGTTTCCAAGCCAAAGTTCGTCATATTGAGCAAATTAAGCAAGACTAATGCATTTGCTCGTCGTCCCTCTTTACCAATGATACGCTCGATGGTACGCGGATAGTCGAAACCCGTTACATGCCCTGCCTCGTTTTCATGCCGCCTGCATGCCCGCTGCGCTTGGGAGCGCCTCGCACATCCAGGCGATTGTCTATGCAGATGCATGGCAAGCTGAAACCGCTTACCGACGCCAACGTAACACCCAACCATTGAGCCGCAAACCCGTCATCATAGCCCCGTCCCTGCTATCCGCAAACTTCGCCCGACTGGAGGAATCCATCAGGCAGGTTGAAGCTGGAGCAGAGTGGCTTCACCTCGATGTGATGGATGGCCACTTCGTGCCGAACATCACGATCGGTCCGCTGATCGTCGAGGCGATCCGGCCAGTGACCGATCGCGTGCTCGATTGCCACCTGATGATCGCGAACCCGGACAACTACGTCCAGCAGTTCGCGAAGGCCGGTGCCGATTACATTACGGTGCACGTCGAAGCGACCCCACACATCCACCGCACGATCCAGCTCATCAAGTCGACTGGCAAGAAGGCTGGTGTTAGTCTCAATCCAGGAACGTCGCTGAGTACCATCGAAGAGATCCTTCCCGATCTCGATCTCGTGATGCTCATGAGTGTTAACCCTGGCTTTGGCGGGCAGGCATTCATCCCGAATCTTTTCAATCGCGCGAGGACGCTCAGGCGCATGATCGATGAGAACGGCTATAACTGTCTCATCGAAGCAGATGGCGGGATCAAGCTCGATAACATCGGCAAAGTATATGAAGCTGGCGTTGATGTTGTCGTATCCGGTTCGGGTGTGTATGGCACCAGCGACCCTGCAAGCACGATCGAAGAGATGAAGCAGCGCTGCCGACAGGCGATCGCGATCGAAGTTTAATACAAGACTTACTTCCTACAATATCTAGATATTAGTCGATTACATTATGGCGAAGGTACAACTCAGCAGAGGCAAGGTAAAAGGCATTCAGGCTTGTGCAACCGAGAAGGGCATCATTGCAGCAGCAGCGATGGATCAGCGGGGCTCGCTCAAGAAGTCCATCGGCAAAGCGATGGGCAAAGATGCTACGGACGCTGACCTGACGCAGTTCAAGATCTCCGTCACGAAGGTCCTGACGCCTCACTCCAGCGCGATCCTGATGGATCCTGAGTTCGGCCTGCCAGCGATCGAAGCACGTGCGAAAGGCACCGGCGTGTTGCTCGCGTATGAGAAGACGGGCTACGACGCAGCCGTGAAGGGGCGCTTGCCAGATCTGCTCGATCTCTGGAGTGTGAACCGCCTGAAGAATGCAGGAGCTGACGCGATCAAGATCCTGCTCTACTACAATCCGTTCGATGCCGAAGAGGTCACCGAGCGCAAGAAAGCTTTTATCGAGCGCATCGGTGCCGAGTGCCGCGCACTCGATATACCCTTCTTCCTCGAGCCGCTGGCTTACGACGATAACCACGACGAGAAGGGATTCGAATTCGCGAAGCTCAAGCCAAAGTATGTGAAGGCATACATGGAGGAATTCTCGAAGCCAGAGTATGGCGTCGATGTTCTGAAAGTGGAAGTGCCTATCAACATCCAGTACACATCTGGCACCTCTGCCCACAAGGGCGGCGATGCAGCTTACTCAAAGGCAGAAGCACTCGATCATTTCCGCGAGGCGGCTGAGATGACTTCGAAGCCGTTCATCTATCTCAGTGCTGGCGTGACAGACGAGATCTTCCGCGAGACCCTCGTGCTTGCTGGCGAATCCGGCGCCCGCTTTAGCGGAGTGCTCTGCGGACGCGCTACCTGGCAGGATGGCGTGCCGATCTTCGGGTCACAGGGTACGCAGGCTCTGGAGGACTGGCTCTCTGATCGTGGCGTCAAGAACATCGAGGCGCTGAACGAGGTCGTCTTTGCTCACGCAAAGCCCTGGCACCAGATCTACGGTGGCATGGAGAACATCGAACTGATCTAAGGGTATTGTCCAAAGTTTACCGACTTCCGCACTTCGGCGTAACTTCGCCGTAAATTTGTGAGCATTCCTGAGCCACAAGGCTAAGCCTGAAGATTGAGTCCAAAGAAGAAAGTCGCAAGAGAAGCAGAATCAGTGGAGCCCGAACAGGACTCCACCACTACTGCTTCTACCTCCGAAAATGATGAGCAGGTGACCGAAGAGGCTCTCACGGACCCGCTCACCGAGGCGCTCAATGATACCCCGACGGAGGAAGCCGACAAGGCGGCTCGCAAAGCTGCGAGTTCTATCCGTCAGAAGGAAGACAGACTGCTCGTCAGCCGCGCAAGAGCAGGGGATCAGCAGGCATTCTTCGATCTCGTTCGCAGGCATAGGCATGGTGTCGAGCGATTGATCCGTCCGATGGTGCGCTCTGCATCGAGCGATGAGCTGGAAGATCTGGTGCAGGAAGCGCTGACGAAAGCGATGCTGCATATCCACTCATACTCCGAAGAGTATGCTTTCTCGACGTGGCTCTATCGCATTGCGACGAACCACGCTATCGATTACCTCCGCAAGAAAAAGCTTAATGCTTTCTCGATCAGCTCACCGCCGATGCAGTCCAACGCCAAAGGCGAGGATGAGTCGCGTGAGTACGAGATCTCGGATCAATCATGGGTGCCGGAGGAGATGATGCTTGCCGATGAGCGCACGCGCCTTATCGATGAAGCGATCGAGCAATTGCCAGATAACTATCGCCGCATTATCAAGCTTCGCCACTCGGAGGATATGGAGTACGAAGAGATCGCGAAAGTGCTGAAGATCCCGATGGGTACCGTGAAGGTGCATCTGCATCGGGCACGCGCAGCGCTCGCGCGTATGCTCGAGGGCAAGATCTAATTCAACATACATTGCCTGCATTCGCTCTATGTTGAAGATATTCTCGCCTCAAAGCCGCAAGATCTTACTCATTCTCATTGCCATTACGGTCGTCTCGCGATTGGCTCTCGCGTTTCGTCCAGAAGCTCGCCTCGCTTCCAGAACCTACATTGAAGATGCGTTCTACGCCTTTAATACGGCATATCACATCACCCAAGGTAATGGCATCACTGCGGATGGCATCCATCCAACGAACGGCATTCAACCGCTGATCGTCTTCCTCTATGTGCCGTTCTTCGCGATTACCGATGGCGACAAGTGGCTTGCAATACGGCTAGTGTTCATTCTTATCGCGTTGATGGAAGTAGCGAGTATCATCGTGCTTGCACGATTGCTCAAGCGTCTAAGCTGCGTGGAGGAAGAAGAGGTGCCGTGGTGGCAGAAGCCCTGGATCGCTGGCCCCGCAATGTGGACATTTCTCTATCCGCTGCTGTGGCATCATGGCAATGGGCTCGAGACCGGACTTTATGCCTTGATGATCCTATCATCGATGTATTTCTATGCAGGCATCAGGGTTAAGGACGAAGATGAGTCGGTCGGAAACTGGATACTGCTTGGGGCGCTGCTAGGCGTTACCGTACTTGCAAGGATCGATGCGGTGTTCCTTGTCGGAGGTATTGGCCTTACGGAGCTCATTCGTCGTAAGACAAAGGCGATCCCACAGATGATCCTGATGGCTGCTGCGGCGTTTGTGGTGAGTAGCCCATGGTGGTTCTATAATTTCACACAGTTCGGCAGCTTCATGCCGATCAGCGGCCAGTCACAATCGCAGGTGAACGTGACTCTCGACAATCTGATGCGCGCAGCTGCTGTGCTAGCTGACATCAGCAGTACGTTCTTCTACATGCCGTATTACCTCTTGCCGCCGATGCTCCTGACGATCTGGATCGTCTTCGTCTTCGCGACAGCCTGGCGGATCGGTGCACGCATCTCGCTGTGGAAGTTCTTACCTGAGCGTTCTCGCGTTGAGATCCTGATGCCGCTTGCGATCATGGCGGTGTGCATTTTCATCTATTACGTCTTCTTTTTCAGCGCGCCACATTTTCTGCCACGATACTTCCACCCGATCAGGCTATTGTGGCTGCTCTTTGTGTGTCTCAGTCTTCCGTTGATCGGAAAGAGCATTGAGGCCTCATATCGCGAGCACAAGCGATCGTTCTATGTGTTTGGGATCCCGCTGGCTCTGCTGATCATTGGGTTCAGTGCGAACCGCTACATCTACAACTTCTCTGTTACGCGCTACAATGAGCTTTACGAAGCCGGGGTATGGGCTGCCGAGCGGCCTGATAAGCGCGTGGGGATGTACCAATCGGGCACTGCTACGTTCATCGCGCCAAATGTGACTAACCTTGATGGCAAAGTCAATCCGGATGCAATGAATGCAATTCGTGGTACCGGCATCGGTCCGTATTTGCAACGCGAGAGATTCGATTACCTTGCTGATGTTTCGTCGTTTGTAGAGCCGCTTGTCGATTCAGCGCGTAAGTACGGCGTCAACTATTCGCTAGTCGATTCAGCAAGCCTGGTAAAGATCTATCAGCGAGTCGACTAATAGCTCTCCATGCTCTTTGCGAGGATCTTGAACTCCACACGGCGATTGAGTGCTCGGCTTGCATCATCGGCGTTCGCAACCTGCGGTTGTGCTGAGCCAAAGCCTTCGATCTTGACGCGATCAGCATTGATACCCTTAGCCACGATGTAATCCTTCACCGCCTGAGCTCGGGCAAGTGAGAGCGCACTATTGTGCTCACTGCTACCAACATCATCTGTGTGGCCTTCCACCGAGATCACGAGCTTTGGATCCTCCTGCATTAATTGATGCAAGCGATCGAGCTCACCGAATGAACTGCTATAAAGCACCGACTTATCGGTCTCGAAGAAGATATTGTTCAGCCTTGCCGCGGCACCAATCTTAAGTGACGTCAAGGTCAGCGTGAGCGAGGCGGTGCTGCTCGATCCATCAAGCGTGAGTTCACTTCGGCCCGGAGTATAACCTACTCGATCAGCCTCCACGATGTACTTCTGGGACGCGGGAAGTGTGATGAGAAATGCACCAGTGGTTGGATTCGAACGCGCAGTGCCGAGCATTGCATCGCCAACTGCCGTGTACCTGATCGCGGACTCTACCGGTCGGCCCTTCTCATCGACCACTCTGCCTTCGACGATCACTGTCGGGATCTCCTTCTTCTGTTCGAGTTTTGCGCGATAGATGTCGGTGTAGGTCCGCTGATCTCTGCGCCAGACGAAGTACGCAAATTCTCCCTTCGCATCTTCAGTGTAGTACATCGTGCGGCCCTGACGGTTCACCGATGGCCCCAGGTTTTCCGGATAGGTCCAGTTCTGCCATGTGTCGTCTTTGCGTATAACACGATAGACATCGCACTCGCCGATGCCATTCGGACGCTCGCTAGAGAAGTAAAGCGTTCTGGCATCTGGTGCGAGAAACGGTGTGATCTCGTTATACGTCGAGTTCACTCTTGTACCCAGCCACAACGGCTCAGACCACACATCTTCCTGCTCCTGATAAAAGCTGATGTAAAGATCGCGTCCGCCCATTGAGGAATCGCGCTCCATCGACATGACCAGGGTGCGCTGATCGGGCCCGAACGAATAATCAGTGAACGTGCCTCGAGCCTTCAGTGCCCTGATCTTCACCGGCTTGGGGAAGTCCCATCCCTCACGAGTTTGCACGGATCGATAGATCCTCTCATCGGGCGGCGTTGCCTCGAACATCTTGCCCATGAGGTAGAGGACGTTGTTGTCCGGTGAGACCGATGTCACCGCGATGCCGAAGCGGCTGGAGAGATTACCACCAACGATCTCGGCATTCGTGAACGCCGTATCGCTCTCGATCTCGGTCTTCCAAATATCGAAGACGGTCTCAGCATCTGCCCCTTGTCTGCCGCGGGTGAAATAGAGCGTTTTGCCGTCCGCACTTACGATCGGTGCGAGTTCGCTCTTGCCATCGAGATTGACCTGCGGTGGGAGCTTCTCGATATTTTTTTGCGCATCAGCCTCGCTGGCGATGAAGCTCGCAGAAAGGCATAGAGCGAGAACAGGGATGAACGGTCGCATTGACTATCAGGGGTCGTATTAGAGCAGCGGTCGCATTAGAGCCTATAGGCTGCTAAAGGCTACCCATTGTGAACCGCGCGGACGCGGCAAGGTTCACCGCTTTCACAGAGGAGGCTGGCGACAAACTAAAGCCATAAGCGTAGAGTTAGCCGATAACCCTTACGCTATTGCGTATGCTATTGCGGCACGTTCGCCGATCTGCACGTCGCCACTTGCTCGCTGTCTTTTAGGAACATCATGTCCCATCGCTCTTCCAGCAGTATCAAAGTATCGCTGTGCCTGATGCTAGCGTGCTTCACGCTCGTTGGGTCGATCAATGCGTACGCAACGAAAAAGCAGACCATAAAGAAGCGGAAGACGGTCATGCTCGTCCCAATTGGGCAAAGCAAAGAGAAAGAGGCTCGAGTCACGGCACCGATATCTGCACCCATCGGCTATGGTGGGCAGCAAAAGAACGACTGGTTCTATAAGAAGCGTGCATGGCCTGATGAATATATCGATCCATCTGCATTTCAGATCGCGGCACAGCAGGCGAAGCAGATGCCGTTGTTCGCCCAAAGAGGCAAGCAAACCACGCTTGCAACGCCACGCTGGCAGGAACTCGGGCCATTCAATATTGGAGGCCGTGTAACATCGCTCGCTACCCATCCCACCGATCCCAACACGCTCTACGTCGGCGCTGCATCGGGTGGCATCTGGAAGACGACTGACAAGGGCAAGACATTCAACGCACTCACCGATACATTCTCTACGTTGCCAGTCGGCACGATCACGATCGATCCGAAGTCTCCTCATACGATCTACATGGGTCAGGGCGAGTGCAACTACAGCGCAGACTCTTGGCCGGGGCAGGGAATCTGGCGCTCGACAGATGGAGGCGCAACGTGGCAGCACCTCGGACTTGCGAAGACGCAGTATATCGCGAAGATCATCATCGATCCACGCAACAGCGATGTGATCTATGTTGCTGCACCAGGCCCGATAGCACTTGGCGATTCGAATCGAGGCGTGTATAAGAGCACCGATCGCGGTGCAACTTGGACGAGCATGCTCCGCCCACGCATCGGTAAGACCGGCCCGCGTGTGCCGATCATCGATCTTGCGATGAACCCGGTCAATGCTGATGAACTCGTAGCAGCAGCCTGGGACCGCACAGGGAGCGAGGGCATCGCCGGACCCAACACGGGCTTGTGGCATACACTGGACGCAGGCGCAACGTGGTCACGACTCGACACGCTGAAGCTTGGCTACCCAGACGGGCGCCATTACGATTTCAACCGCACTTCTCTGCATTGGTCGAACACGAGCCAGGGGCCGATGCTCTTTGCAGCTGTCAGTCGTAACGATACCAATATCCTGACGAAGCGTAATAATCATGCGAACCTGCACGGCTTGTATCGTAGCGCATCGCCTGCGACGCAATGGGAGAAGTTGCACGACTCAACGCTCCGCATTCATTACGGTGGTCTGAACTTCGATAGTGTCGATGTCTTCCATCGCCAGGGATATTATAACTTCTATCTCACCGGCAACCCGCATAACGGGGACGAGCTTTACTTCGGCGGTATCGATGCGCTTCGCTCGACAGATGCAGGCAAGACGTTTACGAACATCACGCATTCATACGGCAAGTATTACTTCCGCAACGATCGCGGCCAGCATCCGGATCAGCACCATCTGGCATTCAGCGCCGATCCATCAGGTACCGATCTCTTCAGTGCTAATGATGGCGGTGTATTCCATACGACAGACTTCGGCAACAAATGGACACAGTTCGATGGCTTGCCGATCACGATGTTCTATTCGCTGACACCATGGTACGGCGGCATGAAGGATCTTGGCAGCACGATCACACCAGAGCAGTTCAAGT
>JBKJTP010000244.1:0-9124 GCA_046590195.1 Kapaibacterium sp. (SeqCode) | reverse complement strand
TCGAAGACATCAAAGCGCATTATGGCCATGAAGTAGCGATCGTACAATTCCCATATTCGACCGGAGCAGGCTTCAACAAGATCATCGACGTGATGAAGATGAAGTTGTTGACCTTTGCTACTGATGGATCGGGCAACTACACTGAGGAAGAGATCCCGCAAGACATCTCAGCAAAGGCAGATCAGCTTCACAAAGAGCTGGTCGAGATCGTTGCCGAGAGCGATGATACGTTGATGGAGGAGTTCTTCGCTAAAGATGGTCAACTCGAAGAGTCCCATTTCGCCGGTGGGATCCACGAGTCACTTGCGCATCGCAAGTTATTCCCGATCGTCTGCGCTGATGCCGAGCATGCTATCGGTACGAAGCGATTGGTAGAATTCATCGTAACGAATGCTCCTTCGCCTGAAGATCATATCGCCGACGTCCACGGAATTAACCCTGAGACAAAGCAAGATGTAAGTCTTAACAACGCACCAAAGGATGCGACGACGCTCTTTGTCTTCAAGACCGTCAGCGAGCCGCATGTTGGTGAGCTATCGTTCTTCAGAGTCTATCATGGTGAATTGCATTCCGGTACCGACCTGGTGAATGAGTCTAATGGCAAGTCTGAGCGTATCGCACAGCTCTTCACTGTGAATGGCAAGCAACGAAAGGAAGTACATTCAGTACCGAACGGAGATATCGCTGCAGCAGTAAAGCTGCGGGATACTCACACGAACAATACGCTGTCGTCGAAGTCTTTCCCTGTCGTTCTAAGACCGATCGAATTCCCCGCACCGGTGATCACGAGTGCTGTACGGGCGAAGAATAAAGGCGACGAGGAGAAGATCGCTATTGCATTGCACACCCTTCACCAGGAAGATCCAACATTCGTCGTTGTGCAGGATAGCGAGCTGAACCAGACGCTGATCCACGGTCAAGGCGAGCAACACATCGACGTCATCGTCCGGCGCCTTCGCGATAAGTACAAGGTGGATGTTGAGGTCAACGAGCCGAAGATCCCATTCCGCGAAACGATCAGAAGTAATGCCGACACTCGCTATCGTCACAGAAAGCAATCGGGAGGAGCTGGCCAATTCGGTGAAGTGGCTATCAAGGTCGGACCAAAGAAGCGAGGAGAAGGCTATGAGTTCGTTGACGCGATCGTAGGAGGTGTTGTGTCAAATAAGCACATCCCTGCAGTCGATAAGGGAATTCACGAATTCCTCTCGCACGGACCGCTTGCAGGTTATCCGGTAGTCGATGTAGCGGTCACGCTCTATGATGGCAAGGAGCATCCGGTTGACTCTAACGAGAATGCATTCAAGACCGCAGGCAAGATGGCGTTCAAGGAGGCATTCCTGAATGCGAAGCCTGTGCTGCTCGAGCCAGTCTATGAAGTAGAGATCCGAGTTCCTACCGATCACATGGGTGATGTTCTCGGTGACATCTCTTCGCGGAGAGGCAAGGTACTGGGCATGGATTCCCTCGGCTCGTTCGAGGTCATCAGGGCCAACGTGCCTTTGGCAGAGCTTCACCATTACAGCACTCGTATCAGGTCGCTCACCCAGGGCCGGGGGTCGCACGCGCAGAAGTTCAGCCACTATGAGGAGGCTCCGAAGGACTTCGCTGAAAAGGTGATCGCTCAGTCGCCAAAGTATCATGCTGAGGCGGAGTAGCCCAGCAAGATAGGATAAAGGCTCAATGCAAATTGAGCCTTTTGTATTTATACGCTTGTTGTAGGATTCGCATTCGTCAGACCTCTCCATCGCACCAGATTTCTATAATGGGCAAAGCCACCTCACCAAAGCCGATCCGTCTCGCACTGCTCTGGCATCAGCACCAGCCGTACTACCGTGCTGGCGATAAATTCATCATGCCGTGGGTCTGGCTGCACGCGACCAAGGACTACCTAGAGATGGCCCAACATCTTGAGGCGGTGCCAGCGATGAAGGCCACGATCAATCTTGTGCCTTCGCTGATCAAGCAGATCGAAGAGTATCTATCGGGAGAAGTTGAGGATGAACTATTGACAGTCCTGCTAAAGCAGAGCGAGAAGCTAACGGCGGCAGAAAAGAGATACATCCTTGACAATTGCTTCCACGCGAATTATGACCGCATGATCGCCCGCTCCCTGCGCTATATAGAGCTTCATGCTGCAGTTCACAACGATCGAGCAGCTGCAGATAAGACATTAAATGTTCAAGATTATCGTGACCTACTTGTCCATTATTCACTTGCGTGGACAGGCGAATTTATTCGGAAAGAAGAGGCTATTGCAAAGCTGATTGCGAAAGATAGAGACTTCACAGAGGAGGAGAAGCATACGCTTATTGCAATATTGAATGAGCGCGTCGGCCAGGTATTGAGTTTACACAAAGAACTCGCGAAGCGAGGACAGATCGAGCTGAGCACGACGCCCTTCTATCATCCGATCATGCCGTTGCTCTGCGATACCAACGCAGGCGCGCAATCGGTGCCTGGCCTAAGCCTTCCAACAAAGCGCTTTCGCGAACCGGATGACGCGCGTCTTCAACTAGAACGAGGACGACAGTACTTCAGCGAGCGATTCGATGGAATGCCTGATGGAATTTGGCCGAGCGAAGGCTCGCTTTCGCAGGAAGTCCTCGAGATCATGATCGATCAGGGAGTAAAGTGGACTGCCACCGACGAAGCTGTTCTGACGCGAACACTTGCTGAATCGCAGGGTCTCAATACGAAATTGCCGGAGACCAATCATTCATTCGCTAAGTATCTACCGTTCAAATTCACGACAGATGCTGGCGAGATCGCGGTGTTCTTTCGCGACCATGCGTTGTCCGACAATATCGGATTTGTCTATCAATCGTGGAATGCCAAGGACGCTGTTAAAGACTTCGTAAAGCATACCACGCAGATCAGAAAAGATCTGATCACACATTACAGCGACGAAGTACTCGACCGTGCATGCGTCTCCGTAATTCTCGATGGCGAGAATTGCTGGGAATACTACGAGAACAATGGCTTTGATTTTTTGCAGGAGCTGTATAAGACGCTGAGTACTCATCCCGAGATCACGCCTTGCACGATGAGCGAGGCGATCACTGGTATTGGGCACGAGAAGTTACCTGTGCTTCAGAAGCTAACACCGGGATCCTGGATCAACGCGAACTTCAATATCTGGATCGGCCACACGGAAGACAACCTTGCATGGGATGAACTGCACAAAGCGCGCTGCGTCATCAGAGATCTTGAGGATCTAGCAGTAGATCTCGATGGATTGAAGCAGACTGCTGCCAAAGAGAAGCTCGAACTTGCACGTGAAGAGTTGTTGATCGCGGAGGGAAGTGACTGGTGCTGGTGGTATGGCGACGATCACTTCTCGATCCAGAAGGACAAGTTCGATGAGCTCTTTCGAATGCACCTCCGAGCGATCTATGTGTTTCTTGACAAGCGTGTACCCGCATCACTCAACGAGTCGATCATGTCCCGTGCCGCACGTGAGATGGTCAAGCCGAAGCAGGAAGTTGCGTCATATCGCCCATCAGTGACAGGGGAACGGGCCAATCCGACATGGGCGGAGGTCGATGAGATCGATATTCGCGTTCGACACGGCTCCATGCACAAGTCGGAAGCACTCGAACTTGAAGAGGTCCGCGCCGAGATCATGGATTCGACTATCTTCATCAAACTCGTCCCTCGAGGCGGTGGACCTTCTGATCTTCAACTCGAGATCGAAATGAAAGACAAAGTGACACGCTATCATTGCAGGCCTGGAATCCTCGAACTGAGAACCGATGGCGAGCCGCTTCACTTGAGACCCTTGGAGTATGCCTGGAAGACAGCATTGGAATTAGCTATCCACATCGAAGGGTTGTCCGATGGCAGACAGCCATTCGCGGTCATGCTTCGATCGGATTCACTCGGCCAAAGCGTCCGCATTCCGAAAGAAGGCTGGCTGCTCCACTAGCCTCGATCGATTGATCTCTCGTATCATTGTCCTCATGTTATTGCTTTGCACTACTGCGCATGCGCAGGAGTTGCGCAGCATTCGATGGATCGGAGTTGAGAGTGAACAGGAGATCCGGCAGGAAGTCTTTGCAACGCGGCAGCTACCGATTGTTTTCAGCTCGCGGTCTGAACTCACGCTTGAACTGCAACGCATTCAGCGCGAGACGAAGAGCGCCCTGATCCGACGTGGTTATTATTTCGCCAGGATCGATTCTGTCTCGCCGATCCATGACAGTATCCTAGATCTCAGGGTCCACATCACGAGCGGACGCAAGTATGTGATCAGCAGAATCAACGTCAATGGTGATCTGGTCGATCAACCCTTTGAGTCAGAGCCCGGAGAGTTACTCGATCCAGAAGTTCTTGCATCGGATGTTCGCGGATTGCTCGAGCATTACGAGCGATCTGGATATCCGTTAGCTAAGATCTACACTGAGAGCATCGATGTAGATAGCGCAGGCCTCGTGATCAATCTTCGAGTTCAGAAGAATGGCGTCGCACGCATCGGCTGCATCTCAGTTGAAGGCAATACATCGACTCGAGCGAATGTCATCACGCGTGAGTTTGGATTGCGAGAAGGTGAATTACTTGTGCCATCCAGGGTCGAAGCTGGACGCGATGCGCTAGAGCGACTCGGATACTTCGAGGCAGTGGAGCAGCCTCAGATTTATCTCCTCGATGATTCAACCGTCGAAGTTAGGATCAAGGTCGCTGAAGCTCGCACAACCACGGTCGATGCGGTGCTGGGATATAACCCGCCTCGGATTCCAACCGAGTCAGGATACATCACGGGGCTCGTTGATCTTGGCTTTCGTAATATTGCAGGGACGGCAAGAGATGCTGCAGTGCATTACAGCAGTTTGTCGCAAGGCACGCAGCGGTTATCCGCCCAATACCGTGAGCCCTGGCTTTTTGCGTATCCGCTTCATCTGAATCTATCCTTCGATCAGTTTCAACAAGACTCGAGCTATGTATCGACTCAGATGCAGGGTGGGTTAACGTATTCGCTGACCCAGAATCTTGATGTGAATGCATCGCTGCTCTACGATCGCATTATTCCCACCGATCTGCCGGAAAGTCCATTCATCGCGTTCAACAGTCGCAAGCTCCTGACGCTATTGTCTGCGACGTATGACTCACGTGATGAATTGCTTGCACCGACGAGCGGGATCTTATTGCGACTTGCGGGTAGCTATGGATCGAAGCAATTGAATGGGCCTGATAGATTTCTCTCTGACTCGATCTCTCGTGCATCGACATTGAGCGAGCTTGCGCTGGCTCTGCATCTTTTTCAGTCAACATTCACCCCGAAGCTCATATTGGCGCTACGACTTCATGCAAAACGTACAGCAGTGTTCGGCAGTACGCTAGATCAAAGTGATCTAACGCGGCTTGGCGGGGCCAGGACATTGCGAGGCTACCGCGAGAATGAATTGATCGCAAGCCGCTTCGCGTACATAAATGCGGAGTACCGGTTTTTAACGGCACGTCAATCCTATCTCTTCCTGTTCACGGATGCTGGATGGTTGGAGCGCGCGCCGATCATCGGTGATGCATCAACTGTTCGCACCACTCCGCTTAGCTACGGCATTGGTGTGCAGCAACTGACGCCAGTTGGCGTACTCACACTCAGCATCGGACTTAGCCGTGGAGAAAGCTTCGACCGCGCGAAAGTCCACTTCGGATTGCTTGCCAGAATTTGAACAAGGATCTACTTTCAGAAAAACAGCTTGCAATCGGTCCTGAGTTAACGGCCGGTCAAGTAGCTAATGTCGCCACCGAAGGTGGGCCATCAGGGCAAGCAAGATCAACGCGCAAGCTGAAGGCTCGAAAGCCATTGACCTGGGGGATAGAGCGCGCTTTTTGGAAGCGCGGGCTGTATTCGCTCGTGGGCGTTGATGAAGCGGGCCGTGGCCCTCTTGCCGGGCCTGTGGTAGCTGGCGCCGTCATCTTCCCATATGAGCTGTGCCAGAAATTCCCGAAGGAGCTGAAAGGGCTGACCGACTCTAAGCAACTCACGGAAGCGGAGCGGGAGGACTACTTCCTGGCCATCAAATGTCATGCGAAGGCATTCGGGATCGGGATCGTCTGTCCTCAGACGATCGACGAGATCAACATCCTCCAAGCCACGATGCAAGCGATGACCATCGCGGTCGAGCAGGTAGTGACCACGCTCTCGGAATCAGAAGAGAAGCCTGACGTGCTGCTTATTGATGGTAATTATTTCCGCACTTCATTGCCGTATGAGTTCAAGACCGTGATCGAAGGGGATGCAAAGTCTCGCCTGATCGCAGCGGCCTCAGTCATGGCCAAGGTCACTCGAGACCACATCATGAAGGATATTCATGAGCACTATCCCGAGTACAATTTCAAGCAGCATAAGGGCTACGGGACTCGCGAGCATCGAGCCGCGTTGAAGCAGCATGGACCCTCGCCGGTCCATCGCCGGAGTTTCCTTCACATGGAGACCGACCAAACCGTGCTTATGTTTGCAGAGGAAAGTGACATTCTCCTGCAACCCAATGACTCAAGACGAAGCTAAATACTGGGAAGAGCACGCCGCGAAGTTCCTCGCGGAGAAGGGGTACAAGATCGTCAAGCGAAATTTCCGCTTTGGAAAGATCGGCGAGATCGATATCGTCTGTTATGACGACAAGACCCTTGTTTTCGTAGAGGTGAAGGCCAGAAACAATTACGCATTCGGAACGCCCGAAGAGTCGATCACCAGACAAAAGCAAACGCAATTGAAGAAGGTCGCACGTATGTATTACTCTGTCAATAGTCTCGAAGATGTTGATTGTCGATTCGATGTCGTGGCGATCGATCATCTCTTTGGCAAGACGGAGGTTCGTCATCACATGGCCGCATTCTACTGAGTTGTGATCAAAGCGCGAAACCTCAGCTTCACCTATCCGGGCTCACGATCCGCAACGATCTCCGAACTGACATTCGATCTGTCGAAGGGGTCGTTCGGTTTGATCGAAGCGCCTGGCGGCACGGGAAAATCCACACTGATCAAACTGCTCCTTGGAGTGTACTCACCAAGCAGCGGTGAACTCGAGGTTAACGGGCAGCAGCTTCACGGCAAAAATAATGGCGCTCCGCTGAGACGTTCGATCGGCATCGTCTCGGAAGGAGTCGAACTCATTGCTGACCGAACTGTCGCAGAGAACGTCGTACTGCCACTTGAACTCATTGGTGCACCCAAGAAGGAATCTCAGCTGAGATTGATCGACACCTTGCATCGTTTTGGGCTGGGCGCGATCAATGATGAATTTCCCAATGCACTATCGGAAGGTGAGCGCCGTCGGACAAAGCTGGCTCGCGCGCTCGTCAGCGAGCCAATGCTCCTTATCCTCGACGAACCCACGCTAGGCTTGGATCCGGCCACGGCTACAACCCTCTGGGACCTGCTGTTTCGGGAGCACCAGCGCGGCATGACGATCCTCGCGGCCGCTTCGAGTATCCCTCCAGAGCCAAGATTCGCCAGTTGTACCCCGATCCCGCTCGGCAAAGGGTAGCTCGAATTACCTCACCGAAGCACTGCTTGCTTGGAGCCTAGCCAAGCTTACGCCTGTTAGTGAGGGGCACACTCATCATCTCCGACCCTTCAGCAACGCTTTCAATGGCCTACATCAAGGGAGAACTTCAGGACAGAAATTACCGGATCGGCATTGTCGTAAGCCGATGGAATCAGGATATTACCTCCGCGCTCGAGCGTGGTGCGCGCAGGGCGCTTATCGCGTTCGGTTGCTCTGACGATCGGATCGACACGATCGAGGTGCCTGGCGCATTCGAGATCCCGGTGGTTCTGGATGCTCTCGGCAGATCAGGGAAGTACCATGCGCTCATCGCGCTTGGATGTGTGATCAAGGGCGAGACGACACACTTCGAACATGTCTCAGAAGCAGCGATGCGTGGCATTTATGAGGTAGGTATGAAGCACTGCCTTCCAGTCGGGTGCGGAGTGCTTACAACTTACACCGCAGAGCAGGCCTATGCTCGTGCTCAAGATGACAATGAGAATAAGGGTACTGAGGCCGCACTCACCGTTCTCGAAACGCTCTCAGTTCTACAGTCTGTCAAGGATCAGATTCGCTAACACATGACAAGGTCAGTCCTCTTCGTTCTCTCTGCACTCGCTTTGTTCGGAAGCGCTAACGCACAATCGCTTCGTCCCGGAGAGTGGCGTACCTATACGTCGATGCGCTCCGTAGCCGATGTCGCGATGTCTGAAGATTCGCAATATGTCTGGGCTGCAACATCTGGCGGTGCATTCAGAGTGAAGCTTCTCGATCGCGACGATATCTTGCAACTCCGAAACTCCAATGGACTATCCGACAATGAGTTAACCGCAGTTGCCGTCGATCCAGAAGGCAATACGTTTTTCGGTGGTCGCAGTGGGTCGCTGGACATCTGGTCGCGTACGAGCGGTACCATTCGTCAGGAGCGCAGCATCATGGATATTCGGGAGTTCGGCCAGAAGTCGATCAACGATATCGTGATCGATGGAGACAAAGTGTACCTGGCAACAAGTTACGGCCTGACGGTCTACAACCGCCGTACGCGCGCCTTCGGAGAAACTGTCGTTGCATTCGGAGGTTTCCCAACTCAGGAAGCGGTGCAGCAGGTCGTTATTTTGCGCGACACGATCTTTGTCGTGCTTTCAAGAGGTGTTGCATATACACCAAGCTCCACTTTTAATCTTAACAATCCGGCTTCTTGGAGCACGATCGCGAGCAACGATCGTACATTGAAATCCGGTGCCTCGTATCTCGGTGATGTCTATGTCGGGGGCGATTCGGGTCTCAGGCGCGTAGATGTTGCGCTCGCTCAGCTTACAGGTGTTGGGGTTGCCGGAAATATTCCGATTGGAGAGTTGGCGGTGCAGGGCATCAGCATGTTCGTACTCGATCCGCGCGGGACTGCGCAGTTAGGCAGCACTGTGTCACTAGGACCGATCACCTGGCGTTATATACCACGTGATAGAGCCGAATCGAATCCGATCAATGCACTCACCATTGGTAGAGATGGACTTGTGATCGCCGGTTCAACACTCACTGGATTGCTGATCGGGATTCAGGATGGTGACTCTGTCGATCAGGCGTTTCCGCTTGGCCCGACATCGAATTCTGTCGAAGATCTTGATTTCGCG
>JBKJTP010000231.1:0-9678 GCA_046590195.1 Kapaibacterium sp. (SeqCode) | reverse complement strand
GTATATTGGTCATACATATCATAGGCACCGAGTCAAATCCCTCAATTTTCGGCAAAAACATGAACAGCGAGAGGATGTGTAGGGATGTTCATGTTTTTGCCGAAAATTGAGGGATTTGACTAGGTGCCTATGATATGTATGACCAATATACATCAATCTAGAACATAAAGTCAACAGTTGACCATCATATTTCAGCAGAATTCATCAAAAAGGCACCTATTCATTCCGGCAACCTGTCGTAAGACTGCGTCCCCGATCGAAGCACCATCATAGAGACGCCTCTCATTAACTAGAATTATCAGAAAGCAATACTATTCTTTCCGGGATTCCGGAAGGTTTTACCGAGAATAGTTGTATATTTAATCGAACTCTCTCTCGACGATCTATATAATCGAAGGGAATATACACAATGAAACTACGCACACTGGTTTTTGCGGGATTGATGACCTTGGCGTTCGCCGGTTCGGCAGACGCACAGGTTTATACGATCTCCAAGAGCGTGATCGGTTCTGGTGGCGGTCCTATATCTGGTGGTGGCTTTCAATTGAATGGCACTATCGGTCAGCCTGTCATCGGTCCGACATCAGGTACGCAGTTTACCATCAATCAAGCCTTCTGGTACACAGTACCTGTAGGCACTGGCGATGTTAAGCCGCTTCCTGGTTCGGCAGCCGGTTATGAGCTTGCGCAGAACTACCCTAACCCGTTCAACCCCTCGACGTTGATCCGGTTCTCACTTCCAGTCGGGCAGAAAGTCACCATTCGCGTGATGAACCTGCTTGGTGAAGAAGTAGCCCGTATCCTCGACGAAGAGTGGAAGGACGCTGGTAATTGGGAAGTTGACTTCGTTGCTGAGAATCTTCCATCGGGTACCTACGTCTACCGTATTGAGGCTGGTAGCTTCAGTATGAGCAAGAAGATGGTCCTGATGAAGTAATTCTTCGTGATGATCGACGGGAGTTTGGATGTTTTATCATCCGGATGACAATACGTCAGAACAGCCTCCGATCCGGGGGCTGGTTCATTTTAAAGCTGAAGTACGGACTACTGTCCGGTGAGCATAGCTAAGCCAACAATCCCGAACCTTCCCCATAGTTTTCTCGTCTCTTCTAAGTGCCGCCGAGTTAATGTGTCTTCTGCCTTACCTTAAAGGTTTGCCCCAGGCAGCTTCCTGTATAAAATTATTGCGTCCCATGCCAAGGGTCCTGCTCTCTATTGTCCTGCTCGCGATCTCGGTCCAGCTCCTTCCGCTAACTGCGGAAGCGACGACCGCTCCAAGCAGTAGCGCTCCACAAAAGAAATTCCTGTATCGCGGCTCCTTACGGAGCGAGCGCGTGATCGGCGTGATCAAATCTGTCCCGGACGGTCAGCACCTTTTCCGCGTAAGACTCTATTCACAGGATGGAGCACTCGTACACGAAGAAAGCCTGCAAGCAGACGTGCGCGATGGACGATACGATATTGTACTCGGCTCTGCTGCGCCACTCTATGTCGACATTAAAGATCTCTCGCTTGCAATCAGCGTCAATGGATCGAAGGAAGTAACATACACCGACAAAGCAGGTGCTCTCTCGACGGAGCTACGAGAGATCGACGCATCGATGCCGCTTCGCGACATGCACGTCATGTCGCCGATCATTCCGGATGAAGTCAGTGCGCGGGCAGTCGAGCGTTACGCGATCGCAAACGGCTTCCTTAAAGATGTACCATTCGCAACCTTGCCTACCCTTATCCTTGATCGAGCTAATCACATGACGGGGCTCAAGATGGAGATGGGACTCGCACTTGAGATGGAAGATCGCGTGCTCGGATATTACGAAGCCGGCAAGTACGGCCGCATCAACGTTGAGTACAACAACCTGATCCGGTTCGAAGGCAACTCATTCGGTCTGGTAGCGCAAGCGATGCACGTCGCTCATCATATGCTGTTCTACTCGGGCGGCATCTCGACAGATGTTAACGGCGATGGAATGTTCATGTTCACCGTTGGTCAGGCACACTATCGCGTGGGCAACCGCCGCTACGAGCCGTTCGTCGATGCGCCGTTCATGCGTATGAAGTATCACTCGTCACCGGAGGACATCTTCGTGTATGGTGAGGTCGAGACGACGATGCATATGCGTTCGCTCGTCACGGGCACCGTTGGCCTGGGCTTCAGGCTTTCTCAAGGGATCAAGTTCATCGGCGGTGTGCATCACACCGAATTCTGGATGCCGACGGAGAAGCAGAACCGCGTCGTCGAAGGCCTGCACGGCATCTTCAGCTACGGCATTTGACGCGCTGCGCGCGTAATTAAAAATGAAGAATTAAGAATTAAGAATTGGAATGCAAAAAAGGCCGGAGCGATCCGGCCTTTTTTTGTTATATCGTAATTCCTACTGCATCTCGCACTCGTTCGAGCACGCTTTTGCCGATCGCTCTTGCGCGAGCTGCGCCTGTCGCGAGAATGTCGTTGACCTGCTCTGGCTTCGCGATGAGCTCCTTATAGCGCTCTCGAGGCTCAGCTACGGTTGCTTCGACAGCCTCATAAAGCAACTGCTTCACGTTGCCCCAGCCTGTTCCTGTTCGGAACAATCGATCCATTTCACGCAATTGCTCTTCACTTGCGAATTCTTTGTAGAGCGCGAAGAGTCCGTTGCCTTCAGGGTTCTTCGGTTCTTCAGGCGAAGATGAATCGGTGACGAAGCGCATGATCTGCTTGCGCAGTGCCTTCGGTTCTTCGAAGATTGAGACCGAGTTGCCATAGCTCTTCGACATCTTTCGGCCATCAAGACCAATGACGGAGACCGGGCTCTGCACGAAGTAGTTAGGTTGCTTCAATACTTCCTTGCCGTAGTTGTGATTGAGTCGTCCAGCGATATCTCTTGCGATCTCGATGTGCTGGATCTGATCTTCACCCACCGGCACAATATCAATATCGAATAGGAGAATATCAGCAGACATCAGCACAGGATAATTATACAATCCCATGTTGATACCTGAATCGCGATCGGTCTCCCCTGTTTCTTCATTGCGAGCAACGCCAGCTTTATATGAATGCGCACGATTCATCAGCCCCTTTGGCGTAAAGCACGCGAGGATCCAGTTCAGCTCGAAGATCTCGGAGATGTCGGATTGCTTATAGATGCAAACTTTCTCCGGATCTAGTCCACATGCCAGCCACGTAGCTGCTACTTCGATCGTCTGACGGCGCATATCATCCGCATTGTGCTCGGAGGTCAGTGCATGGTAGTCAGCAATGAAGTAGAACGACTGGCTCGATTGCTCGGCCAGCTTCAGCGCGGGTTTGATCGCACCGACATAATTGCCAATGTGTGGCGCCCCTGTCGGCTTGATGCCGGTAAGTGTACGTTTGTTCTGCATGTGTAAAATGTGAGACAAAGAACAGCATTACGCGAGTTACGCGTTCAGCACGTCCTTGGCTCCAGTAATGAAGCGCTCGATATCTTCCGGTGAGGTGTAGATATGACAGCTGAATCTGTTCGCTTCGAGATTCGACTCAGGTACGACGCGTGTGCGTATCTTATGTTTCGCAAGCAACTCGTTCGCAAATTCCTGATACTGCTTGCGGCGTAGCTTGATCGTCGTAAGTCCTGTGATCGAGGTGGCCGGTGTCAGCATATCGTAGTGGCCTTCAAGCTCCTCGGCCATGCGCGTACGCAAGTGCATCGTCAGCGCCTGCAAACGCTGCTCAATATTGTTGAAGCCGATGGCTTCCATCCACTCGATCGCGCCGAGCAGGCCATCATAGAGTGCGTAGTTCTGCGTCGCGAAATCATATCGCGCTGCCGATGGCGCCCACTCAAGCTGACCGGAATACGTCCACACTTTGTCGGACTCTGCACCACACCATGTAGGATCGCAGACTTCTCGCATCTCTGGCGTGATATAGAGGAAGCCAACGCCCTTCGGTCCGCACAGCCACTTATGTCCGCAGCTTGTATATGCATGCACGCCGAGGTGCTGCACGTTGACGCTCATCATTCCTGGTGGATGTGCGCCGTCTGCTATCATCCAAATACCGCTACGACGAGCTAGTGCGGAGATCTCAGCGATCGGCAACACCTGACCCGTTGTGCAAGGAATATGCGGTACGCAGATCACTTTTGTACGCGGTGTAATTGCATCGAAGAAGTTGCCCAGCACTGCGGCATCATCCGGCACAAGCTTGACGAACTTGATCACGATGCCATCCTTCTTTGCACGCGCGAGCCACGGCACTGCGTTGCCGCCATGCTCCTGATCTGTCAAGATCACCTCATCACCCGACTTCAGCTTCAATCCGCTTGCAAGAATGGATATCGCCTCGCTCACATTATGCGTGAGTGCAATATCTTCGTGGCTCGGTGCGCCTAGTACCCGCGCAACAGCTTCTTTGATCTTGTCGTAGTTGCCGCCATAATCGCCCGTGCGGTCGACATGTGCGATGCGGGATGTTACGCGATCGGTGATCACCTTTGGGCTCGGCCCCATCGTGCCGTTGTTCATGTAGAGCAATTCCTTCGTGATCGGGAATTGGTCACGGATACCGCTCCAATACGCTTCATCATGGGCTGAGCTCCCCAGACCTCCAGGTCCGGAAGCAATAGCCTCCGATGTTAGTATATCGCTGGAAAGAACGCTGGCGGCGAAAGGGGTGGCGATCGACATTTTCAGAAAGCTACGGCGGTCCATGGAGTTAATAAATTCCCAGTTTGAGATGGTGAGAATTTACAACGGTCGAGAGAAGCGAAATCATTCGCTTGGGAAGGAAGCTACGTGAACTTGGAAGGCGGCACGAGAGCTTAGCGCACGCGAACGACCCCTAGCTTGCGGAGATACAGCGGCTGCGGGAAGTATGGGTGGTGGACGAGGAAGTGATCCTGGTGCTCGGAGTAAATATTCACTTCATCCTGCAAGTCGAGAGCAATCCCGACTGAATCGAAAGTTGAATCGATATAGAGCAGCGAAAGACTCGTGAGCATCACCCGTCCAGTCAAAGGCTGCGCTAACCGATAGAACGCTGTTGCCTCTTCGGGCGAACGCTGGTTCAGCACGGCAGGCGTATCGATACCGTGAGCACGAACAGCGATGCGTGTTGTCACGAGTTGACGTGCCTCTGGTATAAGAAACGTTACTCTCCCATTCGCGTCGAGCTCTTTCTCCCATCGCTCGAGGTAGAGATTGCAATTGAGACACTCGAACTCGGTCTCTAGTCCAGCAACAGGTTGCGGAGTGTTCTTCTTATCGACGATCTGGAGCTCGACCGAATCGCCCGCCCATCTGATATAAGAAACGCGGTACAGATCGGTCGGGGCAGCACATGACTGCACGACTCCGGCAAAGAGGAGAATAAGGAGGATTCGTGACAAACGGATACTGTAAATAATGTTGCTTAATCTTCTATTTTAACAGCTTCGGCTTCTACAAAGCCTTCCTGTCCATCGACGGTCACAGAGATCATCGACCCTTCACGAGCGATGTACGGTACGGTCTGGCCCTTCTGAAGGATCTTCAGAACCTCGCGCTTTGACTTGTCCTTATAGATTGCCACGCCCTCTGCTGCAATAACGCGAGCAGATGTTGGCCGTTTCTTCACTTCCTCCTTCTTGATCTCTTCTCGCTTAACTTCCTTCTTGATCTCGTCTTTCTTCTCTACCTTCTTGACCACCTCCTTCTTTACCGTTGAGGTGCGCTTCTTCGGTACCGCTCGGACGATGCGTCTAGGCTCAGAACGCTTGATCGAATCGGTGAAGAGTGGCTCTACGATGATCACCGTGTCGAGGCCATTGCTATAGAGCGCAAGTCTTAACCGTTCATAAGGAGAGATGTAGACAGCCGTTCGATTGTCCTCTTTGAACTTCTCGACCAGACGGGTGTAGCCGGTCTCGCAGTTCTCACAGTTTATCACCAGCGAGTCACGTGAGGTTGACCATCGTGCGCTCGTCTCTTCATCGAGATCGACCTGCAGGGTATCCCCGACTCTATAGACGAAGAGCCTTGGCGACATATTGCTCGCACTACAGCCCGTCATCAATCCGGCTGCTATGAGAAGAAGAAGTGCGATCCACGATCGTTTATTATTCATGCGATCTACGAAAAATTTGGAAGTAGTGAAGAAGAAGAAAAGCTCACTGTTATGGAAGCGGCGGAAGGAAATTCTCGATCATGACGGTATCGCCGGAGCGAAGCGTCTGCAAAAGTTTTCCACGACGCCATGAGCCTTCGACCTTAAAATATCCATACACACCGGTAGCGAACTGGGTGCTGTCAAAACGTATCTCCTGCTCCTTTTTAGGGAATAAGCGTGCGGCCTGACCTGAACCCATGGCTTGCAGGAGTTCAGCTCGAGTCTCAAATTTGGTCGGCGAAATAACGACCTGTGTCTCAGTCGGAAGCATCAGCAAAATGCTTGATTCCGTCTTTGGCTTCGGTGGAAGCGGCTTTGTAGTGTCGACCGTTGGTCCCGGACCAGGAATTACTGGGTCATCCGTGCGCATGAAAGTAAAGAGCCCGATCGCAACTGCAATAGCGATCGCTAGTGCGATCCACTTGCCTGCGCCCTTCGGAGGCGATCGGCGCTGCTTGATCTTCTGTATTGGCGGCGTATAGGTGCTGCGTTGTGGTGCACGCAAACTAGCTTCGTGCTCTAGTGTATCCGCAACTTTCGTAACTTCATCGGGAGTGAAGAACGACGTCTCGAAATCGACGACGCGAAGGAGATTCGGCAGGTGGAAGATCGTCCGGGTAACCGCTTGGTCAAGCGCGATGACCGCAAACTCCTTACTCTCGTTCATGCTCTCGATCCGAATGCGATCGATCGGTGGAGTAAAGATGACGATACCACGTGTGCAATGCTCAAAGGCCGCGATGCGCGAAGCTTTCTCACTGAGCCCTGATTGTTCAGCGATGACACTGAGAACTGGATCGTCCTCATGATCTTCCGCACCGACGGGCTCTGCTGAACTGCCGATGCGCTTGGTTGGAAGTACCGTCTGAAAATGTCCGAGCAACTCTTGCCGCGCAAGTTGCAACTGGGGAAGCGGATTATCAAAATCGGATGAAGTCGCTCGATCAAGCGATTCCTGATTCCACTCATCCTCCATGCCTCCACGGATACGTCCACCTTGATGGACAAGCGCACAGGCTGCAGCTCCCTTCGACCACAGCACAACGAAGTGATCCGCTGACATCGAGAGCGGATTGCGGACGAGCGCGATGCTCTCGCGGGAGTGAGAAGTAAATTGCCGGATGCTCTCCTCGATCCGGGCAAAGGCTGCCCTCGACCTGGCGTCGCTGAACTCTGGTCCGGCTATACGTACGCTACCCGCCAAACTGTGTCGAGGATTGAGAGATAAGACTAAAGGATCTTACTGAGTCTAAAGGATCTTGCGCGACCCGATCTATTCAGATCAAACTGGGTCATAGACAAACATCTAAGACCAAGCTCGTGGTTTGCAAGCCCGTGGATTTGCAATAATGAACTGCAAAATTACGCGAACAAGCGAGACCAAAACTGATATCCGTGAATCGACCAGCCCATGTAGAAGAACAAGCGCGGTCGGGGTAGAAAGCGATTCAAAGTTTAGGCCGATATTGCTGGGCTTCCTGGGAGAATGAAGAATTACGAATTAGGAATTACGAATTTCGGGTTTGAGCTTACGAAAATGACGCTTGATGTGTTGATTAACTCCCACATCTCCCCATTCGGAGTCTAAAACCACAATTTTAACGCTGAGTCGATTTGCTCTATCTCGTCGCGACCCCGATAGGTAATCTCCAGGATATCTCCCTTCGCGGACTCCAGGTGCTGCAAGATGCAGACATTGTAGCTTGCGAAGACACCCGGCACGCCCGCATCCTCTTTGAAAAGCACGGCATCCGGCCCCGACGTTTGGTCAGCTATCACAGCCATAACGAGCGCTCTCGTGCGGCTGAGCTAGCCGATGACCTCCGAACAGGAGCATCCGTCGCAGTCGTCACAGACGCCGGCACCCCTGGCATCTCCGACCCAGCATGGGCGATCGTCCGCGAGGCCCTGAGCCTCGGCATCGACATTATCCCGATCCCCGGCGCTTGCGCAGCGATCGCTGGGCTCTCGGCAAGCGGGATGGACACGACCCGTTTCGTCTTCGAAGGCTTCCTTCCATTAAAGAAAGGCCGACAGACGCGCCTGAAGCTACTTGCTCAGGAAGAGCGAACGGTCGTCATGTACGAATCCCCGCACCGCATCAAGCGCTTACTCCGAGAGCTTGCTGAGGTGTGCGGAGCTAACCGCGAAGTGGCAGTAGCAAGAGAGCTCACGAAGATCCACGAGCAATTCCATCGAGGGACGCTCGACCATGTGGCTGCTGAACTCGAAGAGCGCTTTCCCGAAAGCGTAAAAGGCGAGTGCGTCGTCATCCTCGCTGGCGCAAATGCGCGGCATTCGATGCCGGAATCACCGGAAGAAGACTGAGACCGAACGCAGCGGAATTACAAGTCCCTGCATTTCGTAATTCTTATTTCTTAATTCTTATTTCTTAATTTTCCCCCAGTCCCCGATGTCGCTCGAATCCTACTTCGCTCAATACCGCGAGAACATCATCGGCCACAACCAGGCCTTCATCGGCCCCTATGGAGAGAAGGAATTGCTCTACGCGGATTGGACCGCAAGCGGCAGGCTCTATCGCCCCATCGAGGAGAAGATGACCGAGCTCGTTGCGCCGTTCATCGGCAATACGCATTCGGAGTCCAACATCACCGGCGGACTGATGACGCAGGCTTATCACCGCGCACATCAGATCATCAAGCAGCATGTCAATGCTGGTCCCGACGATGTGATCATCACAGCAGGCGCGGGCATGACGGCAGTGATCAACAAGCTTCAGCGCATACTTGGGCTTCGCATTCCGGAGCAATTGCGTCCGTATGTAAACTTCCCGAAGGAGCTGAAGCCGGTCGTCTTCGTCACGCACATGGAGCATCACTCGAACCAGACAAGCTGGCTTGAGACGATCGCGGACGTCATTGTCATCCCTCCTACTGCGAACGGACTCGTCGACACGCAATTCCTGCGCAACGAACTTCCGAAATACGCAGACCGCACAATGCGCATCGGCGCATTCACCGCTTGCTCCAACGTCACGGGCATCTGCACGCCGTATCAGGAGCTCGCGCGCATCATGCATGATTACAACGGATTCTGCTTTGTCGACTTCGCAGCATCCGCGCCCTACGTTGACATCGACATGCATCCGGAGAATGATCCCGATGCACGACTCGACGCCGTCTATTTTTCGCCGCACAAATTCCTTGGCGGACCCGGCACGAGCGGCGTAGTGATCTTCAGCTCAAAGCTTTACAGCAACACCGCTCCCGACGAACCGGGCGGCGGCACAGTCAAGTGGACGAACCCATGGGGCAAGCACAGCTTCATCAATGACATCGAAGCGCGCGAAGCGGGCGGCACGCCGGGATTCCTGCAAGCCATCCGCACTGCGATGTGCATCGAGCTGAAGGAATCGATCGGCACGGACAAGATGATCGAGCGCGAGGAAGAACTGCTTCCGCGCGCATTCGATGCGCTGCGCCGCATATCTGGAATGAACATTATGGCTGGCGAGCACGAGCAGCGCATGGGCATCATCTCATTCCATGTCGATGGCATTCATTATAATCAGATCGTTCGCTTGCTCAATGACCGCTACGGCATTCAGG
>JBKJTP010000074.1:0-10880 GCA_046590195.1 Kapaibacterium sp. (SeqCode) | reverse complement strand
CTTCCATGATCTTTGATGACAGCGGGAATGTACTGCTTCAACGATCAGCGCAAAGCCCTTCGAAACATAGCCGACCCTCACCTCGTTGAACGCTGCATGAAAAAGATCTTCCTCCCTCTTGTTCTTGTCATTGCACTCGCATCTTGTTCGACTTCGAAACCAAGCGTTAGCACACCTCAAGCCTCGTTGCTCTGGGAAGTTACTGGCAACGACGTGCGCGACACGAGCTATCTCTTTGGGACTTTCCATGCGTTCAAAAGCGGCTTTGTCGATACGATGCAGCCAGTGATGTCGCGATTGGTGAAGTCGACAGCGGTGGTTGGCGAGATCGAGCTGACCGATCCGAGCGTGATGCTTGGCGTTGCCGTATCAATGCGCTCGCCGACACCGCTGAAAAAGCTGCTCTCCGAGAGTGATTATAGGAAGGTCGATAGCATCTTCAAGTGGGCGACGGGCTATGGCGTCGGGATGTTCAACACGATGAAGCCGATGGCCGCGCAAGCGCAGTTGGTCAAGAGTATGTTCGATAAGATCTATCCGACGAACTCGCATCCGGATGAAGCGATCATCGATATGTACTTCCAACATCAGGCGCAGCAGGATCAAAAGCCGATCTTTGGACTTGAGACGGTACAAGAGCAGGTGAAACTGCTGTTCGATGACATCACGATCGAGCGGCAGGCGGAGATGCTGATGGACGCAGTACGCGATTTCGACTCAAGCAAGATCGTGCTGACTCAGCTTGCCGATTGCTACGTCAACTCAGACATGGATTGCCTCGAGCACATCGGTAACGAGAGCGAAGGCTTCAGCAAAGAAGAAATGGATGCGCTCCTAAAGACGCGCAACGCGAACTGGATGGGGAAGTTACCGCAGATCATGCGCGATCATCGCGCGTTCGTTGCCGTCGGCGCCCTGCACCTTCCTGGCGAGCACGGATTAGTGAAGCTGTTGCGAGATGCGGGGTACACGGTCAATCCGGTGCCGATCAGGTAATCCGTAGAGACGCGCTACAGCGCGACTCTGGAATGTTGGGGCATCGCTGAGTTCTGAACTGGCTGCTGCACTGCCAAACACCAGAGTTCGTGGCCCCAATATTCTACCAAACGCCACCGGCATCTCATCCGACATATTCTAGTGACGCGCTGTAGCGCGTCTCTACGGCTGGTTCGTCCTTTGCTTCAACCTGCTGCAATGCTATATGACGTGATCATTATCGGAGGTGGGCCTGCCGGACTTAGCGCAGGATTGTGGCTAGGCCGGTGCAGGCGCAACGCGATCATCTTCGATCATGGCCGCCCGCGCAACAGCAAGTCGGAGGGCGTGCATGGATTCTTCACACGCGATAATACACATCCTTCGGAGTTCTCACGGCTTGGGCGAGAACAGCTGAAGCCGTATAATGTACCGGTCATCGATGCTGAGGTCAAGAGCGCAAGAAAGCTGAAAACATCGTTCAAGGTGACGCTGCTTAACGGCGATGTGTATCATGCGAAGAAGTTGCTGATCGCTACCGGCGTCACCGATGAGGTGCCGATGATCAAAGGTTCAGCAGAGATCTACGGCAAGAGCATGCACCATTGCCCATACTGCGATGGATGGGAATGGCGCGATCAACCGATCGCTGTGTTTGGCCGCGGCAAGTCAGGTTATCTGCTTTCGCAGCGGCTGTTGAATTGGTCGAGCAATGTTGTACTCGTCACGCATGGTCTCTCGAAACTCACGAAGGATCAGATCAAGGAGCTGACGAAGCTTGGCGTTACGATCTACGATCAAACGGTCAGGGAATTCGAGCATGATGATGGACTGCTAAAGCGAATCCGCTTCGCTGATGGGTCAGGCATTGAGCGCTCGTCGATCTTCTTCACAACCGGCCAGCATCAGCGGTCGGCGATCGGGTCGCAGTTGGGATGCAAATTTTCAAGCAAGGGCACTATCTTGACAGACAAGCATGAAGAAACAAGCATCGAAGGGGTCTTTTCGGCCGGAGATGCCTCAAAAGACATGCAATTCGTCATTATTGCGGCCGCCGAGGGTACCCGCGCTGCCATTAGCATCCACGAGGCCCTGCTCCTTGAGGAGCACAATCTCAAAATGTGACACCTGTTTTCTGACATAAGTCTCAAAATGTGACATAGAGGCAGGGCACATTGTGTAACTTTTCACCCCTTGGCGGTACTTTATACGTCACCTAAGCCTTTGGGATTAGGACACCGGGGATTTCGGCCCCACCCTGTTTTATTGCTATACTAAATCTACCTAAAGCGATGCTACGATCCATCCTGAATCGTGCTTTGTGTCTTGCAGTGTTTGCGGCACTGTTGGCTACAAGCCAGATCTCGAACGCACAGACGTTCACTGTAACCCCTGAAGACCAACTCAACCTCAAGGCCGCCAAGGGCGAGCTGACAACTGAGTCGATCACCTTTGCGAACAACTCGGACAATTCTGTCACGATCCACGCTACGCATACCTCTGACGCTACGATCGGTATCGATCTTCCTAAGGATATTGTATTGAAGCCAAGAGAGTCGTTCGACGTGATCATCTCGTATCTCGGCGACGAAGATAATGCAAAGGGCCTTATCACACTGAGCGAAGGCAATGTGATCAAGTACATCGAGATCCGCGGCAATCGCACGGGCGATGCTAATGACGAGGGCACTGCTTCGATCTATGATGCAGGCAATCAGGAGATCGCGTTGACAGTCGGACCAAACCCAGTCGTTTCCGATCTCAACATCGCTGTTCGCAATGCTGCAACCGTAAGCGTTATTGTTAACGATCTTGCAGGCAAGCTCGTCGCTTCATCGAAGCTGGCAAACTTCACCTGGAAGGCTGCTAACGAGCAGGGCTCTGGCACTTACTTCGTGACCGTCCGCGGCACCACGACGTCAGGCAAGGCATTCAATGAGACCCGTAAAGTTGTAGTGAACTAAGCTCAGGCTTACTTTACGCTTAAAGGGCAGGTCATCGCGACCTGCCCTTTTTTTGTGCTTTCCGCTCCGTCTTCTATGCACACGGCATACTTTTGGGCAAGCCGGAAATCAAATATTGTAACTTTAGTGGCTTCCGAGCGACTTAACTAAGTCGCGGCCATCTGGCGCCTCAGGTTTCATGTTGTCATTTTGACTATCCTATCGAAGCAATGCTACGATCCTTTGCGAGCAATACATTACGGTTGACAATGATGTCACTGCTGCTGCTGAGCAGCCTGGTAAGCAGCAATACGTCATTTGCCGAGTCATTCACCACGTATCCTGAGAATGAGATCGTGCTTCAGGGCATCCCTGGTACGATCGTAACCGAGCACCTGACGCTGGTGAACAATCTCGATCAGGAGATCACGATCACGGCCGAGTATGCCGCCGACGCTTCGATCACCATCGACATCCCGAAGTCATTCGTGATGAAGCCGAGTGAGAAGTACAGCGTGATCATCTCTTACACTGGCGTCCAAGAGGCGAAAGGCTACATCGTGCTGATGCAGGGCAATACAGCAAAGCGCTTGCTCATTCGCGGCACTGTCGTGACAAAGCCGATAGAGAGCATTCAGGTTGAGCAGTATATCACATTCGGTCCGACCGCCACAGGCAAGACAGAATGCAAAATGATCGAAGTGACCAATGTGAGCACTTCAGCGCTCACCATCGACTATGCGCTTTCAGGCTACTCGAAGGGGGCGTTCAACATCCCGACCGACAATATTCCTCAGCTCACACTCGCAGCAGGCCAGACAGGAAGCATAAACGTGTGCTTCACACCAGCAGAATACGACTCGAAGGAAGAGCTCGTCTTCAGCTACTCGACGGACGGCGGCACGACGAAGGAGAGCAAGTCATCGTGGTTGTTGGGCATGATAGAGCGTGAGATCGATCCGAACGTACCTTGTCTTTCGACGAGCGAAAAGGTTGGCATTGGCCCAGTGATGATGGGCCAGACAGCTGAAGGTCAGATCTATTTGCTGAATCAGTCGGGTAAGCCGATCGTCATAACCTCAGCTACGCTTGTGGGTCCTGAAATTATTAACTTCACTATCCGTTCGCCATTGCCCCTCACGATCGACGCTAACTCGAAAGCTGAGCTGATGGTATCTTTCACACCGGATATGGATGGCCGCCAATATTCTGCTCAGGTTATACTTGCGCTTGAGAGTGAGATCGCAGAGTGCAAGTCTGCAACAGTCTATCTTTCTGGTTGGACAACCACGAAGAACAAAGAGGACGACCGCAATCCTATCTTTGTCGATGAGCGCAAGACCATAGGCATTGAGTGGGGCCCGAACGTGATCATGCAGAAGGTGATCTTCTACAACAACCTCGATCACGAGGTGCAATTGAATGAAGTTAAGCTTCGCGATGGCATCGACTTCCGCATCGTTGAGTCAACACCAACAGTACCATGCATCCTCAAGCCAGACGAGAACTTCATTCTTGTGCTCGCAACAGGTATGGACGGCAAGTCATACTTCACCGACGAGATCATCTTTGTAACGGATCAGGATGCTGCCGGAGAGCAGAATCACGATCTGCAGGGTGTGAAGCAATCAGCATCGGTCTATGATGCAGGCAATCAGGAGATCGCTTTCGTTGTCGGACCGAATCCAGTTATCAGCGATCTGAACATCTCGCTTCGCAACGCAGCGACAGCAAGCATTACGATCCATGATCTCACTGGGAAGCTCGTTGCTTCGACGAACACAACAAGCTATACATGGAATGCGAATGGCGCTTCCGGTACGTACTTCGTAACTGTCTCGGGTACGACGAATAGCGGCAAGCCGTTCAACGATACACGCAGCGTAGTCGTGAGATAAGACGTAGATCTTAGACAAAAGGAAAGGGCAGGTCATTACGACCTGCCCTTTCTTTTTGCACTCGCTTGAGCATTACTCGATGTTCAAGTTGCCGCGGTGGCTCTCGATCTTCTCGCGATCCTTGCACTGCACGTCATAAATGTAAGTGCTTTGAGGCAAGCCATCGAGGCTTACATCGATCAGATGCTCGCCAGCCTTCATCTCTGACGGCGCGACGCTCCTCACGATCTGACCTAATGTATTATAGACTGTGACTGACACGCTTGCATCACGAAGCAGCGTAAGTGGGATACTCGCCTTATCGCGTGCTGGGTTCGGACGGATCGCTCCGACCTGGCTCACCGCCCCTGTCTGAATATTCGCGGTCGTATCGCACTCCTGCACGCGTACCATTCCATCGTTCACTTCTGCCGCACGTGTGATCGAATTCGGGAAGGTCACCTCTGAGAGTCGGATCGGTACCTCATTCGCCGTGCCAGCGAGTATCTCAATGTGGAGATAGACGATGACACCTGCACCAACCGCAGTATCAGGATTGAGTGCCGTAATGGTGTAATCGCCGAATGAATGCTTGACGACGGTCGCGCTCTGGAAGATCGAGTTCACGATGTGTGTGCCTGCCAGATCGATCTGCATCGGATCGAACTGCACACGGAAGGTGGCAGAGGTTGCCTCACCACCCGTAACATCTGTTACGCGAACAGGCAGCAAGGTGCGTTGTCCCTGAACCCCAGCCATTACGTCGGCGCTAACGATGACCTCGATGGTGTCGATCGGAGGAATGTTTGGCAGCGCTGTTCCGATCAGCAGCACTGAATCGAGTTTCTCACCAGTGTATGCAACGAAGTAACCTGTGTGGCTGCCCGCGACCGATGCGAGATAACTCACATCGTAGAATGCGGTGTCTCCAGGTGCCAGAATGGTAACGCCGCCGGTGTACGTGAACTCATTCGCATTCGGTCCAACAATCGTTGGAGTCGAGATCTTCGCAGCCTGCGAGCTGATGTTGATAAGTCTCGCTTGCTGCGATGGTGGCGGCACGCGTGCGAGCACCGTTCCGAAATCGAGCATAGCTGGCTCGAGCTTCAGCCTGATCGTCTCAACGCGCGCATCAAGTACCACATCGGCAAATCTGCCCGTGCTCGTGTTGATCACAAGCGTGTCGAGATAGATACCACTTGTTTGCGCATTGGCAGTCACACAGAACTCGAACGTTGCGCTATCACTCAGCGTGACCGGCAATGTTCTCGTGTCGATGTTGAACGCAACTTCTCCGATCGCGAGCGACGTCGAGGTGATCGTGATCGGTTTGCAAGATGGATTCATCACCGTAACGCATTCGGTCTCCGTTGTGCCTTCAAGCACGGTGTCGTACGCGATCATGCGTCGCGAGTACTCGAGTGTTGGAGCAAGCGTCACGTGCGCAGTGTATGGTATTTGCAGCGCAGGCAGACCATCGGATGCAATACGTATCTCGCCACGGAAATCGCCGGTTGTTGTTGGCGTGAAACGCACGATGATCGTGTCACTAAATGTCGGATCGAGTTGCGCACCTGCTGCCAGAACCACGGTCAGTTCTGCCGGACTCGCGCTGGTTGCGATGCCAGTCACTCGGGCTGAGCCCGTATTGGCGATGACAAGTGTATCGAGTATCGACTCACCAATGACGACGCAAGGATGATCGATCGCATTCGGCACAGAGAGCAAGCCCTTGATGCCTTTACCTGTCACGGTCAATAAGCGCGCTTCTGTCGGGACGAACGGCCTGATCGAGTCGTTCGCTGAATACATGATCTCGTCAAGCGGACAGAATCGGATGAAGAGCTGCGCAGATTCTGTTGGAGCCAATACGATCGGAAGTTGACCTGGCACGACCGTGAAGAATGTACCAAGCGCAGGTGCAGTGTTCAGGAATACTGAGTCATCGCCAACGTTCGTGATCGTGATGAATGAATCTTTGCATGCACCGACAAGCACTTCACCAAAGTCGAGAAGATCATTCGATGTGATCCTTCCACGAATACCGCGTCCGAGCAACCTGATCGGCCAGCTCGGGATGCGTGCATCGCTCTTGATCGTATCGTAGCCTGTTTCAGGGCCGGTGCCTGGCGGACAATAGCGCAATGTGAACTGCACACTATCCTTCGGCGCGATCTTGATCGGCATCGGCGGCGCAACCGCGGAGAAATTTGTATTCGTGAAGACCTGCTGCGTTATCGTGAGAGTATCGCTACCGGGATTCGTGACAGTGAATGTCGAATCTTTGCACAAGCCAAATCGCACTAGTCCAAAGTCGATCTCACTTAACGTGAAGATCTCAGGACGAATACCACAACCAACCAAACGCACAACGCGCTCGGTGTCATTGGACTTGATGCGCACGAGCGCTTCGAAGCAGCCTGTATCCTGCGGGCAGAACGCCATACCGACAATGCCTTGCGTTGATGGAGGCAAGTGCAGGCTGTCTGTCGTACGCAAGACGAATTGTGCGATGTCGCCTTCGAGTCCAGGTCGGCCAACTTCAAGCTGTGCTGAACCTGTTGACTGAACGATGAATACTGAGTCCTTACATATTCCGACGCGAATCGTGCCAAAGTCGATCGTGTCTTCAGCGACCGCAATGCGTGGGATACCTGGCAGATCGGCGATGATACCGCTCGCATGCGACATCACCCATGCAGGCTCATCCGTGTATTGTGTTGACACAAACGCGTTGTTGCGCTGCATCACAACGATGTAGATCGTGGTGTCAAAGATGTCTGTTGTGCGATCGACGACCAGATTCCAAGCGCCTGTTCTCGAGCCAGCTTCAATGCCTGTGGCCGCAAGCACAGTCGTCCATCCAGTCGATGGGTAACGATAGCTGATCTGCACTGCACCGAGTGCACTGCCTTCCCATCCTGCGCCATAACCGGTGATCGTTACGCGCTTGCCGATCGTATCAACTTTTGAAATGACGGGACCGACATAATCCTTCGCAGGATCGTAAAACTGGATCGAGTTATTGAATCCATTCTTCCAACTCACACGGCCATCGAGACGTACACGACCTTTGCCGCCGGTGCCTCCACCATTGTATCCGGTGCCACCAGTACCGCCGTTAACATTCAGGATCTGGCTGCTTTGTGTTGTGCGGATGTGAATGGAATCACGGGCAACGAGATTGATCGCACCGCCGGAGCCACCGCCGCCGCCAGAGCCATGCTGGAAGTCGAGCGCACCGCCTGCTGTGCCGTTCGAGCCTGTTCCGCCCGATGCATCGATTACTGCACCGATTACGTCGATCGACTTGAACGATGTTACTTCAACCGCTCCGCCACCGCCGCCGCCATGTCCTGTTGGGCCGCTCTGATACCAAATATTTCCTGAGCCGCCGCCCGAGCCGCCCGCGAACGGAACGAGCATCTTGTTGCCTACTTCGAGGCCACCGTTATCGCCGTTGCCTCCACCCTGCGCGCCTTTGGTCGCATAGCCTGCACCACCGCCACCGTAGGTGACGAGTGTTGGGAAGCCTGCGCCTTGTCCGCCGCCAGATCCTGCCCCGCGCCCGCCAGCGGAGCTATTAGCGCCATAGAGGCCATGCCGGCCGCTAGTACCGAATGGATGTCCTGTGGCGCCGCCGCCGCCCTCATCGTTGTTCGCGTTCGGGTTGTTGTACTCCGTGCCGAGGCCGCCCTCAACACCATTCATCGTAAAGCCGCCATGATACTGCAACGAACCGGCATCGCTGCCAGAGCCCGCGCCGCCCTTGCGAGGTGCAGGGCCTACGCCGCCGCCGCCCGAGAAGCCATCGCCTCCACTGCGCAGCGAGCCACCACCTCCGCCGCCGCCACCCGGACCACCGTGCGATCCATCGGAGCCGTTCTTACCCTTGACTTCGAGCGTTGCATTCTCGAGACGGATCGGCCCCTTCGATAAAATGCGAAGCGGCAGATATGCCTGATTGCCCGGCTGTCCAATGCTGAGATCGGACATACTAACGGTGTATGTGCCGTTTCGCAAAACCAACGAATCGACGATCATCGTGTTGCGGCTTGTGCGTGTGCCGATGTTGCCACCTAGCACGCCACCGCCGGTTCTCGGTGCGATGTTCTGACTCGTGACAACCGAGAAATTGAATGGTGTTTGCGATGCGCCATTCTTCACTACAAGTGTGATCGTTCGATTGGTCGTTGCTGGCTCAATGAGTATCATCACCTGGGCGAACTTGCCATCCCAGCTCACGACAGCAGGGCCAAGTTTCGCATACACAGAATCGCCTGGTGATTGCAACGCGACCTTTTCACCCACCGGGTATAAGCCCTCTGGACCAAAGTTGCCAGGCGTGTTCGGTCCGATAATATCGATTACGACGCTCATGCCGGGTGCAGCAGCATCTGGCGCAATGTAGCTCACAGTTTGCGCGATCAGATATGCGGGCGCGGTCGCGGATGCGATAACAAGAAGCGCGCTGAGTAAAAGTTGCTTGATGTACTTCATATTACTGTCCGATTGGGCGTTTGATCGTGATACGTACTGTGCGCGATAACTGGCGCCCCTCTGGCAAACTGTTGTTATATAAGTCTCTCTCGCCTTCGCCGCTGCTCGCAATCTGCGCGCCTGGCGCGGAGTTGCGAAGCTCGTTGCGAAGCGCTGACTCGACGCTCGTTGCGCGATCAGTTGCGAGTTTCGCATTGTGTACCGGATCGCCAAGCAGGTCGGTATATCCAGCAACAGCAATGGTGTCTCGCGATGTGGCTTCTGCAGCGATCATCTTCAGCACACGGTCTGCGCGTGCATCGAGCGTCGCTTTGTCGAACTCGAACGTGATCAGATTGTAGCGCTCGATCTCGAGATCAGCGATGCGTTCTGCGCGTTTCTTGCGAATCGTGAGTTGCTGCACTTGTGTGGTGTCATGAGCTTCGAATGAGGCTCGAGCTGTGTTTGCGCTGAGCGTCGCGACGAGTGGCATCTCCGTCGTCGGATACTGATTCATATCCTCCGCAAACCAGTCTTGCACCGGCTTCTGCTCACCAAGATTTGCGTTGAAACCGCCCTTCTGCCCGATCGTCACGTTATTCTGAGTCAGCGGTGCATTAGCTGTCAGTGTACTGCGAACACGAAGCCCAGGCGGATTCATTGTCCGAGTGACGTCCTGCACGATAAATGGATCGAAGAGCGCGGCGTCTGTCGACGCTATATCAACGCGCTGCAGTTCTTCGCGAAGCTGCGGATCAACTGGTGATTGCCTTGTCTCTGATTCAACCGCTATGCGTGAGCGATCGATGTTCCAGCGTGATGCTAAGTAATCTGCGACAGATGAAGCGCGCTGTTGTGCAAGTGCAGGAGTGGTCGCTTCATCACTTGTTTGAAGTCCGCGCAATGTGATCCTCGTCTGCGGTGCGCTCTGCAAGCGCGAACCGATGATCTCAAGCAGCTTATGATGTGCACCGAGTGCATCGCCACCACGGAATGCATTGGTGTCAAGTGTACCGCTATTTGCATACCGTGAAGGAATGCTCGCAGCGTTCGCATCAAAGAAGACAGAGCTCAGCACAGGGAATGCTTCGCGGCTGACAAATTCTTCGATCCGCACGGTCGGCGTTTCAAACTCGCGAAATGTCCCATCGGCATTGCGCTCGAGACCGAGCAATTGGATGGTGCCATCGATCTTGTCAACAAAGACAGGCTCTTCTGGCTTTGGAAGTGGCGGTGTGTTATCGAGCTTGATCGTTACTGCAAACCGGTATTGTGTCACCGACCAATCATCGTCGGACACGATCTTCGTTAGCGGCAGATGCGCGCTTAGCTCTGGCGTGATCGACCAATTATGCGCAACACGAATATCAGCGCCAAGCCCGATGCCGAATGCCGCATGAATAGCGCTTGCCTCAGATAGTGCGTTAGCATTCGTGATGCGTGTGTTCGTGCCGGTCTCGGTGAAGAAGCCAGCCGATGGCTGCGTGATCACTTCCTGCTGTTCGCCCGACGGTGAGAGGAGGAATGAGACTGTTGGCCCGCCGAACGCGAAGAAGGTGCTGCCGAATTTGTACTTGCCGAACAACTCGAGTCCGAGAGCCGGGAT
>JBKJTP010000013.1:0-8814 GCA_046590195.1 Kapaibacterium sp. (SeqCode) | reverse complement strand
ATAACTTCTTCTCGGTCTATCAACAACTGCTTCAGGTAAAGATTTTGGTCTATGCCAAATTACATTACTACGTAAACACCATCCATCCTCCATCATACTTAAAGCCACTCTCCAAGGCACTCCGATTAGCGACTTTTGTTTTATACCCGCCCCAACACCTCCGCTTTTGTCCACTGCTCTTAGACCAAATCTACGTTTCGTGCTTTTTGGATCAATGCCGTGAGATTTGCCTTTGCCTGAATAATAGGTATCCCCAATGTTTAAGAAACATAGGCCGGTTGGCTTGAGAACTCGTTTGCATTCAAGCATGATTTCACTCAGCTTTCTGACATAGTCATGTACGGAATCCTCAAGTCCCAATTGTCCTTCGACCCCATAGTCTCGCAATGAGTAATAAGGAGGAGAGGTGATGATGCAGTCTACAGAATCACTCGCTACATTCTTGAGTCCTACCAATGCATCGGAATTAAGTATTTCCCAGTGGTTTCCAGCCACGCTGCGTCCACTAAATGTTTCTAATTTAGGTGAATCATGAGCAATTTCCGTAGGGATACTTTCGTCAGGTTCGATAAACATTAGGAGGTAAACACTTCTAATGGCTGAAATTTGTTCGAGGTGATTGCTGCTGCTTCGCGCAGCATTGCTTCCCGCTCTACGATCTGTTCGAGCTGATTGATGAACCACGGATCGACGCCGTTGATCTGGTGGATCGTATCGCGATCCATACCGAGTTGGATCGCAACTCGAAGATTAAAGATGTTGTCCGAGCGACGCTGCGCGAGTCGCTCGCGGATCACGGTCATCGCATGAGCCTTCTCGACATCGGTCATCTCATGGACGATGAATTCGTCCTTGCCGTCAGCGCCGAGTCCGTAGCGTCCCTGCTCTAGTGAGCGAAGCGCCTTCTGCAGTGCTTCCTTGAATGTGCGGCCGAATGCCATCGCCTCACCAACCGACTTCATCTGCACGCCAAGCTGCGATGATGATGCCTCGATACCCTTAAACTTCTCGAAATCCCAACGTGGGATCTTGACGACACAATAATCAATGACCGGCTCGAAGCAGCTCGGTGTCATCTTCGTGATGTCGTTCGGAATCTCGTCGAGCGTATAGCCAACTGCAAGTTTCGCAGCAATCTTCGCGATCGGGAAGCCTGTCGCTTTCGATGCAAGTGCGCTGGAGCGAGAAACACGCGGGTTCATCTCGATGACGAGCATGCGGCCATCGCGTGGGTTCATCGCGAACTGGATGTTTGAGCCGCCCGTATCGACGCCGATCTCGCGGATGACCTTGATCGCGGCATCGCGCATCTTCTGGTATTCTTTATCCGAAAGCGTCTGGGCTGGTGCGCATGTGATCGAGTCCCCAGTGTGAATGCCCATCGGATCGAAGTTCTCGATCGAGCAGATGATCACGACATTGTCCGCCGTGTCACGCATTACCTCAAGCTCGAACTCCTTCCAGCCGAGTACCGATTCTTCAACGAGCACACGATGCACAGGAGATGAATCGAGACCGTGCTGAACAAACTCCTTATACTCTTCGAGATTATAAGCGATACCTCCACCAGATCCCCCCATCGTAAAGCTTGGGCGAATGATCGCAGGGAAGCCGACCTGCTCCATGATCGCAAGCGCCTCATCTACGGAAGTCACAAATCCACCGCGCGCCATCTCGAGACCGATGCTGGTCATCGCTGCCAGGAATTCCTCGCGGTCTTCAGCTTTCTTGATCGCCGCTGGCTTTGCGCCGATGAGCTCCACGTTGTACTTCTTGAGTGAGCCACGTTCATGCAGAGCGAGCGCTGTGTTGAGCGCGGTCTGCCCGCCCATCGTTGGGAGGATGGCATCGGGGCGTTCCTTCGCGATGATCGCTTCGACGTATTCCGGGGTGATCGGCTCGACGTATGTGGCGTCGGCGAACTCCGGATCGGTCATGATCGTCGCAGGATTGGAGTTAATGAGAATAACGCGGTAGCCCTCCTCTCTGAGGACCTTACAGGCCTGGGTGCCTGAGTAATCAAATTCCGCGGCCTGTCCGATGACGATCGGACCTGAGCCAATAATGAGGATGCTCTTGAGGTCGGTACGCTTAGGCATTATGCAAATTTACGAACGTATCCGGCGGCAGGCTTGAGGTCACTCCTGGAAGATGATCTCTCCCCTGAGGACGGTCATTTTCACCTGAGCGCCGGCGTTTAACACCGGCTTCGTAAGAATTGTCAAATCTGCAAGCTTTCCAATTTCGAGGGTGCCTCGATCGGCCAGCTGTCCGTCCAGTTTTGCCGCCTCGGTGCTGTAGAGCCGGATGGCCTGGCTTTCCGTTAGGGCTTCGCCATCTCTCACGCCGTCCCTGCTCACCAGCATCCGGATGCCTTCAAGCGAATTCGGCAGCTCTACCGGAGAGTCCGACGAGGCGATCGTCTCGATCCCGGCATTCATGAGCGACTTCCAGCGGTAGGCGGTCATCATCCTAGCCTCGCCCAATCGCTGAACAGCCCATCCTCTATCCGAGGGAAAGAACGGTGGCTGGATCACGGCCTTGACGCCTAGCTTCCTATAGAACTCAAGATCTTTGTCCTCCACGATCTGCGCGTGCTCGATCCGGCAGGTTGTCTTGTCGGCCGCTCCAGACCTCTCGAAGAGCTGAAGTGCTCGGTGGTTCGCCTTGTCGCCGATAGCATGAACAGCGATCTGCATATTCATCGACGCAGCCTTCTTCATCAGCTCGATCACTTCCTCGTCATCGCTTAATGCGAGGCCGAAGTTGCCGGGATCGTCTGAATATTCTTCGAAGAGCTCTGCGCCTCGTGACCCGAGTGCTCCATCGAGATAGATCTTGATGCCGATGAGTTTGAGATTGTCAGACGTCGGTTGCAGGTTCTCGGTCCTCTCGAGAAAGAGCTTCTTACCGGACTCCTGATTCATGTCGAGGAAGATGTGGGCGCGTGGCAACTTAGCTCCTTCTTCTGCATATAGCTCCTGAAGCGCTTCCCAGTGGTGCGCCGGAACGCCCATGTCATGCACCGTTGCGTTGCCGTGCTTTGCGAACTCCATCAGGCCTGCTCGCATCACTGACATGATCTCAGCTTTCGATTGCTTCGGTATCTTGCTCTCGACGAGTTTCATTGCTTCGTCCAGAATAATACCGCTGGTGTCTCCGTCATCATGAAGCAAGATCTCGCCGCCAGCGGGCGGGATGGTACGGCGGTCGATTCCGGCAGCATTAAGTGCTGCCTGATTCAGCCACGAGGCGTGACCATCGACTCTCGTAAGTGCAATCGGCTTGTCGGAAAGTCCGTCAAGGTCGTGCTTCGTTGGAAAGCTCTTCATTCCCCACTTGTTATGATCCCAGCCACGAAGCACGATCCATTCGGATGCGCTTGAGCTCACTGCTTGCTTGATGATCTCCAGCGCCTCGCCGAGTGATCGAGCTGGTTCGAGTCTCGGTTTCGTCGCTCGCTCGCCAGTGCCGCAGATGTGGGCGTGGCTATCGGCAAAAGCGGGATAGATCACGGCGCCATCGAGATCGGTCTGCACGGCGTTTGTATATTGTGCAAGGAGAACTTCGGAGGAGCCAAGCGCGACGATCCTTTGTCCCGAGATCGCGATCGCTTCGTATGTTTGATCGTTAGCATCGAGCGACACGACCGTAGCATTGTAGAATACCTTTATCATCTATCGAACTTCTATGGCACTCAAGGCGAAAGCATTACAGCCGGGCGACACCATTGCACTCATCGCGCCTGCCGGCGGACCTTCAACAATAGAGAAGGTGACTAAGTCCGTGGAATACTTCGAGAAGTTGGGGTACCGCGTCGAGGTCGGCAAGAACGTGATGAAAGAGCATGGTTATTTTTCGGCGCCCGACAAAGATCGGCTCGCTGATTTCCACACCGCGCTCCGCAATAAGAAAGTAGCAGCGATTCTCTTCCTTCGCGGAGGTTATGGCACGATCAGGCTTTTGCCTGACATCGACTATGGCTTGATCGAGAAAAATCCAAAGATCATCGTCGGCTATTCCGATGCGACGTCATTCCTTGGTGCCATTTATAAGAAGACCGGATTACAGTCGATGTTCCATGGTCCGATGCCTGCAGTCGATGTGTGGAATGGCTTCGAGTCCTTTGCTGAAGAAAATTTCTGGCGGATGCTGACATCGAACAAGTCTGAGATGCCAATGCAACTTGGCGACGATGAAGGCGTCGTGCTTCGTAAAGGTCAGACGACATCACGACTCATTGGAGGGAATCTCACGGTCTGGTCATCGCTGTACGGCACGCCATACATGCCGAAGATAAGCGGTAAAGCGCTCTTCTTCGAGGACATCGATGAGCGGCCATACAAGGTCGATCGCTACTTCGCTCAGATAAAGGTCAGTGGTGACTTTGCCAAGATCACCGGAATGCTGCTCGGCCAATGGGGCGGCTGCGAACCTGAAGAGGGCAAGCCGAGCCTGACGCTCGAGCAGGTGTTCCTTGATTACCTCGGCAAGCTCAAGATCCCAGTCGTATCAAATCTGCCATTCGGACACGTCCCTCGCAACTGGACGATGCCTTATGGAGCGAAGTACGATATCGATGCTCGCAAAGATCGAGCGAAGATCACGCTCGCAGGATCTGTACTCGATTAATTGCGCTTCGTCAAATTGACATCATTCAGCACGATCGGCTCGAAGCTATTCTTCTTACGGTCGTATTGCCATTCGTAGGTCTGCTGATAGATCTGATCCTGATAGCGATACATACCTTCCGATGCTGCGAGCGTCAGTCCGGCATTCGCCGACGCATTGAGTTGGACATTCTGACCGAGTATAGCCCGGAATGGGAATAATGCGCTGACGACCATGGGCGACTGTTTCGGCACGTTATCATTTATGTACGTCCTTCCGCCGCCGCGCGAGATGGAGAAGATCGATGCAAGTCCAAAATCTCCTGGCATAATGCCACCTTCTTTGAAGAGGATCAACGTGCGATTCCCGTTCTTGTACTGCTTCAGCGAATTGCCGTAGTAGTTCGAAGTCCATGCCTTGCTGCGCCAGACGCGCTCGCCTGCCTTCTCGCCACTGAGTTGATAGACAGCCATCATGTTGACCGGCTCATCCCAACGCGATGTAAATACCGCCACGGCATACTTCACGCCATTCTGATACACGATCTCGTAATTGACCTTTCGAAGCACCGGAGCCTTGCTGTTCTTCGAGGCCCATCGCAGATTCGATGTCGGGTAACGACTGGTTAGAAAGCGCTCGATACGGGCTGTCTCGCGGTCGTAACTCGTCGCATTCTTGGCAACGGTCTCGTATCGCGAGCTATTGAAGGTGATCTGCTGTGCAGATGCCGTCGAGGCGGTCAGAAGGATCAGGACTATTCCGAGGCGGAAGCTCATAGGGTATCCAATTTTAGGACTGTAAATCTACAACATTTTGAGGCCGAAAGCAAGAAAAATCTTTTCAGCGCCCACGAATTCATCCTTGCTACTTTGAACTCGGGCCGGTGTTCTTCAGGACATAAGCCTTACACTTATGCCTCAAATCAAGCTCTTTATCCTGCTTTTGCTCCTCGGTTTAGCATCCTGTGGCGATTCCGGGATCTACGGTACGACCGGCAGATCTTCCCAGCTCCCAAGGCTCAACAGCTCGTTCGTTTACGATTACGAGCAGACCATTATCCCAGTTAAGAAAGAGGATGAGGACACGACATACAGCTACGAAGTAACGGCTAAGATCAAGCGTGACGAGATCACCATCCCCGGTCTCTATGGCTGCATCGACGTCAACATCTACGATGCGAACGGCATCGATGTCGGGACGATGATGTACCGGATCGGCTATGATGAATTCGGTGACCTCAATTACATCCAACCCCAATTCACCAATCGATGGACGAAACTACCAGTCTCAAGCAGGACTAGCATTGCAGGACCTGACACAGTCATCGGTCTGCCGAATCAGTTCTATCAGGAGATCAGGCAGAAGTCGACGTACCTGGGTTCAGAGAAGCTCGCCGTCGGATCGGAGCAACTCACTTGCGAGAAAATCCAGTGGGAGCAGTGGATCAAGGAGAGTGATGAATACGGCGGCAGCGGTGCTCGATATGAGAAGTGGACTTACTGGTACTCGAGAGAACTTGGCTTCTTCGTGCAACGAGAGTCCTTCGTCGATAGCGACCGGATGCACTCGATACGCTGGAAATACTCAACGAATGAAAAGTTGAAGAGCTACACCAAAAGTTGAAGAGCTATGACGTCGTGAAGTAAATTGGACTTGCATCACTTCGTTGTGTGCCCCTTCATTTAAACGCAGAAGACCCGGACGATGTCCGGGTCTTTTGCTATGAGTCATTACACTCAATGTCTTACTGATTTTCAGAGTTTTCGTCTGGCGAAACCTCTGGTGTCAGCATCTCCTCAGGCAACTCGAACGAGCCGAGCTCTGATGGACTTGGTGCTGACTTCGCGAGCGCCTCGAGATCGACGTCGCCTTCAGCTGCCTTGCCCTTCTTACCCTTGGCACCACCCTCGCGACGCTTCTGCATCTCTTCAAGTGTCTCCTTCGGGATCGGGTGCTTTGCATTGAACTCCTCAAGCGCGCTGCGGTCCTGCGACTTCAGCCACTCAGTTGCGGAGAGTACGATCTTCTTGTTCTCTGCATCGAATTCAATGACGCGGAGATTGAGCTGATCGTCAGACTTAAAGCTATCACCGATGTTCTTGATCGGATAGAACGCAAGCTGCGACACCGGTACGAAGCCATCGACGCCGAGCGGAAGCTCAACGATGACGCCCTTATCGATGATACGCACAATCTTACCTTCAGTATCCATACCCTCGCCATAGGTGGTCTCGAGATTATCCCAAGGATTGTCGAGAACCTGCTTGTGACCGAGCGAGATACGACGGTTATCGAGGTCGATACCCAAGATCATCACGTCGATCTCTTCGCCCTTCTTCAGGACTTCACCCGGATGGCGGACCTTCTTCGTCCAGCTCAAGTCAGAGATGTGCACGAGACCGTCAACACCTGGCTCGAGTTCAACGAATGCGCCGAAGTTCGTGAGGTTACGAACGATACCCTTGTGCTTCGAACCGATCGGATACTTCTCGAAGAACATTGTCCAAGGATCAGGCTCGAGCTGCTTGATACCAAGCGAGATCTTCTTCGAATCCTGGTCGATGTTGAGGATCGATGCTTCCACTTCCTGACCCATCGACAAGAGCTGCGATGGATGCTTGATGTGCTGTGTCCAAGACATCTCGCTAACGTGGATGAGGCCTTCGATGCCCTTCTCGATCTCGATGAAGGCGCCGTAGTCGGTCATCGAAACGACCTTACCCTTGACCTTATCATTGACCTTATAACGATTCTCGATCTCAGCCCATGGATGCGGGGTGAGTTGCTTCATGCCGAGCGAGATACGCTTCTTGTTCTCGTCGAAATCGAGCACGACGACCGTAACGGTCTGATCGAGCTTGATGATCTCTGTCGGATGCGATACACGGCCCCATGAGAGGTCAGTGATGTGTACGAGACCATCAACGCCACCCAAGTCAACGAACGCGCCGAAGTCAGCGATCGCCTTGACAGTACCTTCGAGTACCTGTCCGCGCTCGAGCTTCTCAACGATCTCCTTACGCTGCTCGAGCATGTGCTCCTCGAGCAGTACCTTATGAGATACGACGACGTTCTCATTCGGATGATTGATCTTTACAACGCGAACATCGAGCGTCTTGCCGATGAATGCATCGAAGTCACGAACTGGCTTAACATCGATCTGCGAACCTGGAAGGAACGCCTCGACACCGAGCAAGTTAACGACCATACCGCCCTTGATGCGGCGCTCACACTTTGCCTGAAGGACCTCGCCTGACTTGTGCGCTTCGATGATGCGCTGCCAAACACGGATGAACTCTGCACGCTTGCGAGAGAGTACGAGACGGCCTTCCTTATCCTCGATCGTCTCGAGGAATACCTCAACTTCATCACCGACCTTGAGATCAGCTACATTGTTGAATTCCGACTTGGAGATAACACCTTCGCTCTTGAAGCCGATATCGATCGCTACTTCGGAGCTGGTGATCGCGACGACGCGACCCTTCATGATCTCGTTCGGCGTGAGCTTGTTGAAGGTTGTGTCATACAAGCTTGCGAGCTCATCGCGCTCTGCATCTGTGTATCCACCACCAAGCTTGCGCTTTGGATCGATGATCGTGAGATTCTTGCCTACCGGCTTGCGGGGTGTCTCGACGCGTGCGCCGTTAGAACCTGCGGTGCCTGATGGACTTACCGGTGCTTTCGCTGTGGTTGTGCCGGATGGAATGGTCGATGTGACCGGTGTTGGCTTTGCGCCATCTGCGGTGCCATCTGGGATAGCTGGCTGACCTGTCGGAGAGTTATGATCCAGAAGCGTCGCTTCAGGAGTTGCAACGTCCGTCGTTGCTGACGATGTATTGGTATCTACTGACATTATGGAGTTAAATCGGGCTGGAAATTAGTGGTATAACCTGCTCTGCGACTGCCCTTATTATCGCCTTACAGGACTTTCTGACTGGCTCGCCATATATAGTAAGCCAACTCCCCTTTTTTGGGAAGCGCCTGATAACGCGGGATGTGGGTATCGGGTTTCGGGTGGCGGGGAAGGTTGTGGCGCTGGGTGTGTCGCAGATCCGCCGCGGCGGGCCGGCAAGCCTCCTCGTGGCGCTGGCTTTAGCCGGCAAGCCAGGGATGCTGGAGCAACCTGGGAGTCGGCAGGACATATAGGTCCTATAGGACTTATAAGACCTATATGTCCTATACCCCAGAGGCCGCACACGCGAC
>JBKJTP010000039.1:0-5493 GCA_046590195.1 Kapaibacterium sp. (SeqCode) | reverse complement strand
GAAGGCGATGGGATCCATGGCCGCGCTGGTCGATAAGCTGATCGATCCGATGCAGCCGCTTCCGCCCAAGCCTGCGTCATACGTTGATGAGCTTCTTCTCTACAAGCGTACCGATCCGCAGCTTGACAACATAAACAAGAACCGCAGAGAGCGCTCGCGGCTTGGCCAGGTTCGAAATTGGTGGTTTGAGTTGATGCTCAAGGAGCGGCTCTCCATTCGCGAGAAGATGACGCTCATGTGGCACAATCATTTTGTCGTCTCCGGTGAGACCGTGCAATTCGCGGGATTGCTCTACACCTATCTCGATACGTTGCGCCGCGATTCGCTTGGCAACATCAAGCAGTTGACGCATGATATTACGGTTGATCCTGCGATGCTCATTTATCTCAATGGTAATCAGAGCTACTACGGCAAGAACCCTGCTGGCAAGAACGTCGGCAATCAGGTCAACGAGAATTATGCGCGTGAGTTGATGGAGCTCTTCACGCTCGGCTTGAACGATCCGCAGACCGGTGAGCCGAACTACACGGAAGAAGACATTCAGAACGCTGCACAAGCTCTCAGCGGTTGGCAGTTCACAACGACTGCACCGTTCAAGGGTATCCTCATTCCGCAATCGCACAATAGCGGCAGCAAGACCTTCTTCGGACAGACTGGTAATTGGAATGAGCGCGATATCGTCGATATGATCTTCGCGAAGAATGGTGGCTTCAACGCTGCGTACCATCTCTGCGAGAAGATCTATATGACGTTCGTCTACTATGTACCGAACAAAGCTGTTGTCACGACAATGGCGCAGAAGCTGATCGAGAGCAACTGGGAGCTTACGCCAGTAATGAAGGCGCTGTTCTCGAGCGATCATTTCTATGATGAGGAAGTCATCGGTGCGCAACTCAAGTCTGGTGCGGAGTTCATCGCCGGACTCGTTCGCGATCATGGACTCAAGATGCCAGCGTTCGATCCGCTCGATCCACCAGAGCGCGGCACAGACGCGAATGGGCAGATTCTCTTCACCGATCCGAACACTACCCACTCCAATCTTACATTCACCTACATGGGTATCGCGCTTGGGCAGACACTGCTCGCGCCACCGAATGTGAAGGGCTGGCAACCAGGACACGCGTGGGTCAGCACCGGTACCTATCCTATTCGCGATGCGCTCGCATCGATCGCGCTACTCTATCCTCCACGGCTAACAGGAGGGCAAGGCTCACGCGGAATGAACCTGCAGTTCGATCCGATGGCATGGGCCAGAGCGGTCGATCCGGAGAATGAGCTTGATAGTCCTGTGCTTGCAAAGCAGCTCGAAGAAGCGACGCTTACGTTCGATCTTGGTCCGATACAGACCGATGTGCTTTACAAAACACTGAACCTGCTGCAGTTGCCGGAGGATGACTTCTATCTCAAGGAAGAATACGTCTCCTACTTCGCGATCAACATGGCAACGCTGCCGGAATATCAGTTACTGTAACACATTAGAGAAAGGACCAAAGAAATGAAACGTAGAGATTTTATTAAGAACGGCCTCAAGCTCGGTGTTGCAGTCAATGCACTTCCGTTGGCGCTTGGTGGCTTCCCAATAAAGGCGCTTGGGCGCTCGCCGTTGCGCTCAGCGCTGAAGGCTTCGGCGATGAACGACAACATTCTCGTCATCATCCAGCTCTCGGGCGGCAATGACGGTTTGAACACGCTCGTGCCGCATACGAACTCGAAGTACTACACGAATCGTCCAACGCTCGGCCTCAAAAAGACCGAAGACAACCTGATCGAGCTTGCCGGCCATGAGTCGCTAGCGTGGAACTCCGCGATGACCGGAGCGAACTCGCTCTATACGCAAGGCAAGATGGCGGTGATGCAGAATGTCGGTTATCCGAATATGGATCTCAGCCACTTCCGCGGCACCGACATCTGGAACAATGCAACAGATCGCAGCAAGTTCACGAACACCGGGTGGGTCGGCCGCTTCCTAACGGGGATGTATCCCGATTATCCGCCAGATGTCATTCCGAAGGGCAGCCATCCGCTCGCGATACAGTTCGGTAACTCATTGAGCAATGCTTTCCTCGGAAAGAATGGCGGCATGGGCATCGCGATCAATAAGCTGCCGGATGAAGGTGCAGAGACCGTCCACAGTTACGATCCGATACCAGTACCGACCTCTATCCCCTATCAGGAGCTTGAGTATGTTCGCTTGATCGAACGCGAGACCGAGGTCTATTCGAAGAGCCTCGTCGACCGCACGGTCAAGACGAACAAGGTGACGTATCCGACGTCGGGTGTTGCGACGCAGCTTTCATATGTCTCGCAGGTCATCGCCAGCGGCTTCTCTACCAAAGTGTATTTGGTGACGCAATCTGGCTATGACACGCATAGCGATCAGTTGCAGGATCAGGCGACGTTGCTTGGCGACTTGAGTGCAGCGATGCTCGCATTCCAGCAGGATCTCGAAGCATCGGGACTCGCCGATCGAGTAGTGACGATGACATACTCCGAGTTCGGCCGCCGACCAACTGAGAACGGTACCGGCACCGATCACGGTGCTTCTGCCCCACTCTTCGTCTTTGGTACGCAAGTCAAGGGTGCAGTCTATGGCAGCGATCCGGATCTTGACCGCCTCGTCAGCAACAATCTTGCATACGATCCACGTCACGATTTCCGCAACATCTACTCCACGATGATGTCGGAGTGGCTTGGTATCAGCGATGCTGAGATCGAGGGTGTGCTTACTGCAAGCAATGGCGAGACCTACTCGACAAATACGGATTGGTTGAAGCTTGGCATCATCAAGTCTACTACGGGTGACGTTGATTACTCTTCGACTGCTCCAGGCTTGATGCTAATGCAGAACTATCCGAATCCAGTTGCTGCCAGCACAACGATCGAGTTTGCGCTGCCAGAAGCATCGTACGTGCAGCTCGGTATCTTCGATATGAAGGGCAATGAGATCGAGCGCATTATTGACGCACGACTCCACGAAGGCGTGAACCGCGCAACATTCTCTCCGGGCAATCTCGCAAATGGAATGTATCTCTATCGCCTCAAGACGGAGAAATCAGATGTAACGCGACACATGGTGATCGCGAAGTAGCCTAGCGCTACGAGTAGCCTCGTGCTACTTTTATAAGGTGGTATACCAAACGAGCCCGGCATGCATGTTCCCCATCGGGCAGATGAAGAGCATCGCAAGCCGGGCTTTGATGTTTAAAGCCATCGCTCCTACGTAGGGCCACATCGCAATGTGGCCGGGATGCGGACCGCAAATGTTGGGGAGTAACGGTATATCGTTCGTGAAAGGTGATGCGCGCGGTCGTTTCACGTACGACATTGCGCTTTGCCCACTGCATCCCATCCCGCTTCGCGGCCATATTGCGATGTGGCCCTACGGAAGATTTCCATACTGCGATGTGGCCTTACGGTTATTTGATCCGGACGATCTTACGGCTCTCTGTAGCGCGTGGAGTACGAATTATGGCGGTATAACTGCCGGATGGCAATGGACGGTTGAACTGGTCGAGGCCATTCCACTTGATCGCGTGCATGCCTGCGGGAAGTTGATCGCGTTGCGAGAAGACGATGTTGCCGCTTAGATCGATGATGCTGATCTCGACCGGCGAGAACTGATGCAGTTCGAAGCCAATGCGTGTCAGGCTGTTGGATGGATTCGGGGAGATGTGCATCGCAAGCGACGGAGCCTCTGTCTGGTTGGTTGCAACATTGCTGATCGGTCCGCCTGGAATATCGACGATTGCACTATAGACGCCATTGCCATGCGTTGCGACCGCGACAAAGCCATCGTGATGGCGCACGTCGATCATGTCGACGACAGTGTTGCCAATGACGCTCTCAGCCTCTAGCACCCAGATCGTGTTCGGGCCATCGAGCTTGTATGTCGAGTATAATCCTGTTGTCGTACCGGCGAAGTAGATCGTTGTCGATTGACCAGGAAGCGTCGCGACCCACTTCACTGCTGGCCCAGAGCCTGTGCCATCAGGATTCTCTTCGAGATTCCCTGCAACGAGCGACCATGTCTCTCCACCATCGCTTGTGTACGACATGCTCTGGATGCCGTAGTTGCTATACGCAACGAGCACCTTCTGCGCATCGGTCGGATCGATCGAGATCGCGCTGACATAGCCACCAGGTAATCCTTTGCCGGTTGAGATCTTGGTCGGCGTCGGCTTTGAATCGCTTGCATTGTCGACGCGATACAGGTCTCCGCTGCGAGTACCAAAGTAGAGAATGTTCTCCGGTTTACGCGAGACACTTAGTGCTGAGACTTGCTGTCCCGTCGCTGCGCGAAACCACTTCCATCCAGAAGTCGCTTGGTTGCCAGAACCGTTTTGGATCAGCATCGCTGAGTCTGTCTGCCAGATGTTCTGCCCTTCCGCCACGTACATCTTGTTCGGGTCGATCGGATCGACTGCGAAGGGATTGATGAAGTCGTAGCTCCATGCATTCGCTGGATCGATACGCGTCCACCCTGTTACTGCTCCATCGTTGTCACGCTCAAGACGGTAGATCACACCCTGCTGCCACGATGCGAAGACTGTTTTGCCTTCACCGATGACCTTGACGTATCCGCCGTCCGCACCCCAGAGATTCTGCCAATCGCGTGTTTGCGCCCTCGAGATCCAGGTGCCGTTGTCCTGCAAGCCGCCCATGATGAGATCCGAGCCGCGCGTTTCGTGATCGACACCGACAGTATAGAACTGTGAGGTTACGTAGCCTTGATTGCAGTCCGTCCATTGTACAGGCGATTCGTTGATGTTATCCGTGCGATGCACGCCGCCATCGCTGCCGCTATAGAACACGTCGGGCTCACCCGGCACGCGTGCGAGCACATGTTGATCGGCGTGGTGAGATGCAAAGTCGTGTCCACCAATGCGCTCGGTCATGTCACGGCTAGCATAGCCGTTCGTTGAACGATAGAGGTTCATCCCCCCGACATAGACGATCTCAGGATCATTCTCGTGAACCATGAGCACCATGCAGTAGGAGTAATATGTCTCGAGACTCTTCGGCAGGTAGGCGGTGCGGTTCTCCCATCCTCCGTCATTTCCACTGCCATCACCCTTTATATATGTATACTTGAAGAATGCATTGCCATTGGTACCGGCACCAGGCGTATTGATCAGGAAGTAGACCTGGTTCTCGTCCAGCGGTGCTGCTGCGATGACGACCCGTTCAAACTCGACGTTCAGTTCATTAGGCGTGATATTGACCCACTTCAGACCGTCAGTTGAGCGATAGAGCCCGCCAGAAGCTGAGGCCGATGGGATCGAGGCATACATGACACCATTCGAAGTCGCGATCACTTCGCAATACGATCCTCTTCCGCCTGGCGAGCCGAGCACGAGATCCCAGTTGAGTCCGCCATCGATGCTGCGATAGATCGCACGTGTTGTAGCGCAATACACCTCGTCTTCCAGCAAGTTCGATGGATCGACTGCGATGCTCATGATGTAATCGAAGTCATCAAAGCGGTGTGGCGTG
>JBKJTP010000028.1:0-4013 GCA_046590195.1 Kapaibacterium sp. (SeqCode) | reverse complement strand
ATAAGAATGCAGCGGTCTTCAATGCAGCATTCGTCTTCGAGGATGGCGAGTTGATCCACACGCATCGCAAACTCTATCCTCCGACCTATGGCATCTTCGAAGAGATGCGGTATTTCTCGCGAGGCAATGATCTGTTTGCATTTGATTCACATCGGCTCGGTCGCATCGGCGTACTCGTATGCGAAGACCTTTGGCATCCGATCCTGCCATACGTTCTCGCTCAGCAAGGAGCGCAACTGATCGTCACGATCGCCGCAAGCCCGACCAGGCTCGATACCGGAGATGACGCACTTGCTACTACAGCTCCTCAGAACTACACGACGAACCGCGAGCATCACGCCACCTACTCCAGATTGCTTGGGGTTTACCTGGCTTTCGTCAACCGGGTCGGCGTCGAGGATGGCGTGAACTTCTGGGGCGGCTCAGAGGTGATGCAGCCATCTGGAGAACCTTGCGTAGTAGCAAAATTCTTTGACTCGGATATTTGTTTTACAGACCTTGACCCATCACAAGTGCGTCAGGCCCGCCAGCTCAGCCGTCACTTTCTCGACGAAGATAGGCTCCTCACCCAGAAGCTCATCTCCCGGCTTAGTGGTCTATCGATCGAGGAGGACACCAGCCTCACCTCAGGTAATTCCGGGGGAGAGAATGGGGGTTAGTGGGATACCCTGGAAATATTGTCGTAACTTTGTATTGCTCGCCTTGCGGGGCGCGTTCGGATGCTGGGGCGAATGGTTGTCGCTTACAGGGATCCGAGGCCCACGTCTTTTTGCACTGAGCGATCTGTCACAACGGATCTCTCACCCGCAGTGCGTTCTCATGCTATGGAATTGACAGCCACAAGTTCAATCATGTCAACTGCAACACCCGCTGCATCTGCAGCTTCGACAGCGCCAACCGCTGCCGGTATGCCATCGATCTACAAGGAGCCAGCTCCACACTTGGATCACGATAATCCGTTAGAATCCATGATGCAGCGCTTCGATAAGGCTGCAGAGATCCTCAAGCTTGAGCCGGGTATCTACCACTACCTCAAGACCCCTGCAAAGTCGGTGATCGTGTCGATCCCGATCCAGAACGACGACGGTTCCGTAGAAGTATTCGAAGGCTTCCGCGTTATTCATAACGATATCCTTGGACCGAGCAAAGGCGGCATCCGCTACGCACCTGATGTCGATCTCGATGAGGTCAAGGCACTCGCCGCATGGATGACATGGAAGTGCGCAGTTGTCGATATTCCATTTGGTGGAGCAAAGGGCGGCGTTCGATGCGATCCTAGCAAGCTTACGAAGAATCAGATCGAGAAGATCACTCGCCGCTACACATCGAACATGCTCGACGTCTTCGGACCAGAGCGCGACATCCCAGCACCTGACGTCAACACGAACGAACAGGTAATGGCATGGATCCTCGATACGTACTCAGCACACGTGAAGCGCACAGAGCCTGGTGTCGTAACCGGTAAGCCGATCATCCTCGGTGGCAGCAAAGGCCGCCGCGAAGCCACAGGTCGCGGCGTCATGATCACAGCGCTCGCAGGCATGGAAAAACTTGGTCTCAATCCAAAACAATCGACGGTTGCAGTTGAGGGCTTTGGTAACGTCGGATCGGTAAGCGCCGAACTGATGGTCGAGCAGGGATGTAAGGTCGTCGCGATCAGCGATATCTCTGGCGCGTACTACAACGAGAAGGGCATTGACATCGCAGCCGCCATCAAGTGGTCTGCTCTGCATGGAAATCATCTTACGGGATTCGGCGGCGCTGAGAAGATCACGAATGACGAGTTGCTTATAAGCAAATGTGACGTACTCATTCCCGCAGCACGCGAAGATCGTATCACGAAGCGCAACGCGCAGAACATTCAGGCAAAGCTTATCGTCGAAGGTGCTAACGGACCTACGACGGCTGGCGCCGATCCGATCCTCGATAGCAAGGGAATCATCGTCGTTCCAGATATTCTTGCGAACGCAGGCGGCGTCACCGTCAGTTACTTCGAGTGGGTACAGAACCGTATGGGATACTCGTGGTCGCTCGAGACCGTCAACGAGCGCTTGCAGGAAAAAATGAAGACAGCCTTCGACAATGTCTATGCTGCTCATCAGAGCTATGGGGTACCGCTGCGACTTGCATCGTACATCCTGGCGATCGATAAGGTAGCGAAAACGCTCCGTCTTCGTGGTATCTACGGTTGATCTGTACTAGATGCGCCGTCTACAATTTCGCAACGGGGAATTCCGCTGTCCAAGGATAGCGGAATTTCCGTTTTGGATAGTGGCGATGATGCTATTGATCTCTACAAATGCGAGCGCTCAGTCGAATGATCTTCCTGATCTCATCAAGCGGAATATTCACCATCTAGCCGATTCGCTCTTTGCAGTCAACGGCGAAGCCTGGAGCGGAACCGTGTGGTCGGATGTACAAGATTTCAGGCGCACCGGGCAGGGGACTGACAGAAATGGCTTCGTGCTCGAGGACATCCAGATCGAGGAGAGAGGCTCGTCAGTCGACCCGTTGGGGAAATCGTTATCCCTGGTGTCGTTGAGGATCAGGGGAAATCTTTTGCTAAAAGAGGGAAAGATCATTCCGATTGAAGTGGAGCGGGCTCTTGATGTGTTACACGACCAGCAGGTGCCGCTCAGCGAGCGATACCCAGAGCTACTAAGAAAAGATTCATCGGTGTGGTCGAATGTAATCCAGCCAGCCCTAGTTGCGCTTGGTGCAGCAGCGATCATTGCACTCTTCTTTTTTGTCAGAAGTTAACAGGGCCGTAACCGGCCGGCCACAAGAGGCCAAATTAGAAATTAGACCCCGATAATGCGGAAGTTCACCACATCGGTTTTTTCGAAGACATTTTTCTCCCTTTCTCTCGTCATATCGATGGCGTTATCCATATCGTCATGCGGTGGCGGCTCTGAGACATCCAAGCCGGAGTCGATCCAGGATAACGTTAACGCCAGGTTCCAGGAGGGTAAAGCAGCATACGAGAAAGAAGACTACCAGGACGCCATCCGCATCTTTGAAGAGATCCGCATTCAGGCTCCGACGTCTGCGGTTGCCGCAGAAGCTGCGTATCTGCAGGGACTCTCGCGCTTCAAAATGGAGAGCTATTCTTCGGCCGCTGTCGACTTCCGAAATGTCCGACGCAACTACACCGGTAATCCACTCGCAGCTCGTGCGCAATACATGGTAGGTGAGAGTTACTTCGAGATGTCGCCGCAAGCGGAACTCGATCAGACGTATGCGCTGCACGCCTTGAACGACTATCAGATGTTCCTTCGCGATTTCCCGAAGGCGGACGCATCGCTTGTCGATAGCGCACAATCCCGCATCAAAGAGATCCGCACAAAACTTGCGCACAAGGTATTGCTTGCAGCAGAGCTATACGTAAAGACGGAAGAATACAAGTCCGCTGTTATCTATTTCGAGCGTGTGCTTGATCAGTTTTACGATTCAGAGTACGCGCCTGAAGCGCAGCTTCGTCTTGCAGAGCTCGCGTATCAGCGTCGCAAGAGCGATGAGGCGAAGTTCCAGTTGCAGAAGTTCGAGGAGAAGTATCTCGGCAATGCGAACGATGCGCAACGCGCCCGCGCCCGTTCGCTCAAAGCGAATCTCGGCTAAGAGCAGTTCGCATCATCTAGCTTTTCTATCTCTCACATGATCGCAAATCGTATCAGCAAGCCTGTCTCAGCTTCCAGAGTTGAGATGACCGAGCTTGTGCTCCCGAACGACACGAATCAACTCGGCAATCTGCTCGGTGGACGCTTAATGCATTGGGTCGATATCGCCGCCGCCCTCGCTGCCGCACGCCACTCCAATCGTATCTGTGTTACTGCGTCACTCGACGAGATGAATTTTCTTGGGCCAGTGAAGCGCGCGCAGGTCGTTCTGCTGCAAGCGAGTGTTAACCGCGCATTCAATACTTCTGTCGAAGTTGGTGTACGAGTGACCGTTGAAGATATCCGTACTGGTGATCTTCGCCATGTCAATACTGCGTATCTTACTTTTGTCGCGAT
>JBKJTP010000243.1:0-18395 GCA_046590195.1 Kapaibacterium sp. (SeqCode) | reverse complement strand
AGACTCTTCAACGTCGAAACTCCTGAGGATGAGCGTGCCCTTTTGATCGGAGGTGTCTTCCCAGGCGCATTCGTTTATATACCATTCAGACCTACCTGGAATATTGGCTATTCGTTTTCTTATACGGAGGATTATATCGACCTTGAAACGAGGCGTAACCTCTCAGGCTATGCTAGTCTCACACTTGCACTCACCCGCAACTGGAGCATTTCAACCGGTGCGAGCTACGACTTCGTGAACAAGAAAGTCCTTGTTCCAAACATCCGCGTGACTCGTGATCTCCATTGCTGGGAAATGAACTTCGATTATCGGCCAACCGGTACCTTCCGAGGCTTCAACTTTGAGATCCGCATCAAGGCCGAGCAGCTTCGTGACGTGAAGCTGACGCGTACCGAGAACAGCTTCGGACAATTCTAATGGTATCCGAGACTTCCCTCAACGCTACTACCATTCTTCAACTGCTCAAGCTTGGCGCATCGCGCAAGTCGAGGCTGTTGCTTGCAGTAAGCGGTGGGATGGACTCGATGACGCTCTTGCACATCCTTGCGAAAGAGAAGGATCGCTATGGTGGCTTTGCAGTTGCTCACGTCAATCATCAGCTTCGTGGAGACGAGTCGAATGCAGACGAAGCGTTCGTTCGCGAGACATGCGAAAAGCTAGGCATCGAATGCTTTGTGAAGCAACTCCTGACAGGAGATGCAGCAGTTGCGAACAAGCGAGGCATTGAAGAGACAGCACGGGATGACCGCTATCAGTTCTTCGAAGAGATCACGACAAAGCATGACTTCGATCTCGTCATCACTGCACACACGAAGAACGACCAAGCAGAGACGCTTCTGATGCGATTGATGCGCGGCGCTGGAACGCGCGGGCTTGCAGGTATCCCAAGATCGCGAAAGCTGGGCGAGAAGCTGATCGTTCGTCCGTGGCTCGATGTGACGCGTGAGCAGATCGAGCGACATGCGAAAGCGAACGATGTAGAGTATCGTCACGATAGCACCAATAGCGAGAAGCACTTTACTCGCAACCGAGTGCGGCTTGAGTTGCTACCGCTGATGGAATCGATCGCTGGTGTTGGCGTGGTCGATCGGCTCGCCGACAAAGCCACGCACTATCGCGCAAAGTTTGATGAAGCGCTGGTTGAAGTTGACAAGATTGCAGCAACTTCGCTCACAAAGCAAGGTCGGTTCGTCACGCTGGATCTTCGTGAGGTGCAGCCCAGCGATGAAGTGTTACACTTGCTCATCGAGCGAGCACTTGCGATGTCTCTCGACAGAAGATATTATCTCGAGCGCGAGTCATACGAAAGGATCAAAGCTTTCCTGAAGGAGGACGCAGAAGAGGATTGGATCGGTGAACTCAGGATAAAGTCATCGAGCGGCAAGCTGATGCTGAAGCGGAAGTCGGATGAGAGCGAGTATGAGTATCCGCTGGTGCTCGATACCGATATCGCTACTCCCTTCGGGGTTGCGCGCGCGAGTGTCTCACCCGATCACGAGCCAGTCGAAGATAAGAACATCTCGCAGTTCGACATCGCCGTACTCACTGGCGAACTCCTCATCCGCAACTGGCGAGCCGGGGAGACGATCGAGCCATTCGGTCTGGATGGCAGCAAGACGATTAGCAAGCTGCTGACCGATGCAAAGCTCTCGTCCTGGGATGGGAAGTCTGTCTATCCTGTGCTGGTTCACCGGAGAGATGGCAAAGACGAGATCCTCTCGGTGCCCGGTATCCGGCGTAGCAAGCATGCGCCACTCCGAGAATCGACTGCTGCTGTGTTAGAGGTCAGGTTCAAGGCTGTGTAAATTCAGAATAGCCCTAAGCTAAGGCGATATTCGCCCAGTTGCCGCAGAGATTGGTACGAGTTTCGTTCTGAATGCACTGGCTCAATGTGGGTGCCAATGCTTGGCTTTACGAACTCTCACCAATAGGGGGGTGTTTTTAACCTCCAGCGAATAGCCACCGTCCCAGTAATTCCTCTCAGGCACGTCCATATCGTACGTCCTCAGACCACACGCGGATCGCCTCTCTTGACACGTCCGACCAATATAAATAGGTGTAGGCAAGTGAGAATAATCAGCTATCGGTGCTGTACGACCTGAAACGGAAGGCTCGGGTCAGCCGTATAAGCTCGTTTGAACGATGTTTTACGCATAGGTTACGCATAGGACGGTCATAGATCTTGAGAGGTCATTACATGGATCTCGAACAGATCATCAGGTTTAGATAGAAAATTTCAATGTCAGATATGAATTTACCCGACCGGTCGGGCCGGACTCAGGGTCCGGAAGAAGGAGATCAGGTACCGCAATCGCAGCGCGATCCGCAGTCAGGCGGACGTAATGGCGATGAACCGCGCCGTTCTGGTCAGAGTGGCGATGGTGGTCGGGACCAAGGGAGTCGGGAGCAGGGGAATCGTGACCAGGATGGTCAGCGGCCTCAGCAGAACCGCCGCCGTCCGGTAATGGGCTCGAACTCCCGCCTCAACGGCAGTCGCCGTCCAGGAAAGCGTGGACCAGAGGAGAACAACACCAACAACCTGATGAAGACGATACTCATCTGGGTGGGTATGTTTCTCGGTGTTTTCTTTATTGTTTATTTCTTCGCAGGCCGTTCGGATACGGATGGTGCTGTGATCTCGGGCGATGAATATGCACGCCTGCTTGCCGCTGACAAGATCTCGAATGTAACACTTGAGCAATACGGCCCGGATCAATACCGCGTCCGCGGAAAGCTCAAGGTCGCTCAGGACCTCAAGTCGACAACCAACTCACAGGGTACGATCAAGACCGACAAGTTCACGACGAACATTGTCAATCCTGAAGCGCATATCGATGAGTGGGCAGCGAAGAGCATCAGCTGGCAGAAGACCGATTCCACAGGCGGTTGGGCTGATGGCCTCATGAGCTTCCTGCCATGGATCATCATCATCTTCGTCTGGATCCTGATCATGCGCCGAATGCAGAACCAAGGCATGGGCGGCACAAAGGGCATCTTCTCGTTTGGCAAGTCCCGCGCGAAGATGATCACGGAGAACACCACTCGTGTGACGTTCGCCGATGTTGCCGGCGCCGAAGAGGCGAAGGTCGAATTGATGGAGATCATCGAATTCTTAAAAGAACCAGCCAAATTCCAGAAGCTTGGTGGCAAGATCCCAAGAGGTGTGCTCTTGCTCGGACCTCCGGGTACGGGTAAGACGTTGCTCGCGCGCGCTGTTGCCGGCGAAGCAGGCGTACCATTCCTCTCGATCTCGGGTGCTGATTTCGTTGAGATGTTCGTCGGTGTCGGTGCGAGCCGCGTCCGCGATCTCTTCGAACAAGCTAAGAAGAATGCTCCGTGTATCGTATTCATCGATGAGATCGATGCCGTAGGCCGTCACCGCGGTGCAGGTCTTGGCGGTGGTCACGATGAGCGCGAGCAGACGCTTAACCAACTCCTCGTCGAGATGGATGGCTTCGAACAGAATTCCGGTGTCATCATGATCGCCGCAACAAACCGTCCTGACGTACTCGATCCGGCGTTGCTGCGTCCAGGCCGTTTCGATAGACAGGTTGTCGTTGATCGACCTGACGTCCGTGGCCGCGAAGCGATCCTCAGGGTTCACACGCGTCATACGCCGCTTGGCTCCGACGTAGATCTACAGACGCTCGCGAAGGGCACACCAGGTTTATCCGGTGCTGATCTCGCAAATCTCGTCAATGAGGCAGCATTGCTTGCTGCTCGCAGAAATGCCGACAAGCTCACGATGTACGACTTTGAATCCGCGAAGGACAAGGTCATGATGGGTGTCGAGCGCAAGTCTGTTCTCATCAACGATGAGGAAAAGAAGACGACAGCCTACCACGAGATCGGCCACGTACTGGTGGCGAAGATGATCCCTGAGTCCGATCCAGTGCATAAGGTTACGATCATCCCGCGCGGACGTGCGCTTGGTGTCACGAGCTATCTGCCCGTTGACGAGAAGCACACCTACGCAAAGGAGTACCTCGAAGCTGTCATCGCGTATGCCCTCGGCGGCCGCGCAGCAGAGCGCATTATCTTTAACCGCATCACGACCGGTGCCGGCAACGACATCGAACGTGCCACCGATCTTGCTCGCAAGATGGTTTGCGATTGGGGTATGTCGGAAAAGCTCGGTCCGCTGAAATACGGCACTCCAGATCATGAGGTGTTCCTCGGCCGCGATATGAGCAACTCGAAGACGTTCAGCGATACAACGGCCCGCATCATCGATGAGGAGATCCGTAACATCGTCGAGACTGGTGCTCAGCGCGCTGAAATGTTGCTGAAAGAGAATATCGGAATGCTCCATGCACTTTCCGAAGCATTGCTCGAACGCGAGACGCTAGACGCTAGCGAGATCGACGTCATCATGGCTGGAGGCACGCTGCCACCATTTGATAAGAGCGCTCCGCATGATAAGCTTTTCAACCGAGGAGGTGCAACGCTAGCGAGTACTCACGCCGGTGCACATAATGGCGCAGGGAATGAGTTGGTCGTCGGCCCTGGCGACAAGGGAGACGCACTCTGATCTGATAGCTAAGCTTAAGATTTATGGGCCCTTCTGCTTTCCGGTAGAGGGGCCTTTTGAGTTTAGGTTTGGAGTTTATGGCGTTGCGCTGCCCGTTGCAACGGGCACTATCCCGATTATCTGGTCTGTTGCCCTCATGAGTTGTTGAAAAGCTCTTTAATCCATTGCCGCCCCACTCTTCCTTGGAGACGGTTGTTTCGCAGAAAAGGTCAGTTAGCTCTTGTTTCGTGAGGTTTGCCTAATATCTCGCGATCTATTTTAAAATAAACCCGCTCAGGTCTTGACTTTGGCTGATTTCAGTCGTATATTACGGCCACGCTATGCGGCAGGTTTTCGTACTGCGGAAAGTTGAGAGTTGGCGTTTGTTTGATCAGATCCGTTTGAGGTTCTGACTGACTGAGTAAAAGGAGGTACCGATGTTACGTTTGATACTTACGCAAAGAATCAGCTCACTCTACGAGGCTGAACAACATGTTTACAGCATCCCTGCTGCTGGTGCCATGCCTTCACGTGCATGGACACTGTTGACCAACGAACGCCGCGTAGGCCTTCGCACAAAAGCGATCGATCTCTGGAGGGATTACCTTGAGAACGACTACCGCATGATCCCGCATACAACTATCGTTATCCCCGAGTACCGCCAGATGCTCTCGCAGCCGGATGGCGAGATGATCGTGGAGGAAGTGTAAACTTCGTTTAAGATTTTCTTATAAGTCTTATAAGACCCGTGGGTCTTATAAGACTTATTTGTTTTGCACACGCAAGTTCGTCAGTATCTTTGTAAGGTAACTGACAACAGACAACCGACAACGAAGAAATGAATTGGCTTCATCGCGATACTGCAGCTAAGAAGGGGAGACATATCTCGATCACACCCGAAAATTCTGCGTTCAAGTTTCTCTCCTGCGGACGCATCATTCTCGATGCGGGTGAAGGGGTAGCAGCCAGCAACCCTGGCGCAGAGACCACGCTGCTTTGCTTGCATGGATCGGGTACCGTTAGGGTCGGCGGGCAGACGTTCGAACTGAGCCGATTCGATGGCATGTACGTCGGTCGTGGGGAGGAGTTCACGGTCGAGACTTCGGACGCGATCGATCTCGTCGAGGCATCATGCCCAACACAAAAGTCGCATCCTACAAAGTATGTCAGCTTTGAGACTGATGTGAAGAGCAATGGCTCGCTCACGTTGAACGTTGGCGCAGAGCCATACTATCGCGACATCCATAAAGTGATCGCGGAGAATGTTGAAGGCTCTCGCATCCTGATGGGTGTCACGATGTCAAAGCCCGGCAACTGGACCAGCTGGCCGCCACACGAGCACGCCGACACCCGCGAGGAGCTTTATCTTTTCTTCGACATTCCGAAGCCAGGCTTTGCGACGCAGTTCATCTACACCGATCTGCATGCGCCAGAATTCGCTGAGCCCGTATTCGAGAACGACGCTGTCGCTATCGTTAAAGGCTACCATCCGAATGTAGCTGCTCCAGGATACCCAGTCAACTTCTGCTGGGCGTTGTGCTCGCTTGAGGACGACACCTATCGCACTCTTGCTGGGGTCAACGTGCAGCCCGGATTCGAATCGATGCCAACGGGCTTGCGATAATGGCAGTCACGAAATCACAGCTCGATTCTTTCTCTCGCTTCTTCACGCCGCTTGTGAGCGATGCGATGGATCGGCTCGGACTCGAATGCAAGGTACTTCCATACTCCGTGCAGTCGATCCCGTTCGATCCAAACTTGAAAGTCGCAGGGATCGCATTCCCCTGTCGCGTCACCCCAACAGCCGATTATGTAGAGATCACGAAGCTGCTGGAGATGGTCGATCACATTCCCGAGGATTCATTCGTGATGGTCGCTGCGGATGATGACACTGATGCTGCACTTTGGGGAGGACTCATGTCCACGCGGGCCAAGGCGCGCGGCGCAAGAGGCGCGGTCGCCAATGGGGGCATCCGTGATTTCGAGCAGATCGCAGGGCTCGGCTTCCCAGTCTTTGGCAAGTACCGTTGCATTAAAGACATTCGTCGCCGAGGCTATATGGCCGACTATAGCGTTGAAGTGAACTTCGAGGGACATCTCGTCAGGCCCGGCGACATCGTCTTTGGCGATGCCAACGGCGTCCTGGTCATCCCGCAGGAGCACTTCGACACGGTCTATTCTGAGCTTATCAAGTCGATCGAAGGCGAGGATGCCACAGCCAAGGGGCTTCAATCCGGAAGGTCTGCCCAGGAGCTGTTCAAGGAGTTCGAGACCTTCTAATCGTGTTGCTTTAACAACGCCCATCCTGTACCTTACTCTCACTCCCTAGCCCAATGTCCGACAAAATAGCACTCAAGCAACCGGTCATCGATCGGATCATTAGCGAGAAGGTCTTCGCCGTGCTGCGGTTGAAGGATACTTCGCGGATCGAGGATATCGTGAACACGATCATCGAGAACGGCATCAAGATCATTGAGCTCACGCTCAACAGCGGAAATGCCTTCGATGCCATGCATCGCATTGGCCACAACTGCTCACCATGCTTGCTCGGTGCAGGCACTGTGCTCGGGTATGAGAGTGCAGCGCAGGCGATCGAGCATGGCGCTAAGTTTCTAGTAAGCCCCGTAACGGATCTCGATATGCTTGCCGTGGGCAATGAGATCGGAGTCACAACGATGGCGGGAGCACTCACTCCAACCGAAGCCTGGCAAGCGTTCGGTGCGGGTGCAGACTTCGTAAAGCTGTTTCCGCTCGCAGGATTGGGCCCTCAATTCATCAAGGCGATCCGCGGCCCCATGGACTTCATTCGCTACGTACCCACAAATGGTGTCACGGTCGAGAACGTGAACGAGTGGTTCGAAGCAGGTGCATCGGCTGTAGGTATAGGCAGCTCACTCGTTAGTGACGCGGATGTAACAAAGGGTGACATGAGTGTGATCGCTGATCGTGTCAAGCGAGTCGTCGATTCGATCAAAAAGTAATATGGCGAAGAAGAAATCTACAAGGGAGCTGATCGAGCTCGTCTCGACTTCATGGATCTCGCGTCACAGAGCAGAGTCACAATCGACAGATTGGGGACAAACACTTGCGATGTACGGCCTGCTCTCCACGCTCCGCAACCATGATCACCCAAACGTACGCAAGTACTTGGAGACCTGGCTCCGCTTTCACATGAACGAGCGGCTCTATGTCAATTACTTCTGCGGTTCATGGTCATTCGGCCTGCTTTATCCGGATGTGCATCGCGAGTTTCCAGAGCTGCAACTTCAGCTTCGCGAATCGGCTGAGCAGATCTACTCATTCATTGATCGCAAGGCTCTTCGCAATGGCGAAGGCATCATTCTTCATAATGTAGATCTGCCGAATATTTACATTGACACGGTCTACTATAGCGGGCCGATCCTGCAAAAGCTCGGAACATTCCTTGGCTTGCCATGGCAGGAAGAAGCTGTAGGGCAGATCATGTTGCATCTCGACCGATTGCAGGATGGTGACAGGCCATTCTATATTCACTGCGAGGAGAACGTGGCTGGATTGCGGAGCGAGGGCTCATGGGCACGAGGCAATGGCTGGGTTATGATGACGATGGCCGAGATCCTTCCGCATCTCGCAAAGAAGTCGCCAGAGTACAAGACGCTGAACGGCCGCTTCCAGGAGCTTGCAGCTGCACTTGCTGAATATCAAACGAAGAATGGATTGTGGCGCACGATCATCGATGACAAGTCATCGTATGAAGAGACATCTGCTTCGGCGATGTATCTCTTCGCTTATCTTCGTGCACGAAAGCTTGGTATCTTCGGCAGTCAGTTCGACAAGACGATCGAAGCCGCATACACTGGCCTCGCCAAGCATGTCGATTCGAACGGAGTATTCAGCGGATCATCGGAAGGCACATGGCCAGGCACGATCGAGTACTACAAATCCCTCAATACCGGTGAATGGTGGTGGGGTGTAGGTGCTTATCTCCTCGCCTTAACCGAATACGATAGTTGATATGAAAGCGAAGTTCGATCACGTTGCTTTCGTTGTTAAGAATGTCGCGGAGGCGGTGAGCTTTTATTCTGCGACCTTCGACGATGTAGATGTGCTCTATCTTGACGAGTCGTGGGCATTCATCTCGGTCGATGGGATGAAGATCGCGTTTGTCATCGCCGAGCAGCACCCGCCGCATCTCGCGATGCGCATCGATGACCGTGCGGCCTTCGAAGCTGCCGCCATGCAGCATGGTAAGAAGATCAGCGTCCACCGCGATCTCTCCGAGTCCTTCTACTTCAACGATCCCTCAGGCAATGTGATCGAGGTGATGTTCTACCCGGAAGGCTACCGGCTATAGCCAGAACCTCCGTTTCATCCCAAATCAGAACGATTTCCCCTGCCAGTTTGCTGTTCCATATCGCTCTCGTGGTCCACGCCCGGACACGAATCTCGAATCATCCTAGCAAACTCCCTTGCATAAAGAAATCCTTAAGGACGTGCGACTCGCGTTCGCACTTGGCCTCGTACTTCTCTCCGCCTTGGTCGCGCAAACGGCGCAGGCGCAACTCGTCCCCGAAGACAAGATCCTCTCGATCATGCATCAAGAGCTGACGCGTGAAATGGACGCACTCTCGAAGCAGCCGGTGCCTCCGTATTACATCAGTTATAGTGTTGGCGACGAGCAGACTGTGACGATCGTAACGAGCTTTGGAGCAATGACGCGTCACGATTCGTCTCGTCGCCGTATGTTGCTCGTCGATCTGCATGTCGGCGATTATAATCTTGACAACACTCGCCAGATCCGCGGCTCTCGCGACTTCTTTAGTAATGGCATGGCGCAAGGTGGATCACGCGCAATGGCATTCGAGAATAGCGAACTCGCGATGCGCCAAGCAATGTGGCGTGAGACCGATCAGTCTTACAAGTCCGCGGTCGAGCGTTTACAAGAAGTTCGCACGAATCAGGCAGTAAAGGTAGCAGCAGAGGATACTTCAGGCGACTTCAGCCGCGCGGATGCTTCGAGTAAGTATTACGAAGCACCCGTCGAGATGTTAAGCTACTTCACCAACCGATCGGAATGGGAAGCTCGCTTGAAGAAGTATAGCGGCCTGTTTGCTGGCAAAGCGAACGTCATGGAGGCCAGGGCATCGCTGACCTCGAGCATCGTTCGGAAGTACTTCGTTAATACTGAGGGCGGCGAGATAGCATCGAATGAGGTCTATGTCCGCGTGATGGTTCAAGGCATGGTGAAGGCCGCCGATGGCATGGAGCTTCCACTTTACAAGAGCTACTTCGCATTTACACCTGCGGACCTTCCGAAGGATGAAGAGATCGAGCGTGACGTCAACGAGATGATCGCCACGCTCTCGCAGATGCGCACAGCTCCCGTGGTTGATCCATATACCGGCCCAGCGATCTTGTCGGGCGGCGCATCCGGCGTTTTCTTCCATGAGATCTTCGGCCACCGCGTCGAAGGTCATCGCCAAAAGAATGAGGATGAAGGCCAGACATTCAAGAAGAAGATCAACGAGCGAATCCTTCCAGCATTCGTCGATGTCTACTTCGATCCGAATCAGCAGAAGTATCGCAATCAGGATCTGTTAGGTCGATATAAGTATGATGACGAGGGTGTTCGAGGACAGCGCGTTGATGTCGTGAAGAACGGAATGCTGCAAGCATTCCTCATGACCCGCTCTCCGATCGAAGGCTTCAATAACTCCAACGGTCACGCGCGCGCAATGCCAGGCCGCAGGCCTGTGGCTCGTCAATCAAATCTTGTTGTTGAGGCAAAGGAGACCGTCCAGGTTGAGAAGCTTCGAGGAATGTTGATCGACCTCTGCAAGAAGGATAATAAGCCTTACGGCCTGTGGTTCAAGCAGGTAGAGGGTGGGTTTACTCTTACAGGACGCACGATCCCGAACTCGTTCAACGTATTGCCGATCCTCGTCTACCGTGTCTACGCTGATGGGCGCCCGGATGAACTCGTTCGTGGTGTCGATCTCATCGGAACACCACTCGCAACATTCGAGCGCATCGTTGCTGCAGGCAATGACGGCGAGACGTTCAACGGCATCTGCGGCGCAGAGTCGGGGTGGGTACCGGTATCGGCATCGAGCCCAAGCCTCCTCGTGCGCGAGATCGAGGTGCAGAAGAAGTCGAAGTCGCAGGAGCGCCTGCCGATCCTTCCAGCTCCAGATGCAGCCGTACACGGTCATTGATCTCTCACCACGACAAAGTTTTGACATGAAAAAGTTTATTCTAACCCTTGCTCTCGGGCTTGCACTCGTTGCACAGACGGCCGATGCACAGAAGATCAGCGAAAGAGCGATCTCGACTATTGAACGCGCGATGAACGACGAGCTCACCCGTGCAAAGACTCAGCTTCGGTTGCAAGGGCTTGCCGATCCGTATTACATCAGCTATACCGTTGTTGATCACTACAAGCTTGACATTCAGGCATCCTATGGTTCGCTCACAAACTCGAACGAGACGCATAATCGCGCGCAAAATGTTCGCTTAATGGTTGGCGACTACCAGCTTAACGACGAGAACTTCAGCGATGGCGGCGGCGGTCTTTTCGGTGGCGGAGGCGGGCCGGATAATACGTTACCGCTAGAGGATGATTATACTGGCATCCGCCGCTCACTATGGCTCAGTACCGATAACCTCTTCAAAGCCGCGAACGAGACATTCTCGAAGAAGAAGGCAGCATTGCAGAACAAGCAACTCGCTGAGGATGTGAAGGATCTCGCTGATTACTCACGCGCATCTGTCAATAATGCCGTTGAAGCACCGATCGACCTAAAGATCGATCGTCGTGCGTTCGAGGATCTCGCACGCGATCTCTCCATCATCTTCCAGTCCTATCCGGACATTCAGTCATCGAAGGTTGGATTTACTTTCTCGGAAGGGTATCAGCTCATCTCCACAACTGAAGGCACGAAGACACGCAAGCCAGTAGTGCTTTGTCAGTTCCGCGCGCAGGGAACAGCCCAAGCCGCGCAGGATGGCGCACCGGTATCGCTCTCGATGGAGTTCGCAAGCAAACTCGCGAACGATCTTCCAAACAGAGCCGCACTCAAAGATGCAGTCACTAAGCTCGCGAAGGACATCGTTGCCCTTCGAGTAGCACCTACATTTGGTGACAAAGAGTACACCGGGCCAGTATTGTTCGAAGGCGTAGCCGGGCCGCAACTGCTCGTCGAGAATTTTATCCCTCGACTTGCTGCAAAGCGCGAAGACGTGCTTGGCGGATCACCGGATATCTTCGGAAGCGGTAAGAACCCGTCGTTAAAGGAGAAGCTGAACACACGCGTGCTGCCAAAGACGATGACCGTCGTTGATGATCCGACGCACAAGGAGCACGCAGGCAAGTCACTGTTGGGTTCATATCTTGCGGACGAAGAGGGGACTGCCCCAACACCTGCGCTGAAGCTCGTCGAGCAAGGCATGCTCAAGACGCTCTACATGACTCGCACACCGACCAAAGAGCTCAAGGAGCCGAATGGACACGCTCGCGCACTTGCAGGAGCACCGGGCAATGGCTCGTTCGGTCCTGGACCTGGTGTGATCACGATCACTGATACCAAAGGACTCACTGCTGCGGAAATGCGCAAACAGCTCTTCGAAAAGTCGAAGGACAATGGGTATGATTATGCAGTTGTCGTAAAGCAGATCTCGACCGGCATCATCACTTCAGAGGATGCTCCTGTCAATTTCGATGACATTATCTCAGGTGGCAAGTACATAATTCCTGCCCTCATCTACAAGGTATACAAGGATGGCCGTGAGGAGTTGATCCGTGGTGCTGAGATCACACTACCAACTGCACGCGATTGGCGCGAGATCGTTACCTCGAAGGATGTTGTGACTGAGAACGTACTCGTCCCATCACCCAATGCTGGACCGTTCAACTTTAACGCGCGAATTGCCTCGACCTACATCGGCCCCCGCGCAGTGATGTGCCCCGAGCTAGAGGTACACAAGAAAAAGACCGGTGCTAACCCGACGCAACCTGTTGTCGCAAGACCATAGTTTGTTTACGAATTAGATTGGAAAAGCCAGGCAATGCCTGGCTTTTGTGCTTATAAGTGTTCTGCGAGTTGCTTTCTAAACCTCTCCACAGTCCATAAGCAAACTTCCCACAGATCTGCAACGGGCTGACCGGATGAGGGTAGCGTGTGCATGTAGCTAGGCGGACCATACTCCGGTGTGAAGGTAAAGACTGACTCGTTTCGAGCTTTGTGCGCAGCAATCACTTTGTCCCACCATTCCTCGTGCAGCTTAACGTGCGATGACCATTCATCGACTCGTGGGTCTGGCACTTGTGGTCCATTCTCGAAGCCGACTCGCCCATGCAAATGAACGGCATGTTTCGCGGATAGATCGATCGCCTGTACATGATCCTGCAACATCGATTCCGTCACGCAGCACCAATGGCTATAATCGATATTGAGCTTTAGCTCCGGCAGTTCTTTGAGTATCGCGAGGGTGTTCATCGGGGAGAAGAACGGTCGGCGGCGATGCGTCTCGTGCGCTATCGCGATCCCGAACTGCTCCTCGACCTGAAGTGCGAAAACGAAGAAGCGGATCTGCTTCACGTACGGCATAATATCGCGGCCCGCGTGGGCTACGATCTTCGATGGCTCATACTGCATCGCGTTCGCCATCACCTCAAGGAGGTGCTCCGCATGGCTTTCACCTTCGGTATAAACGAGCGCGACATAATCAAAGCCATACTCCTTCAGAAGTGACTTGAACAACTCAGGCTCCTTGATCTCCTGCGCTGCGGCCTCAATGCCATCGTAGCCCGCCGACTTGATACGCGAGAATTGCTCCTCGAGCGTACCTTCCATGCCCCAAAGTGACTTATAGATCTTGAGCTCCATTGCGCAATATAGCTAATGAAAGTGGTAGGAATGCAAAGGAAGGATCGGCGAATCATCCCACTCCAGCATTGCATTGATCAGCTTGAGCGAGGTGAAGTGTGACAGATCACTCTCATGGATCTCAGCTTCCTCGATCACATGCTTTGAAAGTAACCACTGACGCATCGCGCCATTCAGCAGATAGTTCTTTGGAGTGATCCACCGCGAGCCATCATGCAATGCAATGTTGGCATACGTATTCTCAGTGATGAGGCCGGCCCGAGAGATGATCACTGCCTTGTTCGGATGCTGAGCCTCGAGTTCTTCAAACTGACCCCGAGCGGAATACTTGAACTCGTATTCAAAGTCCGCGTCGACTTTCGCGATCGCGACTCCATTGTGAATGCGCGGCTTGTACTGTGCGAACTCGATCTGGCCTAGGCTTTCGCCGTAACAGACCTTGCACTTCACCAAGCCTTCGCGCATGTCTTCTGGCACCTCGATCAGCTTGCGGAGCGAGGTCTCGAACTTCGATTCAAAGAAGTACTTCCGCGATCTGTTCATGCGTTCGTCATGCAGTTCAAGCCGCTGAGGAATGCCATCACGGATCTGGACCGTTTCGAAGAGTAGATCGTTAGCGAAGCGGGACATACACTTTATCGATCATTTCCTGGTACTCACTCTGCACGTCGCTGGAAACAGTGATCCCGCCTCCACTACGAAAGACTAAACCATTCGGCGTTTCCTCGATATATCGGATCATCACAGCACTATCGAATGAGGCACCATCGAAGATCCCGAAGACGCCGGTATAGTAGCCGCGTTCGCTCCCCTCGACCGATTTGATGATCTTCATCGTCCGCTGCTTTGGAGCGCCAGTGACCGATCCTGCAGGCAGCAATCCAAAGATAATATCACCAAGCTGAGCGAGATGATCCTTTGACAACTCACCTCTGATGATCGAACTGACCTGCAGCAGATCCCTCTGGTTGGTTTGTAAGCGATCGATGTATCTGAACTTCTCAACTCGTACACGGTCAGCTACGATGCTCAGATCGTTGCGAATGAGATCGACGATCGTATAATGCTCGGCCAGTTCTTTCTCATCGCTGAGCAGAATGGCCTCGGCATTTGGTATGTCAGCCGCGATCGTCCCCTTCATCGGCTGCGAATAGATCCTTCCGTTCTCTATCCGAACGAAGGTCTCCGGCGAAAAGACAATGAACTGGTCCTTTAGCCAAAGCTTGTACTTGGCATGGGTGATGCCGAAAAGATCGCGAAGCCCGCAGTCGAGCGTGATCGGCGAGTTGCACGTGAGATTCAGCAGGTAGGTGTCGCCTCGGTGAATGTGTTCAGAGACTCGCTCGAACTTTGCCTGATAGGTCAGGAAGCTCTCAGGTCGTTTCGAAAAGTTGAGGGGCCTTGACGAAGAATCGCCGCTGAAATTCGTCTTCGATTGCACCTCATAGAGCAACTCGGTGTTATCGATATCTGACAACTGGAAGATCAACGGCTTCCGCTGTTCAAGATCGATAACAAAGAGATAGGGGGTGCCTGCCGCGCCCCACTCATTCATCAGTTGCTTGACTTCTGCTGCTTCCACTACGATAAGTGACGCAAGTGCTTCTGGTTGATAATCACGATTCCTTCACGTACAATCTTGTGCAGATGGTGCGCGAAGCGCCACGCGCGAGTTGCACGGTCGTGCCTCATAACAAGATACGACTTGAGGAAGTCGCAGGCTTCGACAAGATCATCTTCTCACCGGGTCCAGGGCTGCCAGAGGAATTTCCAGCGATGTTCAAGATCCTTGAGCATTACGCCGCATCAAAGTCTATGCTCGGTGTTTGCCTCGGGCATCAGGCGATCGCACAGCATTTGGGCGGTACGCTAGCCAATCTTCCAAGACCCCTTCATGGTCACCGCGCGAAGCTCTCGATTTCTAGCCATGCAGGATTGTTGCGGGGAATACCCGACGATTCAAATGTGGGACTATATCACTCCTGGGTCGTCGAGACATCCCCACACATTTTCGAGATCACAAGTCGCAATCAGCAAGGACTCGTCATGTCAATGATCCATCGGGATCTCGACATTCAAGGGGTGCAATTCCACCCCGAGTCCTACATGACCACACATGGTCAGCAGATGATAGAGACCTGGCTTCAATCATAACTGTGCTTCACGCCGTATCTTAGGCACATGCAGCAACTGGATATCGCAGCGATTGGAGAATGCCTGGTCGAGTTTCTTGAACTCGAGGATGGTCGCTATGCTCAGTCTTATGCCGGCGATACCCTCAACACTCTTTTCTATGCCTCGAGGCTTGGCCTCAAGACGGGTTATGTGACTGCCATCGGCCAGGATCCTTATTCGGAAGGCATCAATTTGCTGCTCGATACCGAAAGGATCGACCGCACTATCTGTGCTAATGATGATGGTGTCAACGGGACCTATTTTGTTCTCGGCAAGGGAGCGACGAAGCGTTATCACTTTTTACGAAAGCACTCTGCTGCTACTCGAATGCTTGAGCATATCGATAAGTCGAAGCTCAAGTCGTACCTACTAAAGACGAAGGTATTGCACCTCTCGCTTACTTCGATCGGCATTCAAAGCGAGCGCGATCGTTTGATCGATATATTATCACTCATCGCGAGCGATGTGAAGATCTGCCTTGACTCGAACTACCGCGCGTCGGTCTGGTCGGACCGCGAGGATGCACAAGAATGGTACGAGCAGGCGCTACCTTACGTGAGTATGTTGTTCGTTACTGATACCGACCACGATGCGATCTACGGGAAGGAGAGCTTCGTGCATGCGATCAAGCGGTATCAAAGCTTTGGGGTCAATAGACTTGCGTATCGAATGGGTGAGAAGGGTTCTATCATCTTCGATGGTAAAGCACAAACCGTGCTGGCTTGCGAGGACATCAATGTTGTCGACACAACAGGGGCCGGCGATGCCTACAACGCAGGATTTATCCGCGCGATGCTGCAAGGTAGATCATTCTCAGATTGCGGGCGCTTTGCAACGGCCTGCGCTGCAACTGCTATAGAAGAAATGGGCGGAATGGCGAAAGGCTTTAGCATTCTGAAAGTGATGGAGAAGCTGAGGGAGGCCAGCGATAGTGAGTAGAGCTCCAATCATCCACATGATCGGCAATGCTCATCTCGATCCTGCATGGATGTGGCAGATGTCGGAGGGGCTTGAAGCTTTCATCGCCACCTGTCGCTCTGCGCTTGATCGCATGGATGAATATCCCGACTTTATCTTCACGTGTTCAAGTGCTGCGCATCTTGAGTTTGTTGAGCAGACGGATCCTGCGTTGTTCAAGCGCATTCAAGTCCGAGCCGCAGAAGGGCGATGGGCAAATGTTGGTGGCTGGTGGGTCGAGGCCGATTGCAATCTTCCATCCGGCGAGAGCTTCATTAGGCAAGCGCTGCTTGGCCAGCATTTTTTCAATTCGCGATTTGGCAAGATCTGCGACGTTGGCTATTGCATCGATTCTTTCGGGCACAACGCGAACCTGCCTCAACTGCTTAAGATCAGCGGAATGCCGAATTACGTGTTCATGCGGCCGGATGATTCGGAGAAGGAGCTGCCAACTGCCCTTTTCAAGTGGAAGGCGCCATCAGGTGATTCGGTCAATGCCTATCGCATAGCGCTGCACTATTCGAACTTCGCCCGATCGGTCGAGAAGAAGCTCGAGGAGCTTATTGAGCACCCACTATTCACGACAGAGCATGATTGGATGATCTTCTACGGCGTTGGCAATCATGGTGGTGGCCCGACGAAGGCGCAGATCGATCAGATCCTGAAAGCGCAGGTCAATAGCAGGAACATTGTGTTTGGCTCGCCGAGCAAGTTCTTCGAGCAGCTTCCGGCACAGATGACGGAGTACACCGGGGACATGCACCCGCACGCGATCGGCTGCTACTCAGCGCATTCCGAGCTCAAGCAACTCAATCGTCAAGCTGAGAATGCGTTGATCGCAGCGGAGAAGCTGTGCGTGATGGCAGAAGTGCACACCCAGTTCAAAGCCAATTGGGATGCGCTACGCCAAGGCTGGAAGAATATCTGCTTCAATCAATTTCATGATATTCTCGGTGGTGTTGCGATCAAAGAGGCATGTGAAGATGCGATCAACATGTATCGTGAGGCGATTGCGATCGCTGATCGAGCGAAGCGTTTGGCGATCCAATCCATGGCTTCGCAGATCGACACGCGGGGCGAAGGTGAAGCGATCATTGTCTTCAATCCGAAGTCGTTCGAGAGTGAAGAGGAGTTCGCGATCGAGTTGTGGCATCCGCAGGCAAGCGAAATAGGTGAGGTGTTGGAGCATCTTAGAGTTGTTGATGACACGGGTAAAGAGTGCATCGTGCAGAAGTCCAGGCCATCCGGAAAGATCGGTGGCGACCGTGTAAGGTTCATCTCACGAGCAGCGATCCCAGCATTCGGCTGGAAGACCTTTTACGTGCAACGCCATGCGAAGAGCAGCGTAGGGGAGATGCTAACGTTCAGCAAGCCAACCGACGGGAGACGGCCTATCGTCCCATTGGAAGTCTCACTGAACGAAAAGGTGAAGCAGACATGGTTCGAGGGAGTACACCGCTATCAGCCAGCCGAGGTCTATATTGATAGTTCGGATACGTGGGGTCACCACATCACAGGCTTCACGGAGCTTGCAGGCTCATTCAGCATCGGTTCTCTCGATGAGGTCGTGCGCGAAGCTGCGAAGTGGCCGGGCTCCGTTCCACAGCCAGTTGTAGAAGAGACAGAGCGTGGGCCGATCTATCGTGTGCATCGGATCAGATCGACGTACAAAGGATCGACGCTGATCGAGGACTACAAGATCGGATGGAAGCCCGATACCATGGACGTAGATGTCACGCTAGATTGGCGGGAGCCGAATGCTGTAGTGAAGCTACGATTCGATCATTTATGTGATGACCCAATTGTCACCTACGAGATCCCATACGCGGCTGTAGAGAGACCGATCGGCGAGAATGAGCAGCCTGGTCAGTCATGCGTTCATGTGCGAG
>JBKJTP010000322.1:0-11996 GCA_046590195.1 Kapaibacterium sp. (SeqCode) | reverse complement strand
GCAAGACACGCAATGTTGAGGCGGTTGTGCTTTATACCGATGGCGCTTTCACTGCAGGATCGAACCCCGTCTACGCAGCGCAGCAGCTTGGTGTGCCGGTCTATGCCGTCGGCCTTGGCGATTCAAGTGAGATACGCGACATCTCGCTGACCGAGCTCTTTACGAATGAGATCGCAACGATGTCTGTGGCGCAGCCGGTCGATATGACGCTGCATGTCTCGAATAGCCGCGCTGGCGAGCGCGTGCAGGTCTTCGTCTATGCCGATCAAGAGCGCGTCCATGAGCAGGTCGTGTCGCTCAAAGGCGGAAGCTACGATGAGTCGTTCTCTTTCCGCTACACGCCGAACAAGGAAGGCACGATCAAGCTGACAGCACGCGTAAGCGCGTTGAGCGAGGAGATCACTGATAAGAATAATCTTCGCATCGCTTACGTGAAGGTGCTGCGTAACAAGTTCAGGGTGGCGATGTTTGCTGGCGCACCGAGTTCGGACGTGAGCTTCCTGCGTCAGTATTATTCGGCCAATCCATCGGTCGAGCTGATCACGTTTATCCAGAAGGCTGGCAGCGAGTTCTACGAAGGCACACCAACACCTGAGAAGCTGCGCGACATCGACATGGTGGTGCTCGTTGGCTTTCCGATCGCACAGACCTCGGACCAGAGCCTTGCGCTTGTTCGCCAGCTTGTGACGAATCAATCGAAGCCACTGCTCTACATCCCATCACGTACAGTTGATAACACGAAGCTAGCACAGCTTGCCGAGGCGCTGCCATTCCGCGTGCCGCAGCGAAGCTCGTTGAACGAGATCAAGGTCTCGCCTTATGTCAATCCCGATCGCTTCGATCATCCACTGCTAAAGCTCACCGGGCAGATGAAGGACAAGATGAGCTGGGATGGGCTTGCGCCGCTCTTCAAGTCCGAAGTGACCGTGGAGCCAAAGCCTGAATCCGAAGTGCTGGCTGAAGCGACGATCCAGGGCGTACAGATCGGTGACCCGCTCATCATGACGCGTCAGCTTGGCGATGCCAGAAGCATCGCGATCAATGGTTACGGGGTGTGGCAGTGGCGCTTGACATCGTTCGGCCGCGAGCTTGCCTTCCAATCAACAAGCAGACTCAAGGACACCGCAAATGTTGCTTTCAGCGCACTTGATATCTTTCTCTCGAATTCACTTCGCTGGCTCACGACACGCGATGATCAGAAGCGCGTGAACATCGCCCCGACGCGCCGCTTTTACGAAGCCGGCGAACGCATTGATGTAGCAGGACAGGTCTATGACGAGAGCTTTGTCCCGATCGAGAATGCATCGGCAACGATCAAGCTGACGGGCAGCGGACTCAAGACGCCATTGACGCTTACGCTCGATGCCATTGGCAATGGCCGATACACTGCCGCGCTGCCGCAGGGCTTGCCTGCGGGTGATTATGCATTCGTTGGTGAGGCAAGCAGGCGCAATGAATTGATCGGCCGTGATGATGGGCGCTTCAACGTTGGCGAGTTCAACGTCGAATTCGCAGAGCCTCGTATGCGCAACGATATTCTTCGTGAGCTAGCTGCGCGAACAGGCGGCAAATTCTACACGGTCGGGAATGCCGGCAGCCTGATGGAAGACATTCGCAACAATCCGCGCTTTAAGCCGCGCGAGCTTACCACCAAAGCCGATTTTGAATTGTGGAATTCGTGGCCGCTGCTGGCACTTGCGCTGACCGCCTTCGCGATCGAGTGGCTGCTTCGCAAGCGTGCTGGTATGCTTTAAGCACTGATCAACATGAAGTTCATCGCTCTCCTGGTATGTGCGTTCGCGAGTATTGCGAGCGCACAGCAAAAACCTTCTGCCAATCTCGAATACTTCGCACCGACGATCGATACCATTCGTGATCCGGGCCGGCACTTCCTGATGCCTACAGCGAAGGCGAATGAAGGTGCTTACATCGGCGCGTGGGAGCTTGCATTTCTGCAGGCTGGTATCGGGTTCGACAAGGTTGTCTCGGTCAATGCAGGTATCACCGCAATGCCGACCGTTGCATTTCGCTCACAATTCGCATTTGTGAATACGAAACTTACGATCATGGACGAGCCGTGGTTCTCGTTCGCGATCGGTGGTAACTTCCTGCGTCTGACGAGCAAGTTACCTTACGTGCATCTCTTTGGTGTCGGCACTTACGAGCATGAGGACAAGACTCGCATCTCGGGGATGTTCTTCTACAAGCTCAGTGGCGAGGACTTCCCGATCGTCGATGTGTTTCCGTACGGGTCATTCGCATTTAATTATGGCGGCGCGCTAGGTGCGAGCGCGGGGTTCGATACGCCATTTCTGGACATCTCGAATATGCGACTTGTGGGCGAAGTCTGGAATCACGATCTACAATCGCCCTCTAAGCTGATGGCGCTTCTTGCGTTGCGTGTCGAGTCATCTCGCTTCTCGAGTGACTTTGGCTTTTGCTTCTTTACATTGCCGATACTTGCGCCAGTCGCGAACTTTGTCTGGCGTTTCTAAGTCGATCGTCGCCGAGCTTACTTGATATTGAAGTACTTCGCTTGCGGATGATGCACGACGAGAGCTGTCGTCGATTGCTCGGGCTCCAGATGATATTCTTCCGTGAGCGTGATATCGATGCGCTCAGGACGGATCAGCTCAAACAGCTTCGTCTGGTCATCCAGATTCGGACACGCTGCATATCCGAACGAGTAACGCGAGCCCTGATAACCCTGGCTGAACAGGCGGGTGATATCGCGAGCATCGTTATCGCCGATGCCGAGCTCCTGACGCACCACCTTATGCCAGTACTCAGCGAGTGCCTCGGCAGTCTCTACGGACAAACCGTGCATGAAGAGATACTCTGCATACTCGTTGTTCGCGAATAACTTAGCTGTGTATTCGCTCGCTTCGCGCCCGACGGTGACTGCGGTGAATGAGATCACATCAGGTTGTCCTTTGGCGAGTACCGATTCTTTCGTCGCGAAGAAGTCAGTGATGCACAGCTTGCGCGCTGTTGACTGGCGAGGAAAAGAGAAGCGCGTCCACTCTTCGAGATCGCTGACCTCGAACGTTGGCCATACTTCGTACTGCGACATTTGTCCCAAACCCTTCGGACGCAACACGACGAGATCATCGCCTTCTGACCAGCACGGGAAATACCCATACGCAACGCGAGGATCGAGTACGCGATCGCGCTTTGCCTTGAGCTGCATCTCCTGCAGCTTCGGACGCGCGATGGTATCGATCTCCTTGTTGTAAGCCTCGATCGTCTTCTTGCCGCGCCGCAACTGCCATTGTCCACGGAAGAGAGCTACCTCGTTGAGATACTCCCACACTTTCTCGAGCTTGATATCGCGTTCAACGCGTGATCCCCAGAATGGCGGCGTTGGTATTGCAACGTCGATCTCTACTTTCTTCTCTTCAAATGGCGTCGTCGAGATCGGAGCAACGGTGCGCTTCTCGCCTGGCTTCGCCTTTACCATCCATGGGAGTGTCTGCTTTGCGATCAAGATCTTCGCGTCGGCGCCGGTCGCGTTATCGAGCTCCGCTTCCTGCTCCTCGATCCATAGCTCGATCTTCGCCATGTGGTCGCGCTCGTGGCGCGACGTCGTGTGCTGCAGCCACTTCTGCATCGCAGGGATCTCTGCCGAACGCATGAACTGCTCGTCGGTTACGGTGAGAAGTTCTTCTCGCAGCGACGCCCGTACGTCTTCAAGCGCCGTGATCAGCTCTTGCTTCTCTTGAATATCGATCGACTTGGCGAACTCCGCATTGATCGCATCTATCTCATCAGAGCTTACTGCCGTTGGTAAGCCGCCGTTCTTTATGATCTTCACGCGTTCGAGCGACAGGCGCTCCCAACCGATGAGATGCGCAATGACATCGCGCAGCGACCATTGACCAAACGATTCAGGCACCAGATACTTATCCTGCGGGATGTTCTCGAGTAGTGGAATGAAGCTTGCTCGGACCGTGTCCATTGCGCGGATACTATCCTCGAGCGTTACTGCTTCTGTCGACACCTGCTCGCCACTTGGCTCGTTCAGCGTACCGGCTTTCAGCTTCTGCATGAAGTGCAGGCCATCGAATGCATCCTGTGCATAGGAGACGTGGCCTTTATAGATATCACGAAGATCCTTTTCAACGAACTTACGTGTCAGTGCTGCACCACCGAGGATAACAGGCACTTCGACGCCCTGACCGTTCATGATCTCGAGATTCTCCTTCATGATCGCTGTCGACTTTACTAACAAACCCGACATGCCGATCGCATCTGCCGATTCTCTCTTGAACGCATCGAGCATTGCTTCGAGACCGACCTTGATGCCGAGATTCACAACGCGGTAGCCATTGTTCGTCAGGATAATATCGACGAGGTTCTTGCCGATGTCGTGCACGTCGCCCTTGACAGTTGCGAGCACCATCGTGCCCTTTGTCGTTGGGCCGTCGCTCTTTTCCATGAACGGCTCAAGATACCTCACGGCCGTCTTCATCGTCTCTGCCGATTGCAGCACGAACGGGAGCTGCATTTCGCCCGAGCCAAAGAGCTCGCCAACGACCTTCATTCCGTCGAGCAAAATGTCGTTGACGATGTCGAGCGCGGAATACGTCTTCATCGCTAAATTAAGATCGTCATCGATGCCGAGCCTATCGCCGTCGATGATGCGCTGCTTCAGGCGCTCTTCGACCGTGAGAGTGGAGTACTCGCTCGCTTCTTTCTGTATGGCCTTCGCGTCGGCATAATGAGCGAGGAATTCCTTCAGCGGATCATACGTGCAGGTCATCTCACGATAATCGTGTGACTGCTCTGCCGGAGATGTCTTCTTAGTATCGTTCATATATAGAGAAACCCTGACGTGCTCGACGCATCAGGGTTTACTGTCTATCAGTTAACTTTATTGGCGTCGACGCTTTAGCTCTTTCTTTAGCGTGGCGGCAAGCTATCGTTCAAAGCACCACGGTTCGTTTGAGACAAAGCTTCAAACGGCTATCAGGGGGAGAGGGTTCTAAGGGGGAGAGGCTCCTACTTGCGGCCTCGGTACACAGCGCGGCTGACAGGGCTCGTCAGGGTGCTATGATCCTGGATGCGATCGATCATCACTGGGCCGATATTGCGGCTGAAATAGATCATCCAGTATGGCGAGAGCGGGGCAGGTTCGCCGTTGATCTCGAGGGAATAACGCACCACAAAGACGTCGCCAAAGCTACTGTTATCGACTGACAGGCTATCGAGCTGCTCTATCACGCGAGCGGTGATCTGGAAGTACTTCGTGCCGATCTGCGATTGTGGGATATAGAGATTGCCTGCATGCCAGCTATCGCCGGGTTTCAGCGGACCGCCAGCGAGCGATTGCAACAATGCAAACTCACCGCGAGCGGAATCTGGTACCTCCACGAATGGCCCGATCTGCTCGGGGGCACCGCTCGTCTTCACCCGCATGAGTCCAAGGTCGGATGCGACGATCCATTGATCGGCTTGCGGTTGATGGATCGCGTGGATCTCATTGCCGATGCTTGTGACTCGCTGAGCTGCCTGCGCATTCAGCCCCGTAGTCAATATCCAGCCATTACTTGTCGCCATCGAGCCCCGTTCGAACGCCACAGTACCAGCCGTAAAACGAGCTGCTGCTGCGGTGACGTCGGTCAGGCCGCGCACCCAAGTCTTTGCTGCATCTGCTGATGTATAATAGTCGCCATTCTTCATCGTGACGAGCACGTTCGCATGCTGTGCATAGACGCCCGTCATCAACTTATCATCGATCGTCGAGGGTAGCTCGCCCCAGAGATCATTGCCACCAGGCATGACCCGAAGTAGTCCTTTATCTTGAGTTGCGGCAAGAATGATAAGATCACCACCATCACTCCGCACACAAGCAATGCCCGCGATCGTCGGTAGATCTTTGCCGACACGTGCGAAGTTAGCGCCCTTCACCGAGTAAACGCCGATCTCCGCAACTGCGAAAAAGATCGTCGCCTCATCTTTAACGATCGTGATGATCGGCTTCTCGACTGACTTGATCAGATTCCACTTCTTGCCTCCATCCTCACTCAAATAAAGCTTACCTGCTGATGTGCCCGCGTAGAGTTTTGCAGATGTAAGCGCGCATGTTGCGGTGACAGTACCACTTATTGGCGTGATAGACTTGGTCCACGTCGTTCCGTCGCTCGAATAATATGGCCATTCCCCAGAGAATGCGACGGCTCCGCCTTCAAAGTAAATAAAATCAGATACCGGTAGATACTGCTTCCTTGTTTGCTCGCTGGAATACGCGGAGATGTAAGCGCCTTCCGGAAGCGGGAAGAGCGCGGTAGATTGTACATCGATGAGATGTACGGTGCTAGGATACACACGCGATGAGATTCGGCCCGTCAGACCGTTAGACTGATCGATCGCATGGAGCGTATCGCCTTGCGATGTGAATGTGATCGTATGATCGACGGGAGTTGTGTTCAGGCCATTGTACACGTCATAGTGTATCTCGCCCAAGCCCGGCTGCCAGAAATACTCGCGCACAGTACCATCCACACTCGGAGCGGTATCCACTGGAATAGCGCACCCCGCAAGTGCGAGACAGATCGTGAGGACGAAAACATGTAACGGGCGACGAGTCATCAGTCTGGATTAAATTTAGAAGCCCAGGCGAATACCTGCGCGAAGTGCGATCGATGAGCTGAAGAGCTCGTCGGTCAAAGGACGATGCGAGACGACGGCCTTGGCTTCGCCGGCACCGAGCGTTGTTGTTGGCTCTACCGGAGCGTTCACACCGCTAAGCCATGCACCGCGTCCGGAAACACCGAATGTAAGCGCCCACGTCTCGTTCAGATCATAAGCTGTTGCAATACCGAGCGAGACCATCGGAGCTAGGCCATCGACGAATGCGACACCCGCGCCGCCAGTAAGCTCGATCTGCATTTGATCGGTCAGATCTTGTGAATAGCGGAGCGTTGCCTGTGACCAATATGCATCAACATCTTTAACGTCCGTCGCGTAAGTCACACGATTATTCACAGAGAGATTGTTGCCAGACGGACCAGGCATCGCCTGCGGTGTCTCAGTTCTCTCTTGCTGCTGCTGCGAAAGCGATGACTTGCCGGCTTCGACACCGACAGCCCATGTGCTATTAAATTTATATCCAGCTCCAAGAACCGGTGCACCAATGCCAGACGTCGTCTCATATTCCTGCGCCTTCACATTTGGGCGGACGCTGAAGCTGCCAGAGTAATCCGCCTGGAAAAATCCTCCCGTCACATTGCGCTCGCTCGATGGAAGCGGCAGTGGTGGCAGTTCACTTGGATCCGTGATGTTCTTATTGTCGTCCACACTGGGAGTGATCGTTGTTGACTTCTCTGAATTGTCGCTCGATGAGTTGTTGACAACTTGCTTAGCTGGCTCGGCAGAATTGTCTACACTCTTTACATCGGTCGATGATTGTGAACTTGCAGCATCGGTTGATGCCACATTGCCGCCGATATTCGTGCTTGTAGCGTCAGTCGTATTCGCTTGATCGTTGGTCGTTGCGGGATCCTTACTCGCATTCGCGGCGATGCTGTTAGGCATATTCGACGATGACGATGTCACATTCGAAGACTTGTGCGATCTGGACGATGCAACCTTGCTAGCAACTGGCGCTAAGCCACCTTGTGCAGAAACATCGACCGAGCTGCTAGAAGATCGATGGGCATTTGTTGCCGAAGTGGAGCTTGAAAGCGAAGGAGCTGGTGCTACATTCTCTGATCGAACTTGCGCTGATGGTGTCCTATTGGTTAAATTACCAACCTGCTCATCACCATTTGCTTGCGCCATGTACCATGACATTCCGCCGATGAGTGCAAGCGTACCAAGCGAGACAGCCTGACCAACGCGCGACGTGAAGAAGTTCGAGACCTGACGGCCCAGCAGCGTGAAGTACGAGGTTGGGCTTACAGGAATGAACGGCGCGATGCGCGTCGACTTCTCAGCGAGATACGGAAGCTCCTGCATGAGGATCGGAATACGATCAGCAAGCTTGCGCTCGGTCATGAGGGGCACGGAGGCAGGCTTGTGGCCAAGCGAGATGATCTCGCGAAGCTTGATATGCTCTTCGAGCAGCTTGCGCTTATCCGGACTTACACTAAGCGTATGCAATAGCTCCGCTCTCGACGTTTCGTCGAGCGTGCCATCGAGATACGCAATGATCTTGTCTTCCAGGTTCATCATAGCTTATTCCTCCGCAGATAGCTTGTCATCTGCGCTATTGCTCCTAAACAGTGTTACCGACTCGTCCACATTGTCGGACTCGTGTAAGTATGGTCTTAAGATCTCTCGCATCTTTTGCTTTGCACGGTGGATGCGCACCTTTGTGATGCCGAGGGTTGTGCCAGTCATCTCAGCGATCTCTGTGTATGAGAAGCCATCGAACTCACGTAAGATGAATGGCTCTCTGAATTCTTCTGGCAATGACGCGATCGCTTTCTCGAGCATATCGCGTAAGAACGATTGCTCCTGACCGAACTCCGGTGCGAGCGTACGATCGCTCGACATCAGTGACTGATGATTCTCGATCGTGTCGTTCGGCTTTTTCGCGCGGAACACATTGAGGCAGGTGTTGCGTGCGATCATGTAAAGCCAACCCATGACGTTCGTCCCGTCGCGGAAGGTGTCGCCTTTTTCGTAGACCTTAATGAAGACCTCTTGGAAGGCGTCGCTCGCTGCATCGGCATCACCACCAAGCATACGAAGGCAGAACGTGTACACTTCAGACTTCCGGCGAACATAGAGCTCCGCATATGCGCGCTCATCGCCGGCCTGAAATGCCTGTATCAGCTCGACGTCGCTTCGCACTTCAGCATTTTTTTTGCGCGCGCCAAAGAGTCCGGTCTTCTCCTGCTTTATCTCGATCTCCTGCTTTATCTCGATCTCTGGCTCGGCAGTCTTCGTCACCCGCACGCGGCCATCGCTCACGCGACTATGCTCGGTGGCAACGGCGTTGCCCGAGTTGGTCGTTTGCTTGCTCACGAGAGCGTTGGATGATCGTGAAAGTATCAGTGCGCTGGCGGCCATTCAGGGGTTAAACACCCCCAAAAAGTCGAAGTTACAGTTTGGAAACGTCGATTATTGGAAGCCACTAACCCTGCGTTTGATAGTCGTAGGACAGAAATTACCTATTTCTGGATCAGAAGGGGCAGATTCTGGCTCTGAGTCCCGGCTACGATCCGGACAATATAGCTGCCGGAAGCCAATTCTGCCGGAAGCAGGATCTCGGTTGAGCGATCGCTCCCCAATTCCCAGCGATAAACCTCGTGGCCCAGTGCATTTAGAATGACCGCGTGGCCCTCGATGGTTCGAGCCAGATCGAGCCTGAACGATCCGGTAGATGGGTTCGGGGCGATTGTGGCGCCAAGCGTTTTGCCAGCCATCGCATCAAGCAAGAGGCCCTCGCCACAGAGAAGGTCTGTGTTGAATTGCGCGGTGCTTTGACCCACCGTCAGGATCAGCGGGCACTTGCGGTTGCTCGGCAACTGCGCGGAGACCGTGATCGACGTCGCATTCGTATCCGAAAGGAATGCGCGAAAGTCGAGTGTTGCGATCTTCCCGTTCGAAAGCACTTCGCCATTCGTTGCGGTCACGTGCAGCCGAACCTGCGTCGGTGATTCGTTAAAACGGTCAATGCGCCAATTCGCTGATTGGGTGCCGTTCTGCACAATGGCATCGAGTTCAATAAGATCATGATCCCAATCGAGCGTCACATCGAACTCGCGGACTTCTGCATCTGCTGGTAAACCTGAGATGATGAGATCCGCTGATGCGATCGAATTCTGTTCGGCTCGGAAGTCAGTAAGCGAGATCATTGGCTGCGCATTCTCAACGATCCTCGTGATCTGCACCGGTACATCAAGATCAAAGGTGCGGGTATTATCACAGATCTCGTCGTTCGTGAGCGTGAGACTGCCGCTAACCGTTGTAATACTCACATCCGCATCGACAGCAAACACGGCATCGATCAATGTGCCAGAGCCGGTGAGATAGCCGCCAGGTTTCACGGTGATCTTTAGCTCTCCGGGCACGGAAACATCTACCGCTGAACCTGGAACGGTCTGGAAGAAGCTGCCACTAGATGCATTAAGTACAGTGAGCACCGCCGGATCATACTTGATCAGTGCGGTGACCTCGATAATTTTGTCCGTTGTCGAGATGTTGAGCGCGTTGAGCAACTGCGCGTTCATGTCTCCGCAAAACTGTGCTGTACTTGCTGTGAGGTCTAGCGCTGCCGCAGGCCGTGGCTGATAACGATTCGGTAGCGTGCCTCCTGGCAAGAGCGAATAGCCATCGTTCGAACGAACGCCATTCGCCACAACACCGACGGGCACGGGCGACCGCACAACATGCGTACCTTGCGGCACACCAACTTGTGTCGTAAACATCGTTGTACCTGCGATCACAGTCATCGTCGCGAAATCAATAAGCTTCGCATCGTCGATCATGATCTCGTCGAATGCTGTTTGCGGACCCACAATGGTAACATAATGCGTGAAGGGCCTGCTTCCTCCGACAGGCGGCTGTGCAAACCATTTGAGCGTATCATCCCAGATCATTTCAGCAGGAAGCAGCACCCATGTCGGGTCGCTCAGTCCGAGACTTGCCTGGTTGCTCCCAGGCGTGAGTATCTGCGCCATTGCAGGCGCATCGGTCTCGATCATCGTTGGCTTATCGATGATGATGTCGAGCCTGCCGTTCTTTGTTTGATAGAAGATGCCGTCCGATGTGATCGCGTTGAAGTTATCAAGCTCGCTTGTCAGGATCACATGATCGCTGCGAACATCGCGGCTGATCGGCTGCATGTAGAACTTCTTCTCGAAGTATGTCCTAGGCAGCACGTTGTCAAGGATCATGTTGCAACTCTGCACGCCATAGGGCACATAGCCGCAGGTGTTCGCCTGCAGCACGCTCACTGCCTTTGTTGCCTTGACGATCACTTGCGATGTTGTGAGCTCGGTATTCAGCGTGCTATCCATCTTGCCGATGTAGCACTCGCCGGCGTTGAGCCTTACGGTGAACGTGGTGCCCGGTGCAATATTCGGCAGCAGGCCATTCGGTGCCGTGATCGTCACATCGGTGTTATCTTCCGCTGCAGTGATGAGAAATTGTGCGCGGTTATGCTCGTTGAACGGCTTGTCATCGAACAGGCTCCACCCGCTTAGAAGATAATCACCATCGAGCATCTCCATAGGGAAGATGTGCGTGCTCTCGCCTGCTGATTCGAAGACGACGTGCAGCTCGAGCGCGACGGGCTGCGTTGTCTCAACGATAAAGCCCTTTCTGTTGAAGCCTTCCTCCCACTTCTGCATGTGAGAGACCGGTATCTCGATCTCACGCTCGCGGATGCCATTGAAGTTCACACTGGCCGAGAATCCGTCGGGTCCAGTGACAACAGCGCAGCCCTCGGTCGTACCGAGAATGGTCAGGAAGATGCGAGATTCGCCACCGCCCGGACCGACCTGGCGATCGGGCCCTTCTGGAATTCCGAACGCGAACTTACGTCCGGCATTGACGGTGCTTTGCGCGTATGTTTCGCTTGCTAATGCGAGCAATACTGTGAGAACGACTAAAAAAGCTCGATAGACCATAGACAAATAAGAAGCTCCCGGGTGCTAGTAATAAGCGCACACCGGGAGCTTCTGTTACACACTGTTCGAGAGACGGTCTCAGCCGTTGGCTAAAACCATCCGAAGTTCACTATTTTGTGATCGTGACAGAACGTACGAACCTCTGCCCGTTGGCCTCAACATGCAGGAAGTACGTACCTCCCGAGAGATCCGAGACGGCAAGTTCCGTCACACCGAATGCACGCTTGACCTCGCGGCCCAGAGCGTCCAGCAGCACCACGTTCTCCGGCATTGCGCCATTGATGTAGAAGCTGATCGTGCTGACTGCTGGGTTTGGATAGACGCGAAGCTCGATCGCGCTTACGCCTTCTGCACCGATCTTGACATGGCCGATCACCTTCGTCGAGCCATCGAGATCCTGCTCCGTCAAGCGAT
>JBKJTP010000158.1:0-19184 GCA_046590195.1 Kapaibacterium sp. (SeqCode) | reverse complement strand
GCTCTTCATTTCGTGGGCTCGCGGATCGTTCATTCGTCAAGAAGTCACCGTTGTCTACGAAGCGCATGAATCGATCCAGCTTGTGATCGCCTTCTTCATCATGGTGAATGTATTTCGCAGTGATGAGGATCGGAAGCTCCTCGTACCGATGCTCCTCTTTGCGACCGTCATGAAGGCGTTGGATGGCATCTGGATCAAGTATTTCTCTGACGATCCAGCTGCTGCCTGGGGCGTGGTTTTGTTCTGGCGGGACGGGTTTCTTCTCGCGATCGGCATTGTCGGGGCCTTACTCCTGGTCCACTATAAGGGTGAGCAGTACAAGTGGCTCCGCACGGCTATGATCTGCGGCGTACCATTGCTCTTCTTCACGCTAGTAGTTAGTTACCGACGCACTTTCTTTTTAGCACTGCTCGTCTCCGCTTTCCTAATGATCATCACGATCGGCAAGGGTAGGAGGAAGCAGCATCTTTTATTGATCTTGGGAATGCTGTTAGGCATCGGCGTCGTGATCCTCTTCACGGATCCACTCGGCTTTATTGCCAGGCTCTTCGGCGTTATTCAGCCGAAGGAGGAGGGCTCTGCGTACATCCGATTGCTCGAGTATCCGAATGTCATCGCCAACATACGCGATAATCCGATCTGGGGAACAGCGATCGGTACGCAGTGGCACCAGTACTTCCGCATGCCGCTCTTTGCCAACTTCACGACACTTGGCTGCCACAATACCTATTTGTATTGGCCGCTTCGTGCTGGGTTGCTCGGCTCGATCGGATTCCTCTGGCTGTTGGCCAGGATCTGGAAAGCGCTCCTCATTAATCGCCGATTGCAGAGGACAGAGGAGGACTTCCTGATCAATCAACTGTGCATTCACCTCATGATCGTTTACAACGTGGCATCATTCTTCGGATTGATGTATTCGGATGCGATGACGAATATGACCGGCGTATTTCTGACTCTTTTCCAGTTGCACATGATCAAATCCTCGGGACTTACATCCTACGCCGATGTTAGTCTGATCCAAACTCTGAAGCAAGGCACGATCGTCTATCGGCGCAAGGATCCTCTGCTGCCGAGTAGCAAAGATGGGCTGGCGTTAGGACGGACATAGACGAGTACCCTACGTCTAAGATCACCATTCAAGAGCACTTATGCCCAAGATCGCAGGCGTCGCGACAGCACTTCCAAAGTTTAAGCTCTCACAATCGGACGCCAAGTCTTTTGCGCGTCGGGTGTTTGGTGAGAGGCCCGCGATCGATAAGCTGCTGTCGGTATTTGATAACTCACTGATCGACGAGCGATCGTTTGTCGTCGATAACGACTGGTTCGAGCAACCGCACGACTTCACCGAGGTCAATGATCTTTACATCGAGCAGGCGCTTGAGCTTTCGAAGGAGGCGATCGGCAATCTACGAGATCAACTCGGTCTCTCACTCGATCTGATCGACGCGATCGTCTTCATCTCAACCACGGGGCTTGCGACGCCATCGATCGATGCACGGCTTTTCAACATCCTGCCATTCAACAAGCACATCAAGCGTATCCCGATCTGGGGACTTGGCTGCGCAGGCGGTGCTGCAGGAATTGCGCGGGCGTATGATATCGCAAAGGCATATCCTGATTCCCGCGTGCTGGTTGTCTCCCTCGAACTCTGCGGGCTCGCGTTCCAGAAAAACGACAAGCAAAAGAGCAGCATCGTCGCGACGGCTTTGTTTGGTGATGGTGCAGCAGCGTGTCTCGTCGTTGGTGACAATGTAGAAGCTTTAGGCCCAGCCATTGTTGACACGATGTCAACGATCTACACCGACACGCTCGACGTGATGGGATGGAAGATCACAGGTGAAGGATTCAAGGTGGTACTTTCGCGTGACATTCCAACCATCGTTCGTTCGCTCGTGCATGAGAATATTGGTGAGTTGCTTACGCGAAACACGCTAAAGTATGACGACCTCGATCATTTCATCGCGCATCCGGGCGGCAAAAAGGTGCTGGAGGCATACGAAGAAGCACTACACCTGAAGCAGGACGATCTGCGGCATTCGTATGGCGTGCTGCGGGATCATGGCAATATGTCGAGCGCAACGGTGTTTTTCATTCTTGAGCGTTATCTTCAAGATGCTACTGTAAGTAAAGGATACGGTCTGCTCTCTGCGCTCGGCCCTGGCTTCTGTTCAGAGCTTGTCCTTTTGAAGTGGTAGCATGATACTACATCCCGATCAGTTCTTTCTTGGTGTTGTCGTCTACACAATCTTACAGCGTATAAGCGAAGTGATGATCGCCAAGCGCAATACAAAGAAACTGATCGAGCGAGGCGCAGTCGAATTCGGTGCAACGCATTACCCGTACATGGTGATGATGCACACCGCTTTCTTCGTTAGCATGATCGTCGAGTATCTCTTCTCATCCACCTCAGTCTTCTACCCTCAACTTCTTCTCGTGTTTGCGATCGCACAATCGATCCGCTTTTGGGTGATGCGCGTGCTTGGTGATCGCTGGACGACGCGCATTCTAGTAATGAAAGGGGAGAGGCTCGTTGCACGCGGCCCATATCGCTATCTCTCGCACCCGAACTATGTTGTGGTAGCCATGGAGATCCTGGTGCTGCCGCTCGCTTTTGGTCTGTGGATCACCGCGATCGTCTTTACGATCCTTAACACAGTTATGCTCCTCGCTATACGGGTCCCGTCAGAGCGCAAAGCGCTGGATTGGTCGCAAGGGGAGTCGGCCGAGGTCATCCTGAATCCGAATTAACGCATTCACTCCGAAACCCATTGTTATCTGTGACGTAGATTTGCACACGCTAACTCTAACCCCTGTGCTTATGAAGTCACTTGTGACGGCTTTTTTGATAGCTCTTTTCCTTCTCTCAACCGCTGCCAACGCGCAGCAAGCAGATTCGACAAAGGACGATGACGGCTTCGGCGTCTACTCCGAGCGCTCCGATGGCGACTCGACCGCCGTCAACTATTTCGGCGTAAAGTGGAAGAAGCAAACACGCTCCTTCCTGATCACCGAGATGGAAGCGCCGCGACAGTCGCATTACCGCGAGGCGTTCTCGATGATCGACTTCAACCGTGTAGACGGCTTTTTCCTCGGCCTTGGTTCGAGCAACATGGCCGACTTCGGTCCGCATGACGAACTCGGCGCCAATGGTGGCTTCGGCTACAGTTTCGAAGACAAGCGCTGGCAATACTTCCTCGGCACGGAGTATCGATTCCCGCTCGAACCGCTACCGACTGCGGCGGACACTGTCGGCAGCCGCTTGTTCTATGTGCCGATGACGCTTGCGGTCGGTGCTGAATTCCACAACCAAACGGGTACCGAAGATCATTGGCGAGCTCGTCGTCTTGAGAATTCGCAGTACGCCTTCTGGGCTCGTGAGGATTTCCGAGACTACTACAAGATCGCCGGTTGGTCGGCACATCTCGCGTTCAGGCCGATGCGCAATCGCGAGATACGTCTCGAGTGGCGTAACGATCGCTACGAGCAGCGCGATCAACAGGTCTTCTACGGACGTTTCGGCGGCAATAAAGTGCTACCACCGAACCCTCACGCAACATCCTTCGTGAACTTCGGCTCGATCACAGCAGGCGATCTGCGCTCGTTCGTTATCACCTATCAGGCCGAAGGTGCAACGGAGCGTGCGACCGAAGCTACAAACGTGTTCGGGGACACCGTCGAGTTTTCAGAGCTAACGGGATTCAGCACACTCGTGCAAGCAGAACTCGGACATATGCCTGGAGCCGACTTCGGCTTCAACCGTTACCTCATGGATGTACGCGGATTCAATCCTATCGTCCCAGGGCTCGCTCTCGACTCACGCTTACGCTTCGAAGCCACGACCGGTGACGCGCCATATCAGAAGCTTCAGGCACTCGGCGGACCCGGCAGTTTACCGGCGCTCGGTTATAAGGAAATGATGGGTAACCGCCTTCTCTTGCTCAATACAGAATTGCGTTTGAGCTTCGCGGCCCTTAGCAGTTTTTTCGAACGATCAGATATGCAACTCGTAGTGATGAATGACTTTGGCTTCGTTACCTACGAGCCGAAAGCTACGTCCATCTTCGAGGGCTTCAGCCGACTTGAGCCAGCAACGATCGCTTATAATGTGGGTATCGCTCTCGGACACGTGTCCGGAATCCAGATCGGCTCCTACTGGAGAACCGATCGCGACGCAGACGCCAGGTTCTTCTTCAGACTTGAACGACCATTCTAGTTAGAATGCAAAAGGGGCTCGATGAGCCCCTTTTGCATTCTGGTAAAGACTTAGCTAGGTGATGATCACTTTGCCACGCTTATTCTGGAAGTAATCACGAACGAGCGCTGCACACTCGCGATCGAGAACACCAGGGATCGTGTGTACCTGATGGTTCAGTCGCTTATCCTCAGTGATGTTATAAAGCGTGCCGCACGCGCCGGCTTTTCCATCATACGCTCCGAATACGAGCGTCGGGATACGTGAGAGCACGATGCCGCCTGCACACATCGGGCATGGTTCGATCGTGACGTAAAGCACGCAATCGGTGAGATAGCGAGATTGCAGATGTGCGCTCGCTGCGGTGAGCGCGACCATCTCTGCATGGGCGGTCGCATCTTGAAGCTGCTCGGTCAGGTTGTGGCCTTTCGCGATCACCTTATTGTCATGCACGATCACGCAGCCGATCGGCACCTCGTCGATGTCGAGCGCCTTCTCAGCTTCGTTGAGCGCCATGCGCATCCAGTATTCGTGGGTGAACGGTGACTGATCTTCGAGCATGGATTTCTTACGGATCGTGCGTGAGGAGACAAGGGAAGGAATGTGGGCCCTGCAGGGCTTGAACCTGCGACCAATCGATTATGAGTCGACTGCTCTTACCAACTGAGCTAAGGGCCCGCGCTCTCCGCAATTCTCCTGCGTAAAAGCTCGAGAACTCCGGGAAAACGACGCGCTCTAAACGGCTGGAATGTAGATGAAATTCCGTCGGACCGGCCATTAATGCCCTCCTGATACCAGGCAAATGGCACAAAAAAACTGGGCAGTTCGTTGCGAACGAGCCCATGTCCTCAACACCCTCGGAGACCTCGTTGATCTCGATCGCGCACCCAGCTGCGACCGTGTATCTCCATACCCTGGGCTGTAAATTGAATTACTCCGAGACGACTTCCATCGGTCGACAATTCCTCGACCGCGGCTTCCGTTTGGCCAGCTCGGGAGAGGGAGCAGACATCTTTGTGCTCAACACCTGCTCAGTCACGGAAAACGCGGAGAAGGAGTGTCGGAAGCTTGTTCGCCGTGTCCTCCGGTCCTCACCGAACATGTTCGTCGCCGTTACCGGCTGCTACGCGCAGCTTAGGCCCGAAGAGATCGCGAGCATCGAAGGCGTAGATGTGGTGCTCGGCGCGAAAGAGAAGTTTAACATCTTCGACCATCTAAGTTCTTTCGCGAAGAGATCGAACCCATTGATCCTCAGTAACCCGATCAAGGAGGCAACAGATTTTCATCTCGCGACGTCAGAGTCATCAGTCGGACGCACGCGCGCATTCCTAAAGGTGCAGGATGGCTGTGATTATAATTGCTCGTTCTGCACGATCCCAGAAGCACGCGGTGCTTCTCGCTCCGGTGCGATCGAACAGATCGTGAACGAAGCGGCGTCTCTATCAGATAAGGGCTTCCTCGAGATCATTCTCAGTGGCGTAAACGTCGGCGACTTCGGCCGCAAAAATGGCTCTTCATTCTATCAGCTTTTGACGGCACTCAACGAGGGTGAGAGAGTCACTTCGCGGATCCGCATCTCCTCGATCGAGCCGAATCTCTTGACAGATGAGATCATCGAGTTGGTCGCGGAATCACCAAAGTTCTGCAATCACTTTCATGTGCCGATGCAATCGGGGTCGCCAAAGATCCTAAAGGTGATGCAGCGCCGTTACAACCGCGAGCTTTATCGCAGCCGAGTGGAGTTGATCAAACAGCTCGCGCCTGATGCCTGCATCGGTGCAGATGTGATCGTTGGCTTCCCTGGCGAGACCACCGAAGAATTCGAGGAGACGTATCAGTTCATCACATCACTTGATCTCTCGTACCTGCACGTATTCACCTACAGCGAGCGGCCTGGTACGAAGGCCTCTTCAATGACCGAACGCATCGATGTATACGAGCGCCGCGAACGTAATGAGCGACTTAGAATACTGAGTGAGAAGAAGATTCGAGCATTTTATGAAACGCAGATCGGAAAGAGCGCTGATGTCGTGCTCGAAGGACGCAGCATCAATTGCTCGAACGAGGAGAGTGCGATCAACGAAGGGTACTCAGGCAACTACGTGCGTGTCAAGTTGGCAAGCTCGATCCCAAGGGATATCACCAGCGTCAGATCACTACTTACAGATATTCATGGCGAACACATGATCGGGGAGATGATCGACATTCTCTCAACTCGTCGTTCACGAACACTCGAACTCCCCGTCCTTGCCTAACGTGAAGACCTTCTTTCATATCGCAGATCTAACGGTGATGCGGCTCGAGCGCTGGCTTGTGCCAGCGGTCATGCTGATAACGTTCTTCGTACAATGCATGACACTGCGTCCTGCGGTCGTCATCGGCGAGCCGTACTTTATCGCGAAGAATATCATTGAGGGGATCGGCTTTGCCTATCCTTATCCTGGCGATACCTACCCAACGATCACTGCCTACATTCCGCCACTCTATGTCTGGATCCTGACAGGCATGTTGAAACTCGGTGCCGGACTCGTTGCGATGCAGGTGTTCAATCTGTTCTTGCTGCAACTTGGAAATGTCTTCGTACATCGGATCGCACGACGATTCGCAAGTCCGTTCACAGCGTTCATTGGCTTTGCTGCGGTAAGCTTCTATCCGCCGCTGTGGCTGCTGGCCTCGGCGATCGAACCGAACATGCTCAATCACGCGCTCATCTCGGCGATGGTGCTGCTGCTCTTCATGATCTACCGTGAGCCAATGCGCAAGGGAGTCTATCTCGGACTTGGTATTGTGCTCGCGCTACAGATACTCGTTCGGCCGGACATGCTGATGGGGCTACCTTTGATCGGGTTGTGGCTCGTGATGGTACTGAAGAAGGAGCTCGATACGCCACGATTGCTGAAGAAGCTTGGATTCCTTGCAGCGGTGGTTGTCTTGCTAGTCGGTCCATGGACGCTCAGGAATTACGTGGTGTTCGATCGATTCATTGCAGTCTCGGCGAATTCGGGGTACAATCTCTATCTCGGCAATAATGTTGGCGCGACAGGCGAGTTCAGGATCATCCCTGAGACGCCGGAAGAAGTTGCAGAACTCAAAGCGATCGAGTATCACGCCATGCTTCGCTCGCCGCTGATGCGGGATCAATACTACTTCGACGTTGCGCTCGATTGGATCAAAGAGCATCCGGGCGAGTGGCTGGCGCTGACCGTAAAGAAGGTCTATTACCATTGGTGGCGCCGGGCGTTCAGTGGTGACGGCCTGCAGATCAACCAGTGGATGATCGTTTATGACGTAGTCACGTTCATCCTGCTCGTGCTTGGTTTCTATGGACTATTCAAGCTCCGCGACAAGAACCTTCGCTGGCTTTTTATCGCACTGTTTGTGTACTCCACAGCCGTTAGCGCACTGTTCTTCGTACAGTCGCGACATCGCGGACTCAAGGTCGATCCGTATCTTGTTACACTCGCAGCGTATGGTATAAGCGTGGCGCTGCTCGGTAAGAATCAGGTTCGCACACGGCATGAGCTCGTGACGCGCGAAGCACTCGCACTCACTCGTAATTAATTCATCTCGTATCTCAACACATGCGTATTGTTAAAGTAGATCCGGGGTCGATCGCAGAGGAGCTGGGCATACAGCCTGGTGACGAGCTGCAGCAGATGAATGGCGAGCCCATCCGCGATGAGCTCGACATGAAATTCCACATGCCGAATGAGAATCTCGAACTTGAGATGATCTCCGGCGGCGAGTACGTGATCTTCGATGTTGAGAAGGATTACGGAGAAGAGATCGGTTTTCACGTAGAGCCGATGCGGATGACGGCCTGCGGTAATGACTGCGTCTTCTGCTTCGTCGATCAGAATCCGGAAGGCCTGCGCAAGGCGCTTTATTTCCGTGATGGCGATTACCGCTTCTCGCATCAGTACGGCAATTACAACACGATGACGAACGTGGGCCCAAAGGCCCTGGAGCGCATCGTCCGCCAGCGGCTCTCGCCGCAATACATTAGCATCCATTCGACAGTCTTCGAAGTTCGTCAGAAGCTGATGCGCCTCCGCAAGAATGACTTCATCATGGATAAGCTCCGCTACCTAGCGGAGAATGATATCTGGATGCACACGCAAGTTGTGCTCTGCCCAGGAATCAATGATGGCGACAGCTTGCAGAAGACGATCGAAGATACCTGGTCTCTGGGCGAGAATGTGCTCACGATGGCAGTGGTGCCGGTAGGCTTGACATCGCACCGCGATGGACTCACGAAGCTTGAACAGGTCGATCGCGAGTACGCTCGAAGCATGATCGAGTATGTATTCAAGCTGCAAGAGCAATTCCGCGCAGAACGCGGTGCGAACTGGCTGTATCTCTCCGACGAATTCTTCCTTGTCGCCGAAATGGAGCCACCGAAGGAGGAATGGTACGATGGATATCCCCAGCTCGAAAACGGTGTTGGAATGGTACGCGACTTCATCGAAGAGACGAAGAAAGCGATCGATATTATCAAGAGCAGCGAGCCGTTCAGCGAGAAGAAGAAGCTGACGCTAGCTACTGCAACGCTTGCGTCCGGCTTCATGCGTGAGTACGTGGTCCCAACATTGCAAGAGATCCCGAATCTGGAGGTCGATCTGCAGGTTGTAACGAATACGCTGTACGGTCCGGACGTAACAGTCACCGGTTTGTTGTCTGGCAAGTGCTTCCGCCAGCATTTCGAGGGCCGTCCTGCGACAGATCTCCTGCTGCTTCCACCTAATGTGTTGAACGAGGATGATGTGTTCCTCGACGACGAGACGCCACTGGGCTTAAAGAAGAAGCTGAACGACCGCCCGATGGCGATCTTCCATGACAACTGGGAAGAGGTCGTTCACTACCTCAATCATCCCGAGGCTGAGACCTTCGACGCGCACAAGATCAATCTTCCTGTTCTCTGATCGAAATTCTCTCAACTGACAACCGTCAACCGATAACTGACATGCGACTGATCTGCTGGAATGTCAACGGCATCCGTGCCGCACAAAAGAAAGGCTTTATCGATTACGTCAAGCGCGAGCAACCTGATGTGCTCTGTTTGCAAGAGACGAAGGCGCAGCCGGATCAGCTCGATGAAGAATTGCGGATGATCGAAGGGTACGATAGCTACTTCGTCAGCGCAGAGAAGAAGGGTTACAGCGGTGTCGCGATCTACAACAAGTTGCATCCGGTCTCGATCTTGCCAGGTTGCGGTGCGCAGAAGTTCGATTGCGAGGGCCGCGTTATTCGTGCCGACTATGATGATTTCACGCTATTCAACATTTACTTCCCAAACGGCGGACGAGGACCAGAGCGCGTGCGCTACAAGCTCGACTTCTACGATCACTTGCTCGAGACATGGGAAGAGCTTCGCGCTGAAGGCAAAGAGCTCGTGATCTGCGGCGATTACAATACAGCTCACCAGGAGATCGATGTTGCAAAGCCGCGCGAGTGGTCGAAGATCTCAGGCTTCCTACCCGAAGAGCGTGCGTGGCTCGATAAGATCAACGACATGGGCTACGTCGATACGTTCAGGCACTTCAACAAGGAGCCCGAGCAATACACCTACTGGGATACCGTCAGTCGTGCACGAGAGCAGAACAGAGGTTGGCGCATCGACTTCTTCTACGTCACTGAAGGGCTGATAGCGAAGGTGAAGGATGCGAAGATCCACATGGACGTCATGGGCAGCGATCACTGCCCGATCGAGTTGGTACTGAAGTAAGACGGAAAAGCCTCGCAGTGCGAGGCTTTTCAGTTCTGATCAATCTTTCTAGTTAGAAGAGATATCCTCAATGTCCTTCAGCAGATCAGCACTGTTCGTCCGTGGATCGACCTTCTCGTACTTCTTCACGATCTTGCCCTCTTTGCTGATCAGAAAGCTCCAACGCGCTGGATACAGCCCATCGTGCAGTGGTACACCATAGGCCTTCGAGATCTCGCCGTCTTTATCTACGAGAAGAGGGAAGTTCAGCGACTCCTTCTCAGTGAACTTCTGGTGCTTCTCCATGTCGTCGAGCGATACCCCGAGCACGACAGTGTTCGCAGCCTTATACTTCGGCATGTCATCGCGGAAGCATTGCGCCTGCTTGGTGCAGCCACCCGTCATGTCTTCAGGATAGAAGTAGAGCACAACGTTTTGCTTGCCGACAAAATCTGAAAGTGAGATGACAGAACCGTCGGTCGATACTGCGGAAAAGGCCGGAGCCTGTTCGCCAGGTTGTACCATGAGTGTGATGAGTAGAGTTATGAATGCGGTAAACATATTAGCTTAAGTAAGTAGGGCTACACTTGTAAGAAGTCTACACTTCTTGCGTCTCGTCGATATCGATAAGACCTGCGGCAATCAGCCGCGAAAACTTTGTGACGTCACGTCCGAGGCGATGTAATCTAAGCTGCAGCGATTGCTCCTGCAATTCGAGCGACTGGTCGAACGTCTTGCCAGAATGCGCGATCGATACCTGGTGTGGCACCACCCATGCGCCGACACCGCGCATCACAGTACGCGTGTGATTAATGGCGTTGATCGCACCGATCGCTCCTCCCGCAACGCCGATAACACCGACCATCTTCTGGGCAAAGTCATCCCAGTGACAAAGATCGATCGCGTTCTTGAGCGCACCCGTCATGGAGTTGTGATACTCCGGAGTGCCAATGATCACTCCCTGTGCGCCACGAATGAGATGGCGGAATTGCTGTACGTTGTCGCCATAGGTCTCGATATCAACGCGGCCATCACAGAAGGGGAGGTCGAGTGCAGAGAGATCGATGTACTCGACCTCCGCGCCAAACGCGGCCGCACCTTCCAGCGCGATCTGCACGGCCTTGCCAGTCGCTGATGGACTGCGCATGCTTCCTGAGAGTCCGATCACTCGTACGACTGGCACTATTTATTCGTCTTTACTTGCTCTCGCTGTAATCGTAAAACCCTTTGCCCGTCTTCTTGCCGAGCAAGTTCGCCTCGACCATCTTTTGCTGGATGAGATGCGGACGGAAGCGCGGCTCGCCGAAGAATTGATCGTAGACCGATTGCGTCACCGCAAGATTGACATCAATACCGATAAGATCCATCAATTGGAACGGCCCCATAGGGAAGCCGTTCGCTTTCATGATGCGATCGATCTGTTCATGCGATGCAATGCCTTCGTGCATCGCACGGAAGCTCTCACCGTAATAATTTCTTGCGACACGGTTGACGATAAAGCCAGGAGTGTCTTTTGCTAACACAGCGACTTTGCTAAGCTTCTTCACGTACTCGGCTGATCGGTTCACGACATCGTCGGACGTCTGTTGCCCACACACGATCTCGACCAGCTTCATAATATGGGCTGGATTGAAGAAGTGCAGACCGAGTACACGTTCAGGATTCTTGCATGCACTAGCGATCGCTGTGATCGACAGGGAAGAGGTGTTCGATGAGAGTATCGCATCCGCTGCAAGCATGTTGGAGAGCTTGCTGAAGAGCTCCTGCTTGAGCTTGAGGTTTTCTATCGCCGCTTCGACGATGAGATCGCATGACGCGAGGTCTTCGAATGTCGAGGAAGTCTTGATGCGATCACGAACCCCCTGCGCATCTTCAGCTTTCAACTTGCCTTTCTCTACGGCTTTGTCGATCTGCAATGAATTGCCCTTCGCTGCACGAGTGAGCGTTGCCTCAGCAATATCATAGAGCACCACGTCGTACCCCGCTAGTGCCGAGGCCAGCGCAATGCCTGAGCCCATCGTACCTGCACCAATAACTCCAATTATCTTCATCGAGAGAAAAGCTTGTGAGTGACTTCAGCCAGTACCAACAAAAAAGCGGCGGCAATGTGTCCATGCCGCCGCTTGAATATTCCGGGAATGAATCGATTGAGCTGATCCTATGGCAGAGGGTCTATCCGCTCGATCTTTCCGCGAGTCGAAGCTGCCTGCCAACGTTCAAGCAACTCAGCTTGATGGAGGCCAGCCCACTCTAATACAAGCGATCTGGCGCGTTTCGGGAGCGAACCGCCTGTGATCTGAAGCTCATTGATGCCCACAATCGCCTCATGCTCACCATACTCCGCATGAAAGTGTGGAGGTGCGTGATCATCGAAATACATATAGATCACGATGCCATAAAACCTGCTTACCTCAGGCATTTGGGTTCAAGATCTCCTCAATAGGCACTCCGGTCGCTCGCGAGTAAAGAACGTAAGGGTCAAGGTCCGCTCCGTTGGGCCATGTGAGTATGCCCCGGTCTACCCGAACCTTCGCAAAATACGCCGGATCATTCCATTCCTCGAAGACCCCATCCCGCGGGATTTCCTTAAGATCCGCGATGCCTTCTGCGCCGTTGGTAAAACGCAGCTGCAGTTTGAAGTGAGGCAACACTGATACGGAGGCGACTCTGATCATAAATGATGTAATTGATATCTCGACTTAGAAATTCCTATTTCCCCGAATACACCGGCTTCTGCTTGTTCTTGAAGGCCTCGACGGCGTTCGTGTAGTCCTCGGTGCGGCCGGCGGCTTCTTGCATGTAGACCTCATAATCGAGCGCCTCATCGAGCGACATCCCAGCCGCTTTGTCCATCATTCGCTTGATGTAGCCATAGGCTTTCGTTGGGCCTGTGGCGAATCGTGTGGCGATCTCCTTCGTGGCCGATTCGAGTTCGGCTGCAGGTACGACCTTATTCGCGAGGCTCAGCTCCTTTGCGATATCTGCTGTGACATCATCGCCAAGCGCCGCAAGCTCGAATGCCGTTGCGAGTCCAGCATACTTGACGAGAAACCAGCTTGATCCTGAATCCGGCACGAGTCCGATGCGAACGAATACCTCGATGAGCTTCGCATTGTCAGCCATGATGCGGTAATCGCAAGCCAATGCAAGGGATGCTCCTGCGCCGGCAGCCACGCCATTGATCGATGCGATGATCGGCTTGGGCAACTTGCGCATAGCACGGATCAACGGATTGTAACGACGCTCCAATGAATCACGAAGCGAGCGCTTGCCACCACCGGACGGTGCATCCTTCAAGTCCTGACCAGAGCAGAATGCTTTGCCTTCACCAGTCAAGACGACAACACGAACTTCGTCATTCTTTGAAGCTTCCTTGAAAGCGTCTTGAAGATCAGTCGTGAGCTGTTCGTTAAATGCGTTGTAAACTTCAGGCCTGTTTAGCTTGATAGTGAAGATGCCCTCGTTCAAGCTGGTCAAAAGTGTCTGATAATCTGCCATTGTATTCATCTTAAAAGGTGAGAGGTTACTTGCCCGACCAAGTTGGCTTGCGCTTCTCTACAAAAGCGGCCATGCCTTCTTTCATATCGTCGGATGCGAAGCAGAGATAGAAATTCTTGCGCTCGAATTCGAGACCCATCTCGATCGTGGTGTCGAATGCCTTGAGTACTGATTCCTTTGCGAGTCGAACGCCGATCGGTGGCTTGTTCGCAATATCCTTCGCCATCTTCTGCGCTTCTTCGAGGAAGTATTCGACCGGGACGATCTTGTTGATGAGCCCAGCGCGCAATGCTTCTTCAGCAGTGATCTGTCTGCCAGTCAGCACCATCTCCATTGCGAGTGCTTTGCCTACGGCACGCGTCAGGCGCTGCGTCCCGCCCGCTCCAGGCATGACACCGATCAAGATCTCAGGCTGACCAAACCGCGCTGTCTCGCTGGCAATAATGATATCGCAGTGCATCATCAATTCACAACCGCCACCGAGTGCAAATCCAGAGACTGCTGCGATGAGCGGCTTCTTGAGCTTGCGTATGCGCTCCCAGCGAGCGAACTGATCTCGCATGAGCATGTCGATCGTGGAAGCTCCGGCCATCTCGGTGATGTCCGCACCTGCAGCGAATGCGCGCTCGCTGCCGGCAAGCACGATCGCACGGATTGAGGCATCGTTATCGAGCGCTTCGAGCGTATCGGCCAACTCGATCATCAATTCGAGATTGAGGGCGTTGAGCACCTTTGGGCGATTGAGCTGGATCGTGGCGACGAAGCCATCCTGCGTGAGGATGAGGTTCTTCAAGCTCTGGGCGATGGTCTGGATCTGTTCGGACATTCGAATATGAAGTCGGGATGTGAGTAGAATTTCTGTGCAAAAATACAAAGCCCGTGGCTCATGGTCACGGGCTTCGCATAATCACATATTGTGGGGAGAACAGAAAGGCTACCAGAGCTTTTCTGAAAAGTGGATCAGTCCTCGCTGACACCACTACCAATGCCAAAAATACGTAGGATCGCCATGAACAGGTTCAGGAAATCCAGGTACAGTGACAGAGCGGCGAGCGTCGGCGGGATGAGATGCGGCTGGCGAAGGATCCTCGAGGTATCATACAAAATGAAACCAGAGAAGAGGACAACACTCACGATCGCGCCCGCGAGTGAAAGTGTGCTCGACTGAACGAAGATGTTCACGATGCCTACACCGATGACAAGGAACAAGCCGATCATAAGCGATGCGCCCATGTAGCTGAAGTCCTTGCGGCTGACCCAGGTATATAACGTGAGTCCGCCGAATACGCAAGCGGTTAGCGTAAGCGCCGTATAGATCGCGCCCATGCCCTGTGTACCTGCTACGAGATAGATCATCGGCGAGATGACCAGCCCGCTCACAAACGTCGCCAATGCCAGCGTCGGTAATGCGGTTGTCGGATTCTCGGCGCTACGTCCGGCGACCCAGACGATACCGAGAAAGAGGATCAGACTGACGATCGGGCTTGAAGCAAAGAAGAACACGAGGCTCGTGTTGATCGCGACCAGTGTGCCGCCGATGCCTGTGGCAACAGCAAGCGCAAAATAGGTGTATACCTTTCGAATGTAGGTCATGCGTGCCTCACCCACAAGCGTCAAAGCTTCCGGGGTAAAGTTCAACTGACCGACGTTCTGATAGTTATTCATTTCTCTTAGTTAATTTGAATGTCCAAGCCGCCTCGTCTGGAAGCCAAAAGAGGCGATTTGGACATAGATAACTACGTAATTATGGCGTGGCAAGTTACAGAAATCGGAAGCGGCTAATGCCTCAGCTCTTCTTCCTGATCTTCTTGTAATTGACCGGGCGCTTTTCGTTGAAGGCCGATATGCCCTCTGAGACCTCAGGAGAGAGGTTATGGATCGACAGCCAGTCGCGCGCATGACCGATCGTCATGTTCCAGCTCAGATCCTTCCAGAAATTGAGATTCTGCTTGGTGTATCGCAGGCACTCTGGCAGCTTATTATACAGCTTCTCGCAAAGCGTATCGACTGCGATATCAAGCTGCGCACGAGGCACGATCTGATTCACGAGGCCCCACTCCAATGCCTTCTGTGCTGGGATGTCTTCGCAAAGAAAGAGGATCTCGCGGGCGCGGCGCTCACCGACCATGAGCGGCAACCACTGCGTTGCACCTGCCGCTGCCACAGAGCCGCGTGCCGCACCGACCTGCTTGATGATGATGTCATCCGCAGCGATCGCGAGATCGCACGAGATGTTCACCTCATTGCCACCGCCAACGACCATGCCGTTCAGCTTCGCGACCATCGGCTTGCCGATGTTGCGCATACGCTCGTGCATCTCAATGAAGACGCGCATCCACTTGTAGTAATCGTCAGGATTGTTCAGGAAGAATTCTTCCTGCTCAACAAGATCGGCGCCTGTCGAGAACGCGCGATCGCCAGCACCAGTCACGACGACAACCGCAATGTCATCATCCCATGAAGCATCTTCGAAAGCTGCCGACATCTCACGCAATGTCGTGAGGTTCAAGCAGTTCAGAACTTCCGGACGATTGATCGTGACGGTCGCCACATAATCCTTCTTCTCATAGAGAATGTGCGAGAAATCGAACGAGCGCTTCTCGCGATAAGGATTGAGCTCTTTTGTTTTAGCCTTTGCCATTTCAATAAACGTTAGATCGTTGCTGATTCGACTTCTGCGGTTACCATTGATACGAGCGGACCAGCGAATCCGCGAAGATCGCGTGCTGCTGCGCGGCCGCTATCGGATGCCATCGACTTATCGAGCGCTTCCTGGTTGTCGAAGTACATCACGCACATGAGGTACGGGCCTTCAGCGAGCATGCTCGTTGGCGGCGTGAGCATCTTATTGATGCGAAAGACCTCCATCTTGCGCAGCCCTTCCATCTTGGCGGCGAGCGGAGAATGGGTTTCGTTATAGTGATTGTCGAATGCAGCCTGATCCTCAGGTGCCTTAAAGATCGCGATGAGAGATACCATGAAAAAATCTAGATGAGTGAATGTGCAAATTTACGGAGAATCTAGGGTAGGGGCTTCAACCCAGAAAATGAAGAAGGCGCTGATCCCTCAGCGCCTTCTCTCATCAGCAAGTTAATGCACTTTATTCGACGGCGCTGGTCCTGTGCGGAAGCCGAACGGATGATCATTTTGGCCCTCGACCCGGATCTCGCCGAACTGGTTCTCGTAACGGTCGACGTTCTCCTTCAGCGCATTCATAAACAGTTTCAGGTGCTGAGGCGTCATGATAATACGTGCGTGCACGCGAGCGCGAGGAACTCCGGGAGTAACACGTGTGAAATCGACGATGAACTCGGCAGGGGAGTGCGTAATGATCGCGAGGTTGGAGTAGATGCCCTCGGCTTCGCGCTCGCCGAGCTCGATCTGGAGCTGCGTCGGATTGCCTTGCTCGTTTGGGTCTTTGGAGTCAGCCATGTCGGTAGAGAGAAAATTCTGTTCTGGAAAAAGCACACCCTCCCCAAAATGAGGAGGGTGCAAAAAAGATCTTGACGATTTACTTCCTCAGCGCATCTGAGCGGCGGAGCGCATCCTCTGCATCGTTCCTGCGTCCCTTGATACGTGAGTAGACCGTGCCGAGCGTTGCCCAGTAAGCTGGATCTTGCGCGATCTCGGAGTTCTTGAGCGCCTCGAGACGTGTGACAAGCGTAGAGAACTTGTCTTTTTGGCCGAGCAGATCATAGTTCTCCGCGAGGTTCTGCATTGCTGTGAACTCGTTCGGATTGATCTGTAAAAGCTTTTCAAAGTACATCGTCGACTGCTCGAGATGTGGCTGATAAACAGACTTAGGCTTCTTTGCAGCCTGCTCAGTAGCAGCCCAGTTCTTGTAACTTGCGGCGATGTTGAAGATCGCTGACTCGTAGTTCGCATCCATCGCAAGTGCCTTCGTGTACTGATTTACAGCACCCTCGTAATCCTTCGTCTGCAGCAGGAATGTACCGTAGCTTGTATACAGAGCCTTGTTTGGGCTCTCGGTCAACAAGCGCTCGTACTGTTCCTTGGCCTTGTTCGACTGATTGGTCTTGATGTAAATATCGGGGATCGCTGCGGCAGCAGTCTCGTCGGATGGATCCAGACGCTGTACGCTGAAGAGCAGTGGTAGTGCCTGATCGAACTCGATGCGTGCCGTGGTATTGTCGCCAGTACGCTGTGCTGCCAGACCGCGCTGGTAGTAGTAGTTAGCAACCGTCTTATAAATATCGGTCGAGACACGTGTTGCGCTGTTGGCAACCTGCTCTGTCACGCCCATTCTCCAACCACTCAACTGCCAGTTGCGAGGGGCCTTCGTCGCCCGCTCGAAATAGACGTATGTTTGAGTACTAGGATACGCGAACATCATCGCAGAATCAGAAGCAGTAACCGGAAGCATACGCCTCGTTGGTGGCGCGCCAAGTAATCTCTCAACAGCCTCTGGGCTCATGCGAAGCATCAGGCCTTTTGCAACACCCTGCTCGTGGATGTTACGAGTCTGATTGAGCGACTCTTTGTACATCGCAACGGCACCAGCTTCGTCCTTCATTGCCTCGTAGATCTGGCCCATCGCTGCGTAATTCTCCGAGCGCTCAGGGATCAGCTTCGCTGCTGACTGCAACAAGCCGAGCGCGGAACGCTGCTGTTCTGGGCTTTCAGGATTCTGCTCGAACGCACTGACGCCACCATTGTACAATGCGACCCACGTGTTAAAGCGCAGCAGATCGATATCGGTGCGATAGTCGACTGCGTACTTGTACGCTGTGTCGATCACCTCAGCAAGACGCTCATAGCGATTGAGGTCGTAGAGATTTTGCACATACATGGCCCAGGCTTCTGGGTCTGCGCCGTTCTTCTTTATCGCTTCTTCAAGCCTCTCATGAGCCTTGACATAATTGCGCTGCGTGCGGTAGAGCTTAGCGCTCGATACTTCAGCAGCTCCGCAACCGGCGATCTGCACGGCGAGAGCACTGAAGAGGAGGAGGAATCCGATACGCTGAATGATCTTCATACGAATGTTAGCTGACAGTTCAAAGCGATGTCAACGCTCTACTCGCGAGCGCTCGCTGCTGTTATGATTGTGATGGTCAAGGGATCGCGGCCAACGCCAGTTCAAAATGGCTGAAGTGGGCTGGCGTCACGAAAGGCCGTCATGCAAAAATAGCCATAGAATAGCAACCGATGCACGGTTTTGTGCTAACAACCGATCTCTACTATGGATTCAGACAAGTAGCCGTCTCGACGACGACGTGCTAGAGCGCTGAAATAATAGGGAAGGCGGGCTTGTTAGAGCGCCCACTCTCAAACCCCCTATCGCACCGTTACCCAGTGGATCGACCAACAAAGCGGCCAGTAAATGGGCCTTCCAGTAAGAAGCGGCTCGAGCTCTTCGATAGCACCGCCTACGAGGTTCTGAAGATCCCGGGCTTCCGGCTGATGTCGTCAGCCAGGTTTACCCTGACCTTTGCGCTCCAGATGCAGGTCGTCATCGTCGGCTGGCAGGTCTACGATATGACCAAGGATCCGCTGAGCCTCGGTCTCATCGGCCTTGCTGAGGCGCTGCCATCACTCTCGGTATCGCTTTACGCCGGACACCTGGCCGATCTCCATGACCGACGGAAGATATTGCTGAATTCGCTCGCCGTCCTGGTCGTCTGCTCGTTCGCGCTCTTTTACTTCACGCTCGACGTTTCGTCGGTTCTCGATAGCGTTGGCGTCATTGCGATCTACGGTGTCATCTTCATCAGCGGATTAGCTCGTGGCTTCATGGGGCCATCGGTCTTCGGACTCATCGGCCAACTTGTG
>JBKJTP010000133.1:0-4203 GCA_046590195.1 Kapaibacterium sp. (SeqCode) | reverse complement strand
TGACAGGCATTTTGAATTTACAACCCCAAAACCGTGTTTTCCCTCGACTGCAAATTTACAGCTACAAATGTTGATGAAAGAGAAGATCCGGATCGCAAGTGGACAAGGTTTCTGGGGCGATCTGCCAAGTGCACCGATCGACCAGATCAAGCGCGCCGACAAGAACTCGCCGATCGACTACATGATGATGGATTACCTCGCCGAGGTAACGATGTCGATTATGCAGAAGCAGAAGCTTCGCGACCCGAAAGCAGGCTATGCGCGCGATCTCGTTGAAGTGATCGATGCAGTGTTGCCGGATATCGTCAACAAGAACATCAAGATCATCACAAACGGTGGCGGTGTGAATCCTGAAGGCTGCCGCGATGCGATCTTCGAAGTAGCTAAGAGGCGCGGCATACCGATCAAGATCGGCGTCGTCCTAGGCGATAACATCCTTGATGATATCGATTCGTTGAACGGGCAGGGACATGCGCTCAAAAACATGGAGACCGGGGAGTCTCTGAAGAATGTTCGTAGTAGCGTGCTCAGCGCGAATGTCTATTTCGGAGCGTGGCCCGTCGTTGAAGCATTGCGTCAAGGCGCACAGATCGTCATCACGGGCCGCACGACGGACACAGGGCTTACGCTCGCTCCGATGATCCATGAGTTCGGCTGGACAGAAGAAGACTGGGATCGTATCTCGGCGGGTACTGTCGCCGGTCACATTCTCGAATGTGGCGCGCAGTCATCTGGTGGAAATTACTCGAAGGACTGGCGCTCTGTCAAAGACTTCGCGAACATCGGCTTCCCGATCGCCGAAGCTTATCCTGATGGCTCGTTTGTCATTACAAAGCATCCGAAGACAGGTGGCCAGGTCTCACGCGGCACTGTTGCAGAGCAATTGCTCTATGAGATCGGCGATCCGAAGGAATACATCACGCCAGATTGCGTAGCGGATTTCACAAGCATTCAACTCGAAGATCTCGGCAGGGATCGGGTTCGAGTTCATGGCATCAAGGGTCGTCCATCGACCGAGTTCTACAAGGTCTCTATGTCATACAACGACGGCTATGCTGCCGCAGGAACGCTCACTTATACCTGGCCTGATGCGATGGAGAAGGCGAAGGTCGCGGATAAGATCCTTCGCAAGCGTCTTGATATGGCAGGTGCGAAGTTCGATGAGTTCAGAACAGAATTCCTTGGCGTCAATAGTTGCCATGGCCCGCTAACGCCGGTGAACTTTGATGACGTACAGGAAGTCGTTGTGAAGTGGGCAGTGCGAGGTCCGGACAAGAAGTCGCTCGAGCGCTTCGGTAAAGAGATTGCCCCACTCATACTCACGGGCCCTCCTAGCGTCACCGGCTTCGCTGGTGGGCGTCCAAAACCGAGCGATGTTGTTGCGTATTGGCCAGCGCTCCTTAAGAAGACAGCAGTAACACCACGAGTTGTTGTAACTGAGGTCAAGTAAGCAACGATGTCAGCTGAGATAGGACAAGAGGTTCTTCGTGCCGAGCAATTGCTCAGGCATGGCGAGCTTGTGGCTATCCCGACCGAGACTGTGTATGGACTCGCTGCCAATGCACTCGATGCGAAGGCGGTGCTCAAGATCTTCGAAGTCAAGAACCGTCCGCACTTCGATCCGCTGATCATTCACATCGGTGAAGCAGAGATGCTCAATCGATATGTGACTAAAGTGCCACTATGGGCCGAAGAGCTTTCGAATGAATTCTGGCCAGGACCGCTAACGCTGGTGTTGCCGAAGCGCGATATCATTCCAGACATAGCGACATCTGGATTGGATACCGTCGGTGTGCGAATGCCCGATCATCCGCTGACGCGCGAGTTGCTTAAAAAGCTCGATCTTCCACTCGCAGCACCGAGCGCGAATCCGTTCGGCTACATCAGTCCGACCTCCGCGCAGCATGTCTTCGATCAACTCGGAGAAGATATCCCATACATCCTTGATGGCGGAGAATGCAGTGTAGGACTTGAGTCGACGATCGTTGGCGAGGTAAATGGTGAACCAACGGTTTTACGATTGGGTGGAATACCAGTAGAAGAGATCGAGCGTGTGCTTGGCCGCGTCAATGTTGATACGTCATCGAGCAGCGATCCTCGCAATCCAGGGAGCCTCGAGCAACACTACGCTCCCAGACTTCCCTTGAGGTTCATCGATGACGTCCAGGAATTTGATAAAGAGCGCGTTGGGTTCCTGTCATTCAGTACGCTTAGAGAAGGTATTCCGATAGAGCATCAAGCGATCCTTAGCAGATCGGCAGATCTCGAAGAAGCAGCGGTAAATCTTTTTGCAGGCTTGAGAAAGCTCGACCGCATGGATCTCGACATGATCCTCGTTGAACGCTTTCCAAGAGAAGGGCTCGGCCGAGCGATCAATGACAGGCTCGAGCGCGCGTCGCACAAATTTAACAGTACAGTGGCCACTCCAACATTGGAGATTGAGCCGCAACAGACGAAGGAGAACGAATGAAAGTACAGCTACTCGATATTTGCCACGCCCGTTCAGGCGATAAGGGAGATGCAGCGAACGTGGGCCTCATCGCCCGCGAAGAGCGCTACTACCCTGTGATCAAGCAGTTTGTAACCAAGGCTGCGGTCAAGCGCCATTTCAAGGGGATCTGCAATGGTCCGGTTGAGCGGTTTGAGCTTCCGAATCTTTGGGCGCTCAATTTCCTTCTCCATCAGACATTGGGAGGTGGAGGCACGGTCAGCCTCAAGCACGATGCGCAGGGCAAGACCCTTGCCGCGGCACTGCTCCGAATGGAGATCGACGTACCTGCATCATCGCTGAAGGTCAAGGGTTCAGGTAAGAGCACTACTGCTAAAAGCGCAACGTCTCGTTCACATGGGTCTACTCTCAAAACTGCGAAGAAGAAGTCAGTCCGCAAGTAAGTATTCGCTGCTTGCTGCAATCCTAGGATGCAGCATTCTGATCGCGTCTTGCACGAACGACCCCGCACCTCCAGACGACACTGAGCCAAATCCCAAAAACTCGCTCGGCTACACGATGTATGCCCACAACCTGCGCGATGTTCGTCAAGGCGAGTCGTTGCATTTGTGGGCGATGTACAAAGGCGATGTTGAGTGGGCCTGGATGGTCAAGCTCAAACTGCCCGGGCTCTATGGTGAAGATAGCAGCCGGCTTGCAGGCCGATACAAGTTCACACGCGATATCGATGACATTGAAAAGCTGATGATCTCGGTTGAGGCAGTCGATTCGCCGACTGTTCCTCGTGCGAAGCTTATCGCGGGTGCATTCATCTATAATACGGCGACGCTTCGTCCAGAGGATGCAGAGGGAGTAGGGGATTACTCGAGTATCGACGCATCGGTCATCTTCGCGAGTCAATCGACCGACACTACGCGTTACATGAAGGAGTTTTACTTCGCGAAGCGTGTCAATGGTAAGCTTGAGCCATCGATCGATACGCTGCCGACTCCACCAGATGGATGGAAGTATGCGATCTGGTTCTCAGACTCGAATTACTTTCCTGAGCACAAGTTCTTCTACGGATTTCTCACATCGCCAGGTCTGCCAGACACTCGCAACTCCAAGGATACGTACCCATTGCCTGGAGGCTTTGAAGGTCCACAACTCGATCGCTTAGGCGGTAGACTCTACGTGTCGCTAGAGCCACCGACGCTGCAATCATCGTTAGCGCAGTCGGGCCCATCTCCGTATTCTATTCTCGCTGCTGATCTGCCGAAAAATCTCGTTCCGGATCAAACGCGTGAGATGATCCACGTCGAGAACACTGGCCTGCCGGTCGTGAAGTTCTCGTTGAAGCGAGATCTATAACCGCCGTTTAGAAGGCGAGAGGCAAACGGATCATATCCTGCCCGATCTTCTGACGCAGCACCGCCGACCACTTGTATCCTTGCGGTATCGCAGGCAATACGCGATTCGTCTCGAAAGAATATGTTCGCGTCTCCGCTGGATTCAACGTGCTTGTTGATGGCTCGACTCGCACACCCATCGGTCGATCGAGAGTACGAGTCTCCTTAACTCTGATCCTGAACTTGTTCTCGCGATCAGGCAGTGCTAGTCCACCTTTGAAGAAAAGAGTATACGTGTTGGTGTCGTTTGCTCCAAACCCGACGGACGCAGTTTTGCTGCGCATGTCAAATGCAGAGTTGAACGAGGCCGAGCTATCCTTGCGGAGTATTTGCAGCGTGATATCGGTGAAAAGATTATAGTCTTCG
>JBKJTP010000077.1:0-17790 GCA_046590195.1 Kapaibacterium sp. (SeqCode) | reverse complement strand
ATTGCCAGTGATCTTATCAAAGGCAATTCGCTCGCGAAAGCAGTCACTCCTCCGCTGCCCCCAGATTATACAAAGGTATTTGGTACTGCACTCGTCGAACTTGCAAAGGCGAATGATAAAGTTGTCGGCATCACCGCAGCTATGCCTGATGGCACTGGTCTGAACATCCTGCAGAAGGAGATGCCAGAGCGCTTCTTCGATGTCGGTATCGCAGAGCAACATGCAGTGACCTTCGCGGCAGGCATGGCGACAGAAGGCTTCACGCCGGTATGTGCTATCTATTCAACTTTCCTGCAGCGTGCATTCGATCAGATCGTACACGATTGCGCGATACAGAAATTACCTGTCGTCTTCGCAATGGATCGTGGCGGACTCGTCGGCGCCGACGGCCCAACGCATCATGGCGCATTCGATCTTAGCTATCTCCGCTTCATCCCGAACATGACCATCATGGTCCCGAAGGACGAGCAAGAGTTGCGCGACATGCTCTACACTTCGACCGAGTACAAAGACGGCCCAACCGCGATCCGCTATCCACGCGGCGCAGGCGTTGGTGTTGCGCTCGCGGCATCAGGATTTAAGAAGTTGCCGATCGGCCAGGGTGAGATGATGAAGGATGGCGACGATCTCGCGATCATCGGCGTCGGTCCGCTACTCTATCAGGCGATGGAGGTTGCGAAGGATCTCGACCGCGAAGGCATTTCGACCGCTGTATTCAACGCACGTTTCGTCAAGCCGCTTGACGAGGCGCTGCTCGAAGGTATCGGCTTGCGCTTCAAGCATGTCCTGACGCTCGAAGAGAATTCTGTCAAAGGAGGATTCGGCAGCGCGGTCGCAGAGTTCTTCGCGCAGAAGGGCTTCAAGCCGAACATCCGTATTCACGGCATCCCGGACGAATTCATCGAGCACGGCGCACCTGCCGAACTCCTAAAAGACATCAACCTCGATCGCGCCGGCATAGCCAAGGTAGCGAGGGAGTTGGTCACCCGATCGGCAAAGTCAGAGGTGAAGGTTTCATGAGAGTGATGCGGCTGCTCTTGCTGCTCGTTCTTGTCGTTGGCTCACGAGCCCACGCGCAGACAGAGTCGGTAATAGCACAGGACACAAGCCTGGCGCATCGTACATCGCTTGCGAAGCAATGGCTCACAAAGATGGGTCTTGACGATCAACTCAAACTGTTATTCGCTCAGGGGATAGAAGCAGAATTGGCTGCTGTCCATGTGATCACCGAGGAGGCCGAACATGCAAAACAGAAGATCGAACCATTGCTTCGCGAAGAAGCTGATCGGTATCATCCCATCGTTGCGGAGACCCTTGCCGCAATTGTAGCGCAACCCTTTACGGCTGACGAGTTGCAGCAATGCGCAAACTCCGATGATCCTCGGGCGCTTCCGGCGCCACTAAGAGAGAAGTTCGACGCGAATTCGGGAGCATTGAGAGCGGCGTTTGTTGAGGCAGGCTCAAAGGTCGGCCAGGAGATCTGGGCGAATGCACTTCTGCGGTTAGAACCCTCCGAGATCAAAGCACTTGAGCGAGGGGCCGTGAAGTAGTGATCCTCAGATTCACTCAAGATAAGCACGATCGTCTGTTACCTGCGTCTCCCTGAAAATGTAATTGTGCCTTTGGCACAACGCTTGCCCTAGTGTAGACTACTTTGAATTAGCTCATCTGCTTTTGCGCCAACGATTACGTGCGCAGTATCCAGATGACGATATCTACACTACTATTACTCGGGTATAAGCACTATGGCAAACTCATCATCAAACGGGTCTTCAAGCACCAAGCGCCGCTCAACATCGACAAGCGGACGTGGTCGTTCTTCTGGTAGCTCTTCGGGCCGTGGTTCATCAAGCCGTTCACGCAGCTCAAACTCAGGATTGAGCAGCATTCCCGGCTCGATCAACCGTTCGGTCATTCTACCTGTCACGCGCACGGTAACTGGCTCAAGCTGGCTGCCATACGCACTCGGCGCGATTGGTATCGGCGCTATCGTTTATGGCCTTAGCCGCATCAGCGTCGTCCGCGATGTCGTCAGCTCTGGCTATGATGGCGTAAGCGATATGTTTGGCGGCAATGACATGGCCAGCGATCTCGAGGATTCATTCGGATTTGACGAGGACGTTCGCGTTCTCAAGAATGACCTCAACGAACTGAATCGCGCGCTCTAATTCGAGAGACGCGGTTCGACAGATCTTCTTGAGGCGGCGGGATATGGCCACACGGCCCACCCTGCAGCCACATGTGCAGAAGCCTCTTTCGAGAGGCTTTTGCGTTTTCCGGCGGCTTTTCCGTTTTCGTGCGGCTTTTCCTTTCGGAAGCAAAGTCCGAAATCGGCGCTGGTTTTATGTAAATGCTCTCACGAACCCTAAGCAGGGCAATGGCCGTTTGTGAATACAATGACTGAAGAGCTTTCACATTCGCCCCAGGACACAGACCAGCCCGACAAGCCGTACCGGGTGCTGCTTTTTTATAAGTACGTCCGTGTACCCGCTCACGAGGAGTACACTGCCCGTCACCTCAAGTTCTGCAAGGAGCTTGGGATCAGAGGCCGTATCCTCATCGCACCGGAAGGTATCAACGGAACCTGCTCCGGTACTATCGAGCAATGCGATGCCTACATGGCGCACATGCGGCAAGATCCGCTCTTCGTCGATATGCAGTACAAGATCGACGAAGAAGATAGCCACGTCTTCGCCAAACTCTTCGTCCGCGCACGGCAGGAATTAGTGACGTTTCGTCTGCCGTATGAACTCGATCCGAATGAGATCACCGGTAAGTATCTGAAGCCGACCGAGTGGAAAGAGATGATGCAGCGCGATGATGTCATCATCGTCGACGCGAGAACAGATTACGAGTATGACATCGGCCACTTTAAAGGCGCGATCAGGCCTGATGGCGTTACCTCGTTCCGCGAATTCCCCGAGTGGGTTCGCGAGAACCTGGCGCAGCATAAGGATAAGCCTGTGCTAGCGTATTGCACAGGCGGCATCCGTTGCGAGAAGTTCACCGGCTTTTTGCTGAAGGAAGGCTTTAAGGATGTCTATCATCTTAAAGGCGGGATCGTCTCTTATGGCAAGGACCCTGAAGCGAAAGGCGAGCTATGGGATGGCAAGTGTTACGTCTTCGATGAGCGCATCGCAGTGCCGATCGGCGAAGCAAATGATGTTGCAGGGCAGTGCAAGTATTGCGGTACGGTCCGCGATCTTATTCAGAACTGTGCAAATCTCTCATGCCGCTCTCAGATCGTGATCTGCCGCGATTGCGAGCCGAAGTTTAGGGGCGCCTGTTCTGAAGACTGTATGACCGCCGAGCGCAACATCTATCCGCATCGAGATAAGAAGTCGTGGCTCGCTGCACAGAATGTGAAGCCTGTTGTAGCTGCGGGTTTACAGTAAGCATATGGCGTCATTGATGTATCAAGACATACCTCTTGTCGATAAGTCCAGGCTGGACCAACTACGTTCGATCGATGAAGATGGCTCATTCGTCAAGGAGCTTATTGAGCTCTTTGTCACCGAAACTGAAGCCACAATGAAGGTATTGAGCGCTTCGATCGCCGCATGTGATCTCGATCAAATTAAGTATACCGCTCATCGTCTACGAGGCTCAGCACTGAGTCTGGGGGCAGACAGGCTTGCCGCGCTTACATCAGATATTGAATACGATAATGAGCTCACATCGATCCAGAATTCGATGGAACGGCTAAAGTCTCTCCACGCAGAAACGATCGCCGAACTCTCTACCGAGATTACCCGAGCCCGACCATAAGTCTCCCTCATTACATTGCCTCAATATTACTTCATCAGTGATGCACACCTTGGCATGGGCCGCGATCGCCAGAGCGATCGTGATCGTGAGCGTAAGCTCCTGGTGCTGCTGCATCAGATACTCGATGAGGCCAAGCGTGGGGAAGTGGATGGATTGTACATCGTGGGAGACCTCTTCGACTCGTGGTTCGAATTCAGGTCGGTGGTCCCGCGGAGGCATGTCCGGACTCTGGCCGCGATCGCCCACATCGGAGAGCACACGAGGGTGGACTATCTGATGGGCAACCACGATTTTGGTCACCGCGATTTCTTCCGCGACGAACTCGGTATTGCAGTTCATGGGGGCGACATCACGACTGTACTCCACGGAAAACGGTTCTTTATCGCCCACGGCGATGGGAAAGCCGCGAACGACGGTGCATATCTCGTTTTGCGCCGTATTTTGCGCAATCGGGTCGCGCTGTTCCTCTATGGATTGATCCATCCAGACCTCGGCATTCCTTTTGCCGAAAGAGTCTCGGGAAGCTCAAGAGTTTACACTGACCAACGTCAGGCGTTGCAAAAGCAGGACGGCATGAAGCAATTCGCCGAACAGATGATCGCGACGAATACCGTTGATTATGTGGTAATGGGGCATCGACATCAGCCAGAACTCGCCCAGTTTCCTTCCGGTATCTATGTGAATCTTGGAGATTGGATCCATCATTTCACATACGGTCTGTTCGATGGTCATTGCTTCCGGATCATGACCAATGAAGGCAAAGAACTCCTGCCAGGGGTTGATCAGGGATCAGCGCAGGGATCTGGACAGGGATCGGCAGAGCAGCACAGCGTGCCAGTCACGCAATCACAGTTGTAAGTAGTTAGATACGAACATGAGCGCCAAGTGGTGGAATGAAGAGGACCGCGAGAATCTCCGCGACCCCAACGAGGATCTTTCCAACTCAGACGAGACCGTCATCCAGGAGACTGATGATGACGATGATGAGCCGGGGAAACCACGGCGCATCTGGTTGTGGGCCACACTAGCAGTAGTGCTGATAGGCATGGGCTGGCTCTGGTATGAGATCTCGAAAGGATTGCCTACACTGGAGCAGCTGGAAAATCCACACCCAGAAATGGCAACGCGCATCATCTCTGCTGATGGTGAGCCGATCGATCAATATTACATTAAGAACCGCACAACGCTTCGCCTGAAGGATGTGCCGCAACATTTGATCGATGCTTTGGTCGCCACGGAAGATCGGTCATTCTACGAGCACTGGGGCTTCGACATGACCCGTTTCCTGAAGGCGATCTGGGTCGATGTGGTCACTCTCTCTCCGCGTCAGGGTGCATCGACGATCTCACAGCAGCTAGCTCGTAACCTTTACTTCACCCAGGAGAAGACCATCACTCGTAAGCTTCGTGAAGCCATCTCCGCGATCCAGATCGAAAAGACGCACACGAAGAAAGAGATACTTCAGATGTATCTCAACGTCAACTACTGGGGTAGAGGAGCGTACGGACTGCAGGTCGCAAGCCAACTTTATTTCGGCAAAGACCCGAAGAATCTATCGGTAGCAGAGGCCGCCTATCTCGTTGGTATACTCAAAGGACCTGAGAACTACGATCCAGATGAGAACTACGAGCGCGCCATTGATCGTAGAAATCTCGTGATCAACAGCATGGTCGAAGCAGGTTACCTAGATGCCGCCTCAGCTGAGAAGCACAAGCGTGAGCCGATCAAGACCGTACCGCTCAAGGGTTATCAGGGTATTGCTCCGCACTTTGTTGAGATGATCCGCCAGGAGTTGTCACGAAAGCCTGAGCTTCAGGGCCACGATCTGTATCGCGATGGTCTCGTCGTTTATACAACTGTCAATGCCGAGCTCCAACGTGCGGCGAACAAGGCCGTGCTTGAGCATATTGAGCCATATCAAAAGAACATCGTTGATAAACGCTGGAATTGGGCTGCGCACAAAGGCTTGTTGGATACGATCGTCTCGAAGGCGATACGCGGTCATGTAGATTATCGCACCGCAGCAGATGAGAATGAAAAGAAGGATGTCGCGAAGCGTCTTCGCGCAAATCCAAAATTCATCGACTCTGTCAAGGCCAACGAGATCCGGATGCAGACGGGCTTCGTCGTACTCGATCATACGACAGGCGGTATTGTCGCACTAGTTGGCAGCTCGAATTTTCGCGAGTCGCGCTATGGGCTGAATCACGTAACTCAGATCGCGCGTCAGCCCGGTTCGGCATTTAAGCCGATCGTGTATGCGAGCGCATTCGAGCATGGATCGTCGCCTGAGACAGCGGTGTCGAACGAGCCTATCAATATGCCCGATGGCGATAGAGTTTGGTCACCTCGCAACTTCGAAGGGGAAGCATCTGGCGGCATGGTCTCGATCAAGGGTGCGCTGCAGCACTCCGTGAACCTCGCCGCGATCCATACGATGTTGGAAAAAACCAGCATCCAAGACGTCATTCGCACAGCGAAACGCATGGGCATTAAGTCGCCAATGGGTGCATACCCGTCACTAGCGCTTGGTGTTTCTGAAGTATCACCACTTGAACTGACATCGGCCTACGGCATCTTTGCGAACGAAGGCATTCGAGCTGAGCCCTACGCGATCGTGCGCGTTGAAGATCGGCATGGTAAAGTGTTGTATCGCGCGAAGCCGCAGTTCGAGAATGTGTTCGAACCACGCGTCGCACGGATGATGACCTACTGCCTCCAGTCGGTCGTCGATGCTGGTACAGCGGTGCGAATTCGCAGCATGTTCAACTATCCTGCTGCAGGTAAAACGGGCACAACACAGAATTATGCAGACGCATGGTTCGTCGGGTATACACCCCATTACACTGCTGGTGTGTGGGTTGGCTTCGATGACAAACGCGTACAATTCTCTGGCGCCGATGGACAGGGCGGACGAGCTGCTGCGCCGATCTGGGGTAAATTCATGAAGTATGCTTACGAATCGCAGAAGCCGAAGATCAGCTACTTCATGACGAACTGGAATGCGATGCCAGGTCAGACCGACATCCGACGCGCACCGAATCCCGCTGATTCAGATCTGCCGCGCATACCTCCTACGTATACGCCACCACGCAACGCGGATCCAGGGTTGAATGACGAGCCGGTCAAGAAGCCAATACCGCCTCAGCCGGTCCCTCCTCCTATTCCTTCTGGCGATGAGACGAATACGAATCCTGGTGGTGTCGGCGGAAGCACTCCTAACAACGAGCTGCCGAGAGCCAATCGTGGCAACAACGGACGCGGGCAAGGCAACGGTAACAGGCGCAACAAGAACAATGATCAGCCAACGCCTCCATCCACAGAGACTGCAACTACACCTAAGACGCCAACACCGCCGGTAGCGAATGACCCAGTGAAGACGGGGCCGACGACTCCACCTGTGCGGTAGATGGCACCAGAATTGAGCAGGTACAAAAACACCCGAGATCCCTCGGGTGTTTCTGATTTAAGAGATCGACGTGTCCGCATCAAACTCACCTTTGCGAGTTCGAAGATCGTAGAATACCTCAGAGCGATAGATCGGCTCGATGACGAGCACGAGCATCATCAGGATAAGGGATGGTAGAAAGCATAAGAACACCGTCATCATTGTACCGAAGTCTTGCATTGCCTCGAGTATGTTGCCTGCACCGGACTCCTTCACGATCATCGTCGTAGCAACGAGTGCGAACAGGAAGGGCACCATGAAAGCAGTTGCACCGATCAGGGTGATGGCGAAGTAGCGTCCCATCGTTTGCCAGAAGTGGCCGTTCGTCAGCTGCCAGCTTCTCTCGACCGCCTTGAGCGGGCCTCGATCCTCCAACACAAGCGTTGGTATCGTGAGGTAAATCTTCATACCGAGAATGGAGCTGAGAGCCGTTGAAACGACAAGGTAGGTCATACCTCCAAATGTTTGACTATCGTCGTTGAACGGCGCCGAAGCGAGTTCACCGGCAATGAGAGCGACTAAGATGATCAGCAGCACCCACCACAGATTGCGTTTGACGATCGGAGAAAGGTGCTCGCGAAGGCTCAATGACTCATCCTCGCGATCGCTGACCGCAATACTCACCATCACAATGTAGCCGATCACTGCGATCACTCCCTCGATCACCGCGCAGAATAACACGGCTAGCAACAGACCGGCAATTTCTGGTGTGACCGTTGTCTCGCTGATGTTCTCCGGCGTTACGTTCGTAGGCCACTGCTGGATCAGCGGGATCACTGTAAGAAGGAGCGGGATGAGCGGCAGCAGCCAAAAGAAGAAGATGGCTCTGGAGATCACGTTAGAGTGGCGCTTCAGGATCGCGAATGAATCGGAGAGAAGCGTGCCGAAGGTTCTAGGCTCGAGAGGGTGCATGACAAATTGTTGATCTGCAAATATACTCTTCTGCAGGATCAAAGATCAAATTTGTAATTGTGTACTATACGCATAGCATAGCTCTTGCCTCGTCGGAAACCTCCCACGAGAACTACTTTCTTTCCCACTCGCCACTTATTTAGTGTCTCTGCTTGCATTTGAAGAATTAAATTCGTATTTTAGAGCAGAAGTGAAATCTCTGACCCCGTTTTTTTCGTATAGTCTTACGCCTATTCTGTGAACACCCCAAACGAGGAGTTCTTCTATGAGCCTGCTACAGTCCAAGTAGCGGATGACGGCTCGTTGATAGAAGCTTCTGCGGCCGGTGGTGTGGATGCGCTCGCAACTGCGATATCGGAGTTGTTGGCTCAGACAGACGAGGTACTATTCGAAAGAATAGCTCAGTACAGATCGGAAGCTTGCTTTGCCGAGCTCTACGACCGTTATTACAGCCGTGTGTATTCTGTGCTTATACACATGCTGCGGACGGACGAAGACGCCCAGGATCTCCTCCAGGAGGTCTTTGCACAGGTTTGGCAGAAAGCCCCGCTCTATCTTGAGGCTCGCGGTAATGTAGCTGCGTGGATCCTGTCGCTGGCCCGTAATAGGGCGGTCGATGAGCTCCGCTCACGAAGGTATCGCGAACGAGGGAAGGAAACAGGACTTGCTATAGGAGACGATCGTCCGGAGATCTTTAATTTGGTCGCCGAAACGAGCCTTCCTGACAAGGATCTTCACACCGCTGATGCGAAGCGCGAGATCAAGTCGGCACTTCTTGAGCTTTCAACTGTTCATCGTTCTGTGATCGATCTGGCGTACTTTGGTGGCCTCACTCATACTGAGATCGCGATCGAGCTTCAGATGCCTGTGGGGACGGTTAAGACCAAACTCCGCCAGGCAGTATTGATCCTTGGCAAGGCACTCCGCCCACATCTTGGTTAGCTTGACTCTAGGGGGACCATCCCTCGTCTAGCGCTGCTATTTTTTTTACGGACATCCTGCGTCCACTAGTAAGTCTCCCCGGCTTACGCTTCCTAAGAACATTGAAGATAACACACAGTACCCACGTAACGGGTACAGGTAGTTTTGCTCGTCAGAGTGAAGCTCCCATAAATCGAAACAGCACATTCGCCAAATCGGCTGGCGCATCTGCGACTCAAGATCCTTTTGAGGCACTTCAACCCTTCCGATCAGGCGATCGCGGGAATTCCGTCTTTGCAACCGGCAATTCGGACTTTTTCGGCCGTACGCCGGACGTTGCACAAAATCTTGGTGGAGGCACGTCTCCACAAGGACAGGCCCCTGAGGAGAAGAAGAATCGGAAGCGATTCTTCTTGCTTCTGTTGCTTCTCCTGATCACATTCTCTGCAGCATTCCTTGGGTTCGGTGGGCTCGATCTTTTCAGATCGAGTCAAGTGGCTTCAGCTCATGTCAATTCAACGCCTGTCGTAAATGCACCAGCCCCTGCTGATCAAGCAGAAGCAGAGGTGAAGGAGGTTGCACTTAAGACCAACAATGCAAATCCAGAGAGTCAGGATCCGGATGCTACGGATCTCGCAGCGGCGAAGCCCGCGGTTGAAGATGACAGACTCCCAGAGGAGGCGATCGTCCCGTCAATGATCCCTGCGCGCATCTCAGACGTGACGATGCCTGAGACGCAGTTCAACATCAGCTATCCAGCACCGATCGCTCCGCCAGCAAAGGCAGTGAAGTCAAAGACCAACTTTGTCTCGTTTGAGGTGAATGCAAAGCTTGCCGAAGATGCGGACACGCGCGTCTTTTCTATGGTGCCATCAGTGCCGGGCAAAGGTTCGGCATCACTCGCATGGAGTACTCTGACAGGCGCTGTCCTATTCCGGTGTAAAGACCTCGAAGGTAATAAGGCCGGAAGTAACTACGTGCTCTATTACATCGACGAGAATGACAAGGCGCAGCGCATGATGGCGTTCGCCGTTGCGTCAGGTGCCGAGCTCATGCTTATTCCACCAAGAATCCCATCCCGTGGAGTCAAGCGAGTTGTGCTTACTCTCGAGAAGAATGTGAAAACTCTCGAAGGTATGGCGCTACGCCGCGAAGAAGTGCTCTACTCCGATTACAAAGAGAAGGCGATCCTCACCAAGCCGCTCAAGTAACATCCTCGCTGTAGCTGCAGCGAATCCCAAATGTTGATTGTCAAAGGTTGCCGAAAAACTCGGCAGCCTTTTGATGTTTGTACCGATACAACAATTTCCGAACAGCTCGAGCGCAGTGTTATCCACAATCTCTTTCAAGCAGAAGTTTTCAAAAACCGAGCGCTCATCCTTTTCGTATTTACATGCGAGCAGTTCCCCACTGCTTGAATAGCACGCTTCTAAACACCTCCTGTCGTACTTCGCAAGACTCGGTAGGATTTGTTGAAAAAGGTCTCAGAGGACCCCAAAGCCTTTGAGGCCTTTTGTATTTTAAACTTGCCTTTTCCACATACGGTTGTCGCTCCGGAGTAAGGCGAACTGTCTCAAGTAGCAAGCGATTACACTACGGTTGTTGTTGGCCGACTGAGGCACATTTTCTATCTTCATGGATCGTCGAAAGTTTATTAAAGGCGCAGCCGCAGCCGGTGTGCTGGCTTCGTTCGGTTGGCGGAAAGATCTTTTCGCAGCCACTCCATCTGGGTTCCTGCTAACCAAGGTCACGCCCAACGAGCAGAAGATCGCGGAATCCGTACTCAGCTATGCTAAAGCGAGCGGCGCGACATACTGCGATGTGCGTATCTCACGGTATAAGTCGCAATCGGTGGGCGTTCGCGATCGCATCGTCACCGGAGTATCCGATTCTGATTCTTATGGTGTAGGGGTCCGTCTTATCAAGAATGGCACGTGGGGTTTCGCGGCGACGCGCTCTGTGAATGAAGCTGAAGCAAAGCTTGCAGTCGATTCAGCGATCGGCATCGCAACGGCCAACTCGAAGCTCAGGTCTTCCCCGTTGGAGTTGACGCCTGTCACACCGGTCACTGCTGAATGGGCGACACCGATCAAGAAGAACCCTTTCGACATCTCGTTCAAGGACCGCGCACAGTTTCTCCTGAGCGTCCATGAGATCGCGTTGAACACGAATGTAAATGGTAACAAACTCTTCGTCGAAAGCCATATGGAGGCCGTTCGCGAAGAGAAATTCTTTGCTTCAAGCGACGGCTCGCGTATCTGGCAGGAGATCACGCGCATCAATCCATATTCGTATCTGACAGTGTCTGACAAAACGAGCGGACAATTCGCATCGCGCGCACTGTTTGTCTCGCCACAGGGGAGAGGCTTCGAGTATGTGGAGGAATATCCGTACAACAAGGAGATCGAAGCAGCAGCGAACGACGCGCATGAGAAGATCACGGCGAAGTCGGTCGAGCCAGGTAAGTATGACCTTATTCTTCATCCGACGCACTTGTGGCTTACGATCCACGAGAGCATCGGTCATCCGACAGAACTCGATCGCGCGCTCGGCTTCGAAGCAAACTTTGCAGGCACAAGTTTCTGCACACCAGAGACGCTTGGCGATCGTTACGCATCGAATATCGTCACAGTTGTTGCGGATCGCACGCAAGAGGGCGCTCTCGCAACGGCAGGTTACGATGATGATGGAGTCCCAACCACTGAGTATCCGATCGTCCAGGACGGCAAGTTCGTCGCATTCCAAACGACGCGTGAGATCGCACCACTCGTTGGTGACAAGGTATCGCACGCCGAGTCCTATGCACAAGGTTGGTGGAATGTACCGTTCCAGCGCATGCCGAATGTGAGCTTGAAGCCAAGCAAGAAAGAGCTATCGCTTGATAAACTCATCGCTGATACTGAGCGCGGCATTCTGATCAAAGGCAATAGCAGCTTTTCGATCGATCAACAGCGATACAATTTCCAGTTCACTGGACAGGTAACCTATGCGATCGAAGATGGCAAGATCAAGCATATGCTGCGCGATGTAGCATATCAATCAAAGACCCCAGAGTTCTGGAAGAACTGCGACGCGATTTGTGACAAGAGCGAGTATATGGTTGGCGGATCGATGTACGATGGCAAGGGTGAACCGATGCAGACGAACCCGGTCTCTCACGGTTGCCCGAGCGCACGCTTCACCGACATCAACGTGATCAACACAAAGGCGCAATCCGCGAGAAGCCGCACAGGCATGCTGGATTTCGATATGGATCATCGCCACTAAGCTCCACCGCACAGAACAATGTCAAAAGCATTACATACTACCGACGATCTCGAAGCGCTGTCGCAACAGATCCTGAGTTACTCCACTGCGGAGTGGGCCGAAGTAAGTCTCTCGAGCAGCGAAGACTCTCATTTACGATACGCAGCGAATACGGTAACGACCAGTGGCGTTACGGCCAACACAAGCGTCTCGATCACTTCGGTCAACGGTCGGCGTGCTGGTACCGTGAACACGAATGATCTTTCTGAAGAAGGACTTCGTGCTGCGGTGAAGCGATCGGAGGAGATCGCATCTCTAACGCCGGAGAACGAGGAGCTCATGCCGCCGATCGAGCCGGGCCAAAAGTATCTCAGCTCTTCACAGTTCGATCAGTCAAGCGCAGATAAAAGCTTTGCAGCCAACGAGCGTGCGAAGGCTGCTGCATTCGCGATCACTGAGGCACAAGGCCGCAAGCTGGTTGCATCAGGATTTTTGAGAACGACCGTTGACACGAATGCCTACAGGAATTCAAAGGGGCTTTTCACCAGCGGCCGCGGTACGAGAACAACGTTCTCGAACACGATGCGCAACGAGAAGGGCGATTCGAGCGGATGGAACAAGCGCGCAACGCACGCCATAGCACTGCTCGACGCGCGTTCTGCGATCGACAACGCGGTGCAAAAGTGTCTCGCATGGGACAGCCCGATGGAGATGGATCCCGGTGCCTACGCTGCATTGCTCGAGCCCTCTACGGTCGCCGATATGGTACAGCAGTTGATCTGGTCGATCGATGCGCGCGATGCTGAAGAGGGTAGAAGCGCATTCAGCCGACCTGGCGGAAAGACCTCGCTCAACGAAGCGCTCTTCAGCCCGAATCTACACATCTACAGCGACCCGACTAATTTCACACTTCCTGGCGGTACCTATGCTGGCGGTGGCATGCCGACAGAGAAGATCGATTGGGTGACGCAAGGCAAGCTGACAAACATGACACGCGATCGCTTCTGGGCACAAAAGACAGGGCAGCGAGCTGTGCCAGGACCAGCAAACATCTTCATGGATGGCGGCACACAGACGCAGGATGAACTGATGGCTGGCATCAAAGAAGGCCTGCTCGTCACAAGCTTTTGGTATATCCGAAACGTCGACGATCAGACGTTGCTCAAGACCGGCCTGACACGCGATGGATTGTTCTGGATCGAGAACGGCAAGATCAAGAGTGGCGTCACGAACTTCCGTTGGAATGAGTCGCCGTTGAATGTACTGAAGAATATCGTTGCGATGTCAAAGCCTGTCATCACCGCCCCGCGCGATGGCTGGGACGGCCTGCCAATGATGGTCCCGGCGCTGCATGTCTCGTCGTTTAATTTCTCCAGCATTTCGGATGCGATCTAAAGTATGGCGAAAGTCACAGGCATTGGCGGAGTGTTCTTCAAGTCCAGTGGCGATCACAAAGCGCTCGCGGATTGGTACGAGAAGCACCTGGGCATCAAGCTCGAGGAGTGGGGTGGAGCAATCCTGAAATGGGAGGAAGATCATGCCGACGATAAGGGCCTGACGGTCTGGACAACTGCTAAGTCAGACACAAAGTGGTTCAACCCTTCCGAGTCAAGCTTCATGATCAACTACCGTATCGATGACATGGATGGGATGATCGAGCAGCTCAAGGAGGGAGGCGTCGAGATCGTGCAGGGACCGGAGCAGCATGAGAACGGCACGTTCGCCTGGATCATGGATCCTGACGGCAACAAGGTCGAGCTATGGGAGCCAAAGCTCTGGCAACCGAAGGAAGGTTAAGAGTCTAGACATTTCGCGTTTGCCTTGGGACTATCTCACCTGTCCCTTCTGTTTTCCTCTTCGCTGGCGTTACTCTTGCTTTTTGATATTGCGCCAGTCAATACCTCCTCCTCAATCTCGATACTCCCCTGATGGGCTTCTATCCCCAGTCGAACCGTTGGCAGTGCGGCCCTTTCGCGCTGAAGCACGCGCTCGCCATTCTGGGACAGTTCGTCGATGAGAAAGAGCTGACGAAGAAAGCGAAAACCACCCGCTCCGGCACCGACGAGAAGATGCTGACGAAGGCCGCGATGCATTTTCAGGCCGAGTTGAAGGAGATCCGCAAGACAGATGAGGACTCTGCGCACAAGATCCTCACGAGCTATCTTAAGAAAGGCGTACCTTGCTTGCTCTGCATTAACCAATGGGGCCACTGGGTAACGGTTGTTGGGTACGATCCTCGCAAGGACCGCTTTGTCGTGATCGATAGCGAGAAGGATCCTGTCGTCCGCATTCCTTCGTGGAGCGAGCTCAAGCGCCGATGGGTCTATGACGACCACTTAAAAGACGGAAGCCACAAAGAATATTTCGATCTCTATCCAGTAAAGACAAAGTATCGTATTCGGACGAAAGCGAACTTCTCGATCGCGCGGGCGATGTTCCTGCGCAGACCATCGAATGCCGGATTCGTCAAGCACTTCGATGAGTACGTCATGGACATGGTCGATCTCGCGCATCTGCGCGCACCGAATCCGAGATCGGTCGCGATCTCAATGGCCGAGTTCCTGCGAAGACACGGCAAGATGCTGGTAGAAACCGTGTCCTACATGCACGGTGGAGTGACCGAAGCGCGACTCAACCGCATTCTTCGCAACATGCAATTTGTTTCTGAAACGTACGGTCTTGTAATTCGTCAAGACGAGGAAAAACGTACGATAGCGGCGATAGCCGCGCTGCTCATGACCTGGGCAACCTCACACGAACCTGTGCTAGGCGGCGGCGCGCTATACGGTCAATAACGTGGCTAGCTACGGCCAATAAATTATGATGGAAAGAATTAGATCAACAACCGTTGTCGGCGTCGTAAGAGATGGCAAGGCAGCGCTCGGCAGCGATGGACAAGTAACCCTTGGCAACACAGTCGTCAAAGGCAACGCGAAGAAGATGCGTGTACTGCACAACGGTGAGGTGCTCGCAGGGTTTGCAGGTTCGACGAGTGATGCGATAACATTGTACGAGAAATTCGAGCGTAAGCTTGAAGAGCATCGCGGAAATGTCTCGCGTGCTGTCGTAGAACTTGGCAAGGAATGGCGTAATGATAAGTATCTACGCAGACTTGAGGCAATGCTTGCGGTCGTAAGCAAAGAGCACGCATACCTGATCAGCGGCAACGGCGACATCATTGAGCCTGAAGATGGCATCGTTGCTATCGGGTCAGGTGGGCCATTCGCGCTCGCTGCAGCACGTGCATTCATCAAGCATTCTCAACTGACCCCGAAAGAGATCGTTGAGAACTCGCTTCAGATCGCAGGTGAGATCTGCATCTACACAAATACGAACATCACTGTCCAAAGCCTCGATAAGTAATTCGAGCACAATCTAAAGAATGTCAGAAGAGATCATTGAAGCTAGCGCCAAGGCGGATGCTTCGGAAATGAAGATTAAAGAGCCAGAGCTGTCATCGCTGCAAAAAGCCCTGACACCGCATCAGGTTGTTCGTGAGCTCGATAAGTATATCATCGGGCAGGCCAATGCTAAGCGTGCCGTTGCGATCGCGTTGCGCAATCGCTGGCGCCGTCAACATGTGAGCGAAGAACTCCGTCAGGAGATCATGCCGAACAATATCATCATGATCGGACCGACCGGCGTGGGCAAGACCGAGATCGCTCGCCGACTCGCGAAGCTTGCCGGCGCACCGTTCATCAAGGTGGAAGCCACGAAGTACACTGAGGTGGGCTATGTTGGGCGCGACGTGGAGTCGATGGTTCGCGATCTTGCCGAGCTTGCAGTGCAGATGGTGAAGTCCGAAAAAGCGAAGGAAGTTGAAGGGAAGGCGAGCGAACTTGCCGAGGAGCGAATTCTCGATATCCTCGTGCCACCAGTCGTGCAGCCGCAGAATGGACCGAGCAACGGATTCTTCCCAGGGATGCCATCGCACACGACGGTGACGGGTTTCCCCTCGCAGCCACCGGTGCAGCAACGCGACCCCGAAGCAGCGAAGCGCGAAGAAGAGCTGAATGAGAAGACGCGCACTCGCTTCCGCGAGAAGATCAAGGCGGGCGAAATGGACACGCGCGAGATCGAGATCGACGTGACGCAGGGGCCGTCGATCGCATCGATGTCGGTGCTCGGGCCATTCCCAGGTGGCGGCATGGATGACATTTCGCAGGGCTTGCAGGACATCATCGGCAACATGACGCCGAAGAAGAGCAAGCGCCGCCGAGTGCCGATCAAAGAGGCCCGCAAGATCTTCACGGCCGAAGAAGCATCGAAGCTGATCGACATGGAGGCCGCACAGGCCGAAGCGATCGACCGAGTGCAGACGAGCGGCATCATCTTCCTCGACGAGATCGATAAAGTTGCCGGAAAGCGCGGCGAGGGCTCCGGCCCCGACGTCTCGCGAGAGGGCGTGCAGCGCGATCTGCTGCCGATCGTTGAAGGCTCGAACATCTCGACGAAATACGGCGTCGTCAGCACCGATCACGTTCTCTTCATCGCGTCGGGTGCATTCCATGTGTCAAAGCCGAGCGATCTCATACCGGAGCTGCAGGGCCGCTTCCCGATCCGTGTCGAGCTCGAGAGCCTGACCGAAGAGGACTTCTTCCAGATCCTGACGATCCCGGAGAATGCGCTGCTAAAGCAATACACGGCGCTGCTCAATACAGAGGGCGTGGATGTGGAATTTTCCGAAGACGCCATCCGCGCCATCGCCCGCATTGCGCTCGAAGTGAATGAATCGGTCGAGAATATTGGCGCTCGCCGATTGCACACGATCCTCACGACACTGCTCGACCAGGTGCTCTATGATGTGCCCGAGATCATCGAAGCGAACCCGCTCAAGATCGATGCGGCCTTCGTCGAGGACAAGCTGAACAAGATCGTCCGAGACCGAGATTTAAGCCGATACATTTTGTAACGAGTATATTAGGACTGTTCTAACAGCCCACGTGCAAAGCAAAGGGCTGTTCTCACAGCCCTTTTTTATTTTGTTGCTCGCTAAACCTCACCGGGGACCACTGCTGGTTCTCACAGCTCTGTTCGTCTATGGTCTGGCATTCATTGCCCGGACCTCCTTTCCCGTTGAGGGCACGCGATATTTTTCGCTGCTCGATGACGCGATGATCTCCATGCGCTACGCGAAGAATTTCGCGAATGGCCATGGCCTCGTCTGGAATCCCGGCGAATACGTCGAGGGCTTCACCAACCTGCTCTGGACGCTCTACATGTCGGCATGGCATCTTCTGCCCATACCGCCGCACCTCATGAGCCTGCCGATACAGCTTACATCGCTTGTCGCGCTGATCATCGCAGGCACTCAGATCTATAAGATCATCGAGCAAGTCATCGAAAACAAATGGCTGCGCGTCGCCGCACTTGCAATGGCGGTCTTCTATTGGCCGCTCATACTTTGGTCGTTGCTCGGGATGGAGGTAGGCATCATCACGATGATGCTCGCGATCGCGGTGCGGATCGTGATCACGAAGCAACTGGATACCCGC
>JBKJTP010000147.1:0-37847 GCA_046590195.1 Kapaibacterium sp. (SeqCode) | reverse complement strand
GAGGTGGCCACCAAAATTAATGCCCCCAATCGCGTAGATCTTGCCGCCTGACCCAGAGGAGGTAAGCCCATACCTTGACGTCGTCATCGCTAGCATCGCCGTCCAGGCGTTCGTTATCGGATCGTACGCTTCGACCGTATTGACAGGGCCACCCGCATCGCCCCCAGTTACGTAGATCTTTCCCCCTGATTCAGAGGCGGTAAGATACCGTCTCGCCGTCGGCATCGCTACTCTTGCTGTCCATGTGTCAGTTGCCGGATTGTACTCTTCGACGGTGTTGATCCAGTCAGCAAATCCTGATACATTGCCCCCAATTGCGTAAATTTTGCCGCCCGACTCAGAGGAGGCAAGGTCGCTTCTGGAGGTTGGCATCGCTGCTCTTGCAGCCCAACTGTTTGTTGTCGGATCATATTCTTCGACGGTGTTGAGGTAGGCACCATTATAGCCACCGATCGCGTAGATCTTGCCACCTGATTCAGAACAGGTCAGCCCGTATCTCGCGGTCGGCATCGCTAATTTTGCCGCCCACGCGTTCGTTGCCGGATCGTACTCTTCGACGCTGTTGAGGGAGCCACCAAAATCAAGGCCCCCGATTGCGTAGATCTTGCCGCCGGCTTCAGAGGATGTAAGCCCATATCTCGCCGTCGGCATCGCTGCTTTTGCTGTCCAGGCGTCCGTGGTCGGATCATACTCCTCAACGGTGTAGAAGTAGTTAATATCGTTGCGGCCTCCAATCACATAGATCTTGCCACCTGATTCAGAGGAGGTGAGTGAGTATCTCGCCGTAGGCATCGACGCCTTTGCGCTCCAGCCGCTTCCTGTTGATTGAGACACGTTCGTATACGTGTATCCGCTCTGTGCTGCGCTGCTTGAGAAGCCGACGATAGCACCAGTGGGCATTCCACTCCCGCCACTTGGCGCTTGCCATTGCGGTGCACCTGAGCTGTAGGTCATCACGTCGCCATCTGCTGGAGTGCCGGTTACAGTTATCAGTGTGCCTGTTGTGCCTGGAAGCGTAACGACAGCATCGCTCGCCATTCCGCTCGGCGCGGCGATCGTGACCGCTTTGCCATCAGGTCCGACGATCTTCGTCTGATTCGTCGTAGATGTGATCTGGGCATTAGCTTCAGAATAACCCCAAAGAACAAGAACGAATAGAATAGCGAGACGGCGTGAGCCGTTTAGCAGGTCGATCATAAGCATCACTAAGAAATTAAGACACAAGCGAGATCTCTAGGGAGATCGATATGGGCGGCTGAGCAAAGGGACTTGCGTAGGCCGTATTCAACGGAGAGAGAGCAATACTGTTCTTTTGGTAGTTCCTTTTCAATGTGCGTATAGGCGTCATAAAACCAATCTCTTCTTAATTATTTATTAACATTTTCCGAGAAAGGATTGACTTTCGACTAAAAATTTCGTATATTTGCACGAATAGTTTGAGTGCGTGAACCGCCTGGTTCGCTTTGATGCGCCGATCCCACCATTCGTCCCGTCCGGGACACATCTACAACCTCCTATGCCGACCCCTAAACTCGCTGACCGCGTGCCATTTGAACGTGTTTCCGATCTCATTCAGGACGCCCAGCCCTATTATGTGCCTGCCACGATCTGGAGATCGAGTACCCGCCCGAACACCTCGATTCGCCGAGGCGGCATCAATATCATCTGCTGTAGCAATCGCCAGGATGCCATCGGGCACAGCCTGAAGCTCGGAATGGAGCTCAGCCGCAACGAGATCCGCGAAGCCGATCCCTGGCCGTACAATCCGGAGGATGTGACCGAGCACCCGAAGGTATTGTACATCAATACGGCTGAAACTCGCGACCGTATCCAAAACGAGGTCATGGGTTTATGGCCCGGAGCTCAGGATTGGTGTGTGAAAAGAGACAGGTATCTCCGCGACAACCCAGCCAAGAACGATAACCTGTTCATGTACCATGTGCCTTCCGGCGGGTTCAACAAGGAGTTTGCGGAGATCAAGAGCCAGCTCAAGACGACCATGGCCTCGATCGTGATCGTGAACTCCTTCGAGTTCTCCGCCCGCACGGCGCGCCACCGCGATGACCTCGTCTTCCAGCTCTCTGAGCTTCGCGATATGGGCTGCACCATCATCGTCTTCTCGCAGGAATCGAAGCGTAAGGTCGAGAAGCAGTCGCGCGGGCCCATGGCATCGCTGCGCATGCAAGCCGACCAAGTGCTTGATCAGGCGATCTTCTCAAAGCTCGAATACGCGAAGCCCGTCGGCTCGACGCATAAGAATGAAGAGGAGTATTATGCCACAACCGGCGAAAGCGGAAAGGAGTATTTTGAAGGAGTGCGGAAGCGGTGTGCTCCTGCGGATGATGAGCTGACAGGCAAGCTTTCGTCTGATGAGATCCACGATACGGTACACGACGACATCGATCTGCCGCAAGAACTTGTAGATGGAGGTGTGTATTCGATGGATGGAAAATTGGTGTGTGTGAATTCAGCGGTAGGGAAGCAGACGATGAATCAGTATGCGGTGCATCGGAATAATTATGAGCCCTTGGTCACGTAATCAGTGTAGCGGCGCGGTTCCCGCGCCTGGTCGGGATGCAAAGAATTGGTCGTCTGTCTCTGCGTTCGTCAACTGCCGCAACCCGCAATTCGTATCTTCACAGAGTTCGAGGTAGACGTGGATCGCATTCTCGTCGCCACCAGGCGCGGGAACCGCGCCGCTACAGGGGAAGTGCGGTGTCAAGTCTCAAAACTCCTTCTTTGAAAAAAGATACGATGACAACGAAAGATATACGCCGACGAGCAGCAGCGTCAGGAATACGGGCGTCCATTGTATCGGTTCGCCGGTGATGGCGTAGCGCATGTTGTCGGAGAGCTCGGGTGCTTGTGGCAAGATGTAGTAGAGCACCTTCGATACTGCGCCGAAGACGCCGCCCGAGTCACCGCCAGTAAAGAGCTTATCGAGGAAGGTGCCGATCGCCAGCATTCCCGACAAGAAATAAACTGCGATGCCGATGATGATCGCGAACCACGCAGAGCGTGTGATCACCGAGACCAAAGTCACGACAGAATAGATACCCGCAAAGCCAATGAGAATAAAGAAGAGCGACGCGAGGAATTTCGTCTCCCATTGCCCGAGTGAGATGCCGACCGCGAGCCACATGCCAAAGATGAAGTAAACGATCTCGATCGCAACGATCATCATCGCGCCTGTATATCTACCCATGATATACATCCAGCGCGGCACAGGCTTCGAGAGCAAGAGATCGATGTTGCCTTTCTCCATCATGCTCGTCATGAAGCTGGCAGTAGAGAAGACGCCAACCGCGATCGTCATGAAGAAGAGCATGTAGCAGATGACGATCCAGACCCACTCGAGCACTGTAACGGCGAGTCCGGCGAACTGCGGCGGGCCATCATGCTTGCCAGGCGGCGGCGTCTTGAATTGCTCCTGCAATCCGGCTTGCACTGCATCCATCTGCAGCACAAGGAATGTGAGCACGATCACGATGGTCGAGAAGATAGCAAAGCCGACGATCGTCTTACGCGACTTGGCCTCCCTGAACGTCTCTTCAATAATAGCTGCGAATTTCATATCCCCTAATTCTTAATTCTTATTTCTTAATTCTTAATTACCCGGATTAGCGGTGTTCAACCTCTCCCGTTCCACCGATCATCTTGATAAAGAGATCCTCGAGAGACGAGCGGCGTGGATTGATGCTTTCGATCAGGACGCCGCGCGAGCGGAGCTGGTCGAGCATCTCGTTCAGTTCGTTGATCGTGTTGCAGCGGACCTCGAAGACGCCTTCGCCCATGTGGGCTGCGGTTCGGGACAAAACCTCGTCCGCCGCGTGTGTGAATTCAGGAGAGACCCGAACATCAAAGACGTTTTGTGTGAGTGTGAGCTCAGAAACGGTACCTTCCCGGACAACCGCGCCTTTGTTCATGATCGCCACGCGATCCGAAATGCGCTCGACTTCCGAAAGTAGGTGTGAATTGAGGAAGATCGTCTTGCCCTGGTTCTTGAGATGGACAAGAATATCGCGGATCTCTTTGCGGCCGACAGGGTCGACGCCATCGGTCGGCTCGTCGAGCATAATAAGCTCCGGATCGTTGAGCAAGGCCTGGGCGAGCCCGAGCCGCTGCATCATACCTTTAGAGTACTTGCGGATCAGCGTCTTGCGCCAGTCCGTCATGCCGACCAAGCCAAGCGTCTCCGTGATGCGCTGTTCGAGCACCGGCTTCGGGACTTCCGAGAGCTTGCCGAAATAGGAGAGGACTTGCTCTCCGGTCAGGTGAAGGGGATAGCGGTGGTTCTCCGGCAGATAGCCGATGTGCTCCTTGGCCTTGATCGAGCCGAAAGGATTACCGAGCACGGTGCCGCGGCCGCCATTAGTGAAGACGATGCCGAGGACGCATTTGATCAGCGTGGTCTTGCCGGCGCCATTCGGGCCGAGCAATCCGAAGATCTGCCCACGTTCGACATTGAGCGTCACGCCCTGCAAAGCATGTACGGCCTTTGTGCCTTTGCCAAAGGTCTTAACGATAGAATCAGCGCTTAACGCGATCTCCATAATGATGTGTGTATTGAGGAGAGGAATACTGTCCAGCGAAATTACGTTAATTTGCGGCTTATGTTATGAGGCGCCGTCATTTCGAGCGGAGCCCAAAAGAACGAGCGCAGCGAAGTTCTTTTGGGCGCAGTCGAGAAACCCCCTGTTGCAACCCGCGAAGGTCGTCGTTTACAACAGCACGGTATTCCGGAGGAGATTGCCACGTCGGCTCCATCGCTCTGGCGATGGACGCCTCCTCGCAATGACAGTAGTTTATTAGTGTGTTTTTCTTTTCTCTATGTCCCGTCGTCACGAATCCCGAGTAGTCATTGTAACAGGCGCCGCAATTGGCAATGGCCAGGCCTTCGCCGAGCGCTTTGCCAGAGATGGCGCGCATGTCGTGATCGCCGACCTCGATCCAGCGACAGAGACGCTTGAGAAGGTAATGGCAGTTGAAGGTGTCAACGAGCCGTTCAGCGTGCAGGTCGATGTCACAAAAGAAGAGGACATGAAGCGCATGGCGCAGGAGATCAAGGCGAAGTTCGGCCGGATCGATATCCTCGTCAACAATGCTGGTGTCTATGATGAAGAGCCGTTCGAGCTTTTGAATCTCGAAGCGTGGAAGCGGGTGATCGATGTTAATCTCACCGGACTCTTCCTTGCAACGAAGGCGGTGCTCCCGACGATGAAGTCGCAGCACTTCGGCCGCATCATCAATCTCTCATCGAATACAGTGTGGCTCGGGACGCCATATCTTGTGCATTACGTCACGAGCAAGATGGGTGTGATCGGATTTACCAGAGCACTTGCTTCAGAAGTTGGTGTGCATGGGATCACAGTGAACGCCGTAACGATCGGACTAACAGCAACGCAACGCCCGGCCGGCACCAAGCTCACGCAAGGCAACATCCTCGAGCACCTGCTCCCACCACAAGCGATCGAACGAGGAGAGACGCCGGAGGACATCGCGAATATTGTTTCTTTCCTCGCGAGCGATGAGTCTTCTATTATTACAGGACAGACTCTGAATATTGATGGTGGTGTAGCGAGGCATTAATAATATAGGACACGAAGGGAATTGCCGAAGCGACTCCAACTCATACTAGGTATTACACTTGCATCATTACTCTCCGGGTGTACGGATAGAGCTGATAGTACCTATGACCGAAGTTTGGATTCTGTGAATCTTCGACATGAAGTAAGGTCGGTTGGCGACACACATGGTCGTCTATACATCAAATTCAGGGGCCTATCTACAGAATATGTAACTGCGATGGGAGTCAAAAAAGAATACGGACCATTATTTCAAGACACACGCAACTACCTCACCCAAGGCGATTCAATAATCAAAGCTCCGCACAGCGATTCTATCAGTATCATCCACGGCAGCACAAAGTTTGATTATATCATCTTATGGATTGGCGATTCTCTGCGTAACCGCGCAAGAAAATAATTCGCGAATTGGGAAGAATGGCGATTCTAGGGAAGTTCACGAAAGTAGATCACCGATCCAGTTTCTTGCGTCGACTCCTAAAACGCGAAAACCGAATCTGCATAAACAGACTCGGTTCTAAACTTCAGGAGAGGCCAGAATGGGATTCGAACCCATGAATGGCGGTTTTGCAGACCGCAGCGTTACCACTTCGCCATCTGGCCGGATAGCGTGTCGAAAAAGCTTTAGACACGATGTTGGTTCCTATGTGCCTGCTCTGAAAGCCCGGTTGTTTTCTCCGACTGTCCTTGCATTGAACTGTTATCCGCTGTAGAGCTTTCCACTTTACGGTCCCTTTGGTGCCATGTTCCAGTAACAGGCAATGTTCTCGGAAGCTTCTTTTTCTAAGCTCTTTTTTGAGCTTCTATATCATCGTAATATTCCCCGCGGATTGAAGCAGTTTCTCCTCGTTCTCCTTACTCTGTGTGCAACCGGGCATCTCTATGCCCAGGGTGGTTCGTCGCAAAAAAAATTGGGCAACGGCCGAAAGATCCAAAAAACGAATCTCGGCAAAGGGGTCAATAGCGTTGCTTCCGAACTTTCGCCCATCATCTCTTCTGATGGTCGCTTGCTCTACTTCACGATGGGAGCAGGGCACCCGGACAACATGGGCAGCGACAAACTCCAGGATTGCTACGTATCTCGCCGCGAGGGTGACGGATGGTCGAAGCCCGCGAATCTCGGTGCGCCGATCAATAGCGTCGGCAACGATGCGATCAGCGGCGTCTCGCCAGATGGAAGCGTTCTCTTCATCAAGAACTTCGCGCATAACGTCCTGAACGGACTCTGCTTTGCCAGATACCAGAAGGGTGGATGGAATATCGACTCCATCTTTATAGAAGGCTACAGCAATTCTAACCCGCTCTCGTCGCAGACGATCAATACCAACTTCACGACGATCATCTTCAGCGCCGAAATGCCCGATGGATACGGCGGTCTCGATCTCTACATCAGCCGACTCGTCGATCCCGTAACTTTCAAGTACAGCGCACCGCAGAATCTCGGTCCGGTCATCAATACGAATACCGATGACTTCGCGCCGTTCCTCGCCTCTGATGGTCAATCGCTTTACTTCTCATCGAAAGGTCATCGCGGATTTGGCGATGCGGATATGTTCATCGCAAAGAGGCTTGATGATTCGTGGGTGAACTGGACAGCACCGCGCAATCTGGGGCCGGAGCTCAACACGACAGGAATGGATGCTTACTATAGTATCCCGGCTTCCGGCGACATTGCATATTTCAGTTCTGCCAATGGTGATCGACGTTTAGATCTCTACAAGGTCGCACTTAGTGATGACATTCGTCCGAACCCCGTCATCCTCGTCACAGGCAAGGTGCAAAGCCCAAGCAAGCGACCGCTGGATGCATCTATTGTTTACGCATCCCTGAAGAGCGGGGAAGTAGCAGCATCATTGCTGACCAATCCAATGAATGGGCGATTCGCAGTTGTGCTTCCTTATGGAGAGCATTACTCCGTCTCTGCAACCGCAGCCAATTACCTGCCTTACAGCGATAACCTCGATCTGGAATCGGTATCGATGTACCGCGAGATCCAGACGATCATCACGCTCGATAGCGTCAGAGCTGGTGGCGCGGTAACGCTTAGCAATATCTTCTTTGCCACGAACGAAGCAACGCTAAAGTCGGAATCAACCGCAGAGCTTCAGAAGCTGAACGAACTGCTGAAGAAGAATCCGACATGGATCGTGCAGATCGAAGGGCATACGGATAATGTCGGTTCAGATGACTATAACATCGCGCTCTCGCAAGCCAGGGCCGAAGCGGTTGTAAAGTACATTGTCGATAATGGCATTGACCGCAAGAAGCTCTCGGCAAAAGGCTATGGCGCAGCTCAGCCGGTAGCCGATAATGCAAATGAGGAGGGTCGACAACAGAACCGGCGAGTCGTCTTCCGAATAGTGAAGTTGTAGCCTTCGTATTTTTGCCATCACAAAGTATCACCGAACAGAGTCTCACAACCCCAATGGCAAACTTCAAAGAGAATATCACGAACATTATCACGCCACTCGCAAATGAGGCGGCAGAGCCACTCGGGCTAAAAGTGCTGCGCATGGTCGTGCGTGGATCCGAGCAAACTCCAGTCATCGAGATCATCATTGACGGTGAGAAAGCAGTGACGCTCGAGAACTGCGCAGATATCAGCCGCCATATCAATGATACGCTTGAAGATAACAAACTTGTCAAGGGTAACTTTCGACTCGATGTCATGTCGCCAGGCGTCGAAGAACCGCTGACCGAGATGTATCAGTGGAAGCGGAATATCGGCCGTCTCGTCAAGGTGCAGACCAAAGAGGATCACCACGACAAGACATTTTCCGGAAGATTGCTCGACATCGATGGCGACAATCTCAGCTTTGAGGTGACCGGCGCTAAGGGAGCCAAGATCAGCCACAGGCGAGAGAAGGAGACAGTCCAGATGGATCATATCAAGACCGCAGTCGTCCAGGTCGACTTCAATTCAGTTAATCTGGATGAGCAGAACCTCTGATCTCAAGTAGAGGATTGCTTGCCAAACAGGCAGGGAATAATGAATTTTAGCGGTATCAAGCGCGTTTGAGGACGTTCGCAAGAAACTGCCCCGTCCTATTGGCATCATTGTCATGGCTATAAGTGCTGTTTCTGGCGCTAAAATAAGGTTTTGGAGAAGTAATAGAAGGTTTAGGAGAAGTAAACGGCAACTGTAAAGCAACTTTTACAAAACGCCGTAATCCCCGAGAGAGTAAGAGTTTAGCATGAATCCTCAGATAGTTGAGTCATTCGCGGATATGGTCCGTGAAAAAGGTATCGATAGGGACATCCTCATGGCAGTCATTGAGGAGACCTTTGGTATGATGATCCGTAAGAAATACGGATTGGAATCCAAGTTCGATATCGTCATGAACATGGACAAAGGCGTCATCGAGATCTATCTCGAGAAGACGGTCGTCGATGTCGTTGAGGATGCATCGCTCCAGATCTCTGTGGCCGAAGCGCTACAGCGTTCTGGCGAAGAGCTTGAAGTTGGCGACGAATATGTCGAGATCGTAAATCTCGATAAGGACTTTGGTCGCCGGTTGGTCGTCACGGCGAAGCAGAATCTCAATCAGCGTATCCGCGAGATCGAGAAGGACAATCTTTACAATGAGTACATGGGCTTGGTCGGCGAGATCATCGTCGGCGAAGTATACCAGATCCGTGGTGGCGATCTCTTCATCATCCACGATCGCCGTGAGCTGCTCCTTCCAAAGAACGAGCAGATCCCAAGAGAGCGCTGGCGCAAGGGCGATACGATCCGCGCGATCGTAAAGGAAGTCCGCCGCGGCGGCCCGAATGCAACACCAGTTGTTGTACTCTCTCGTGCAGATGCTCGCTTCCTCGAGCGTTTGATGGAGATCGAGATCCCAGAAATCTATGACGGCATCATCCTTATCAAGGGTGTTGCTCGCGAGCCAGGTGAGCGTGCTAAGGTGGCTGTTGAGTCGACCGATGACCGCGTCGATCCAGTAGGCGCATGCGTAGGCATGAAGGGCGTGCGCATCCACTCGATCGTCCGCGAACTCGCCAACGAGAACATCGACATTATTCCATGGTCAGCAGATCCGGTCCAATTCCTGGGCCGTGCTCTCTCGCCAGCGAAGTTGGTACAAGTTGAAGTCAATGAAGAAGCGCGCACAGCAACGGTGCTCGTCTCTGACGATCAGGTTTCTCTTGCTATCGGCAAGCAGGGCCAGAACGTCCGCTTGGCTTCGAAGCTCACGCACTTCCAGATCAACCTGGTCAAGGAAGCCCGTGACGAAGAAGATATTGAGCTTATTGAATTCCGCGATGAGATCGGTCTCGATCTCTACACGGAGCTGATCCGCGCTCGCGTGGATACGGCAAAGGAGTACCTGAACACGACACCAGAAGCTCTGATGACCGTGCCGGGTATGACGATCGAAAAGATGCAGGAGATCCGCGATATTCTCGAGCGTGAGTTTGCTTCGGCAGACGTAGCACTCGGCAATGTTGCTGAGCAAGCTGGCATTAACCTGACCACGCTTAACAGCGATGGTTCGGTCAAGTCAGAGATCGCTGCAGGCGAAGTGGTGCCACAACAACCCGTAGCTACGGAGCAGGCTTCGACAGAAGCAGCTCCAGCAGAGTCAACTCCTATGGAGTCAACTCCTGAGCAAGCTTCTGCACCAGCAGAAGAAGCGGTTGCTGAGACACCGGTCGCCGTTGAGGAGAACCGCGAACAGAATGCTGCTTCTTAAATGATGAAGCTTGTCTATTCTTTAACGTGTAATGGTTAAGGCTATGAGACTTCTCGTGTTATGATACGCAGCTGCGTACATATAAAGGCAGAGGAGGCCTTGATCATGTAGAGTTGTTTTTGTACTAATGCGGTGGCTTGCATGTGCATGTCCGCTTGCGCGAAAGATTGAATGTCGACTGAATCTACAGATAAGGCTAAAAAAGTAACTGTCAGGACTCTGGCCACAGAGATCAACATCGGCCATGATACGCTGATCGAATTCCTGCAGAAGAAGGGTTACGAGAATATCAAGACGATCATGTCGAAGGTCGAAGGCGATGCCCTCGACGTAGTCATGAAGCACTTCGGTAAAGAGCGCGACGTAACTGAGAAGCGCCAGAAGAAAGTAGCAGCCTTTAAAGAGAAGCGCGCTAAGACGCGTGATGAGCTTACTCCCGAAGAGCTCAAGGCATTACCGCAAGAACCAACCCCAGAAGTTCAAGCTCCCGCTGCTCCAGCACACGTTCCAGCGGTTGCACCTGTCGCGCATACTCCGGCTCCAGCAGCTGCGCCAGTGGTTGAGCGTCAGCCAGAGGCTGCTCCAAAAGCAAAGGAAGTATCCGCACCCGAAGCTCCGGTCCTCGAAGCACAAGCCGAACCTGCACATCAGGTTGATGCACCTGTTGCTGAAGCAACTCCTGCCGAAGGCTCAGTTGATGCTGCTCCAATTGCGGAAGCAATTCCAGCCGAAGCTGTCGGTCACACTACCGAAGCAGTTGCCGTTGGCACTGCAGAAGCCACGACCGCCGAGCACCACGATGGTGAGCACGAAGAAGGCGAGATGGAGATCGGTCCTGACGGACTTCCGAAGAAGCGCCGCCGCCGCCGAAAGACTACCACAACCATTGCAACCACGACAGATCCTACGGATCTGCGCGTCACATTACCTGGTCTAAAGATCAAGGGTAAGATCGATCTGCCCGAGCTTCGCTCTCGCACCGGTGGTGGCGGAAGAGATTCAGGCGGTCCGGGCCCAGTCATTAAGAAGGGCGCTCCAGGCTCATCAAGTAACCCAACTCGTCTTGTAGACAAGGTGGCTGGCCTCGTCATGAAGCATGACGGAACAGGCGCGAAGAAAGAGGGCGACGAAGAAGCTGGTAAGAAGCGTGGCCGCAAGGTCGATCAGAAGGATGTAGCGAATGCCGTTCGCCGTACCATGTCTGGTATGGATGAAGGCTCGAGCTTCTCAGGTCGTGCACGCGCTCGTAAGCAGCGCCGCCGTGACCGACAGGAAGAAACGCAGCGTCTTGAGGCCGAGGAGACAGAGCGCGAAGGTTCGATCATTCGCGTTACGGAGTTCGTCTCTGCAAATGAGCTCGCGAATTTGATGGGCACTGACGTCGGCCAGGTCATCGCCAAGTGTATCTCACTTGGTATGATGGTCTCGATCAACCAGCGCCTCGACAAGGATACGATCCAGCTCGTTGCTGATGAATTCGGATTCCAGGTCGACTTCCAGACAGAATTCACAACGGACGCCCTCGAAGACATCGAGGACGATCCAGAGACGCTGATCGCGCGCCCACCGGTCGTCACGATCATGGGTCACGTCGATCACGGTAAGACTTCGTTGCTCGATTACATTCGCCGCGCGAATGTGGTAGCTGGTGAGTCCGGCGGTATCACGCAGCACATCGGTGCTTATGAAGTGACACTTCCGAATGGCCGTCAGATCTCGTTCCTCGATACACCTGGTCACGAAGCCTTCACGGCTATGCGTGCTCGTGGTGCGCAGGTAACGGACGTTGCGATCATCGTGATCGCAGCTGACGATAGCGTAATGCCGCAGACATGGGAAGCAATTGCCCATGCTCAAGCAGCAGCCGTACCGATCGTCTTCGCATTCAACAAGGTCGATCGTGCAGAGGCGAACCCAGAGCGTCTGCGTCAGCAGCTCTCTGAGCGAAATATCCTCGTTGAAGAGTGGGGCGGTAAGTATGGTACGGTCGAACTCTCTGCAAAGCAGGGTACGAACGTCGACAAATTACTCGAGCGCATTTTGCTCGAAGCAGATATTCTCGATCTAAAGGCAAATCCAGATCGCGCGGCACGCGGTGTTGTCATCGAGGCTGAGGTCGATAAGGGCCGCGGTACTCAGGCAACCGTGCTTGTGCAGAAGGGCACGTTGCGTCTTGGCGATCCATTCATCGCAGGTATTCATGCCGGACGCGTTCGCGCTATGTTCGATGAGCGTGGACACCGCGTCGAAGTTGCGCCGCCATCAACGCCTGTACAGATCCTTGGCTTCGACGGTATTCCCCAGGCTGGTGATATGTTCATCGCGATGGAATCCGACAGCCAGGCGAAAGAAATTGCAACACGCCGTCAGCAACTCAAGCGCGAGCAGGACTTCAAGCAGGTCAAGTTCATCACGCTCGACGATATATCCGCGCAGATCCGTCAGGGTGGCGTACAGCATCTCCGCCTCATCCTGAAGGGTGACGTAGATGGATCGGTCGAAGCACTCGCCGATTCCTTGCTCCGTCTCTCGACGAATGAAGTTATCGTTGAGATCGTCCACCGCGCAGTCGGTGCGATCTCGGAGAACGATGTTCGTCTCGCTGCAGCGTCCGGTGCTATCATTCTCGGTTTCCATGTAAGGCCGAATCTCGATGCACGCCGTCTTGCACAGGCCGAGCATGTTGAGATCCGCTTGTACAGTGTTATCTACGACACGATCAACGAAGTACGTGATGCACTCGAAGGTCTTCTCATCCCAGAGAAGAAGGAAGAGGTCACGGCTACGGTCGAAGTTCGCGAGACATTCAAGGTGCCGAAGATCGGTACGATCGCTGGTTGCTATGTGCTCGATGGTAAGATCGTCCGTAACAACAGAGTACGTCTGCTCCGTGATGGAGTTGAGGTATTCACTGGTGGGCTCTCATCGCTCAAGCGCTTCAAGGATGACGTTCGTGAGGTTGATGCCGGTTACGAGTGCGGTATCGGACTCGAGAACTTCAATGATCTGAAGAACGGTGACATCATCGAAGCCTTCAAGATCATCGAGGTCAAGCGTACACTTGAAAAGGCAGCTGCCGCTGCGGCCGCTCGCGAGGCAAAGCCCGCTTAAGCTTAACACTCAAAGCGCATGTCAATACGCACCGAACGTGTAGCCGGAGAGGTCCAGCAGGCGATCGCTCGACTGTTTCAGCAGGATTTTGCAGACGTTAGTGACGGTATGATCACCGTCACGAAGGTACGCATGGCTCCTGATCTCAAGAGCGGTCGTGTCTATTTGAGCATTCTCGGTGGCGAAATGCTTGGACCGGAAACTTTGAAACGTATCAAAGCAGCTGCTCCGCAGATCCGGTACTCATTGGCGAAGGCGATCAATATGAAGTTCAGCCCAGAGCTGTTCTATTACATTGACGACACTGCGGAGGAAGTAAGCTCGATCGAAGACATCTTCCGCAAGATCCGCGAGGAAGCTGAAGCAAAAGCTCCGAAGATGGACGATCCGTCAGAGACACCGTCCTCAGAGACATCTTCCTCAGAGTCGACATCGGACGAAGCGAAGGAGAGCAATTGATCTCCGAGGATTTCATAGGGTTTGCCGAGCCCATCGGCAAAAAGCTCGCGACAGAACAGCCAGAGCTTGCGCAACAGACCATCATCAGCAAAGAGGGTGGAGTGCTGTTGCTCAATAAGCCTTACGGCGAGACATCCTTCTTCGTTGTCAACCAGATCCGCCGCACGATCTCGATCGTCACCGGCATCAAGTGGGTGAAGGTTGGGCATGCTGGCACGCTCGATCCGCTAGCCACAGGACTTCTGATCCTGGCCACAAGAGGTCGGACAAAGTCGCTCGATAAAATGCTCGGCCTGTCAAAGACCTACAAGGTCGAGATGAGACTAGGCATCACCTCAGCCAGCTTCGATCTCGAGCAACCGATCATTGCCTTCCCATTACCAGAACTCAACCCAAAACAGATCGATGAAGCCATCATGAGCTTTTCGGGCGAGCAGATGCAGGAGCCTCCGATCTATAGCGCGATCAAGCTCAACGGACAGCCGATGTACCTATCTGCACGACGAGGAGTAGAGACCAAGCTCGCCTCAAAGCCGATCACGATCCATAGTATCGAGCTACATGATATTGCGCTGCCCTATGTGACCTTCTCGGTCAATTGCAGCAAAGGTACCTACGTCCGAAGCCTGGTCCGAGACATCGCGGAAAAGCTCGGTACGGTTGGCGTCATGACAGCCCTCGAACGTGATACGATCGGCGAATGGAATATCGCGGACGCCCTGAGTGTTCAAGAGGCTCGAGACCTGATCAACCCGACCAATATTCCGGCACGCATCATTGCCAAGCGCGGCAATCAGCAGATCGACGAATTGACCTGATACGAATAGCCATTGAGAGTCACCTGGGGTTTAGAGAGAGCTGAATTCAATCCTCGCACCATTGCTACGCTGGGTAGCTATGACGGTGTCCATCTTGGCCATCGCAAGATACTCTCAGAGATGGTTCAGCGTAAATCAGAGCAGGGACTCGATCGCTCGGTCATTCTGACATTCCATCCGCATCCGCAGGAAGTTCTCAGGAAGAACAACACGTCGATCGAGCTACTCACAACGATCGATGAGCGAATCGCGCTGCTCGAGACGACTGGAGTTGATGAAGTGATCGTGATCGAGTTCACTCGTGAGTTCTCAGCAACTTCCTATATCGACTTTTTTAGGAACACGATCGTGGGGGCCCTCGGGACAAAGTCAATGATCGTCGGCTTCAATCATGCATTCGGGAAGAATCGTGAAGGAGATGCAGAGCATCTGAAAACGCTGGCACCCGAGCTTGGCGTCGCGATCGAAGAGATCGGCCCGCTTGAGATCGATGGGGTAAGCCTCAGCAGTACAAAGATCCGTGGCGCTTTGAAGGATGGGTTGCTCGAGATCGCAAACAAATTTCTAGGTCGTCCATACGAGTTCAGCGGAGTAGTAGAAGGCGGCGATCGCATAGGCCGAACACTCGGATACCCGACCGCGAATCTCAGGTTGCCGACGAACAAGCTGATACCTTCTGATGGGGTATACGCAGTTTACTGCGAACTGCAAGGCAAGGAGTACGAAGGCGCTATGAGCATAGGAACGAAGCCTACGATCAAAGAGGGGACCGAGCGCTACATCGAGGTCTTCATGCTCGACTTCGATCAGAAGATCTATGGTGAGACACTCAAGGTGAACTGCCTAAAGTATCTTCGCCCACAAAAGACCTTCATCGATATGGAAGCATTGCGTCATCAGATTGCAAAAGATGTTGAAGACTGCCGAGCTATACTCGCTACACGCTGATCACTAGACAATCATGAGTAAGAAGCTAGTAACTTTCGATGGCGCGCCAATTGAAGTGGATGTCAAAGCATCAACAGTGATCCAGCTCGCGGATGGACATTTTCAGGTCCGTACTGGCGATCGTGTGCAGGAGATCTTTAGTCGCAGTGGGAAGCTCAGCAATGGCAATACGCTTGATGGCGTAAGTGTTTCTGTTGAGTCGGATCGGTCGAGGATCCTTCGTGAGCGATTTGGCGGTGATAAGCTCGCTGGTGCTGGCGGTGCGGCAGCAGGTACGTTTGTTGTCAAGGCTCCGATGCCAGGACTTGTGCGTGCTCTTTCCGTATCTTTGGGCGACATCGTCCAAAAGAACACGACATTACTCGTGCTTGAAGCGATGAAGATGGAAAACAATATCAATGCGGCCGTTGGGGGACGCATTGAGAAGATCTTTATCGAAGCTGGCAATAGCGTTGACAAGAATACTCAGCTCATCGAGATCAATACCCAGGCATAAGCAAATTGCTTCTGCCTCTGTTTTTGGCAGCTCTGCCCTTATAGTCCCACCTTACGATGAAAGTGACCGTTAGTTGTGCCGGTCGATTCCACGCCTTCGAGCTTGCCGAGCAACTCGAAAAGCACGGTCATCTCCACAAGTTTCTCACGACAACGCTAAACGAGAAGCTGATACCGAATCGCAAGCTTCCGGATTTGCTTAAGACCGAGGCAGCGAAGAGCAAGATCGTTGAGATCGCTGCACCTGAATATATCGGCTATGGTGTTCGGAAACTGCCGTTCAACAACTCTGTCGAGAGTTCGTATCTTCTCAAAGACAATCTTTACGATCGCACCGCTGCCGCACACATCGATCACTCCGATATCTTTGTAGGCTGGGCGCATCAATCGCTGTTTCAGCTTCGTGAAGCAAAGACGCGAGGAGCGAAAGCGATCATTGAACGAGGCTCAACGCATATCGACTTCCAGCAATCCGTTATTGACACCGAACGTTTGAAGCTCGGGCTGCCAGCACTTACCGGCAACAACGTTCAGTCGCTGATCCGCGACAAGCAATTGAAAGAGTACCATGAGGCTGATTACATCATGGTGCCGAGCGAGTTCTCACGGAAGACCTTTACGGATCGCGGATTCAGCGAGTCGAAGATCCTCAAGAATCCGTACGGGATCGATCTCTCGCGCTTTCATCCGACAAGCAGCAAGACATTCCTGAAGGATGGTACTCTCCGCATTCTCTGCATCTCTCCGCTGAGCGTCCAGAAGGGGACGCACCTTCTGCTCGAAGCAGTAGCTTCGTTAAAAAAGAAAGGCAAGCTGATTCATCTTACGATCATTGGGCAGACCGAGCCAGAGTTCAAGAAGTGGCTTCGAACCAGCAACCTGGCTTCGGTCATCGATAGCCATATCAGCTTTGTCCCGAACCACGAACTTCTGCATCATTATCAGGAAGCCGATGTCTTTTGCTTGTCTTCCATTCAGGAAGGATTGGCGTTGGTGCTCGCTGAAGCAATGGCGAGTGGCCTCCCTGTCATCGCGACAGATCGCACAGGCATTGAAGAGATCGCCACAGAAGACGGATGCGCCATTGTGATACCCGCATCGGATAGCATCGCGCTTGCTGGGGCGATCAATGAAGCGTCGGATCGCGAGCAGTTGGAATCCCTATCTCGACACGGACTTGAGCATGTTGGCAACATGGGATGGGATGATTATGGCGAGAGAGCCATCGCGCTTTATGAGGGGATCCTGAGCAGCAAAGGTGAAGAGCATTCCAAGGACTTCGCGGGCTTCTACGATCAATACTGGGATCGCGATACTAACTGGACGCCAACACACTCGTTCACGGACGAACAACTAGAGCTGCACTTCGACGATCTGCTAAAGCAGGGTGACTCAGTGCTGGATGTTGGATGTGGAGACGCGAGCAATTATCAATCGTGGGTCATAAAACGGGTCAACAAGCTTACTGGCGTTGACATTAGTCCATCGGGCATTGCAACTGCTCAGCGTCTGGGAATGGATGCGCTTATCCATGACTTCTCCGAGCCATTCCCATTCGAATCGAATATATTTGAGAAGGCGATCTGCATCGAAGTGCTCGAACATCTCTACGATCCGAAGTTCTGCGTACAAGAGATCTATCGCGTACTGAAGCCAGGCGGATTGTTCATCATGAGCGTACCGAACAATGGTTATCATCGCGAACGACTGAAGTCGCTGATCCAGGCCGAACTTTCAACCTCGATCACCGATTTCTCGAATGAGTGGAAGGGCGCGCATATCAGGTTCTATAACATGCATTCGATCTTGAGAATGTTACGGGTAGCCGGATTCACGATCGAAGACGTTCACTCAAATGGCGATTCATCTATATTTGATCTGATCGATGCCTTCGGTGGATACTGGACGCAACATGCTTCGACGATGCTGCGAAGGAAGTTGCCAGGGATACTCAAACTCTCATTCATGGAGGATGTCTGGCCGTCGCTCTTCGCGCCGCATCTGATCATCTGGGCTAAGAAGCCACTACAAGCGCCTCTAACGGAAAGGTGAGACTTCGGGTAGCACTCGTCGGATCGTTCTGGCCTGCTTCTCTCGAAGCGAGCTACCAGCGGGCATTTGCATCTCTCGGTGCAGATGTCATCCCGATCGATCTTGAAAAAACACTGGCCAGTGAGATCGGCGGTGCAGGATTACTGCGGCATGTCTTCGGGGAAAGAGCGGCGCTCAAAGCGGCAAACGTGATCGAGAAACAGATCCTTCAAAGCAAGCCGGATCTCGTGCTCGTTTTCAAGGGCACACGCATTCCACCAGCGCTTCTCGTGAGCATTCGCCGAGCCGCCGTCTGCGTAAACTTTAATCCTGATAGCCCATGGGAGAAAGTTAATTCTTCGGACTGGCTGATCGAAAGCATCCCGCATTATCATCATCACTTCACCTGGAGCAAGCAGTTGCTACCGCATTTTCAAGTAGCAGGTGCGAGTTCGGTCCATTACTTGCCGTTTGCTTATGATCCTGAATTGCACTCGTTGACACCCAAAGGAGTGACAGACTTCGACGTCGTTTTTATCGGCACGTATGAAGCATTGAGAGATGAGACACTGTCTACGCTCAAAGACTTCAACATAGCGATCTGGGGCAATGGCTGGGAGAAGAGTTCAATGGTACCAAGGTCATGGATCAAGGGTGCAGCCATTTACGGGAAGCAAGCCGCTGAAGCGATGACGAAGGGTGTAGTAAATCTCAACATACTCAGAGTGCAGAATTCAGGCTCACACAACATGCGTACGTTCGAGATCCCGGCCACCGGCAGCTTGATGTTGACGACAAAGTCCGAAGAGCAGCAGCAGTTCTTTACCGAAGGTGAGGATATTTTGAGCTACGAGAGCAACGAGGAATTGATCGAGCACGTATCGCGATCCATCATCGACAAAGCAAGAGCCGAGGAAATGGGCATGAACGCGTACGAGCGAGTTAAGGCAGAGACTTACACATCACGAGCACAAGAGATCTTAACTGTCTGCGGATTGCGATGAGAGTACTGTACGTCGGACATACGTATTCGATCAAATCAAATCAGGATAAGATAGCTGCGCTTGCAGCGCGTCCGGGTATGGAGATCCTGTTGCTAACTCCTGATCGCTGGGTCGGCCCGCTCTATGCACATACTGCCGATATCTATGAGGGGCCACAGACCGAGCACAAAGCGTTGCGCAGCTTCTTCATTGGAAAGGAGAGCCTCTACGTGTTCGCGTCACGGCTCAAGGAATCGATCAAGCAATTCCAGCCGGACATCGTTCACGTCGAGCAAGGCACCTACGCTGCAGTCTTCGCCCAGGTCCTGCATCTCTGCTACAAGGTCTGCCCGAATGCGAAGGCCACGTTCTTCACTTGGTGGAATTTGCCAACACCGATCAAGGGCATCAAGAAGGTACTCGAGCAATATAATTTGAAGCGCTCTGCATGTGCTATTGCTGGCAATTCGGATGCAGCTCAATTGCTGGAGCAGCGCGGCTTTGATCGGCCGATCCATGTGATGCCGCAGATCGGGGTCAACCTCGATGACTATAACGAGCCGATAAACCAAGAACTCAAGGACTCGCTCGGCCTCTCAGGCTTCGTCGTCGGCTATATCGGACGCATCGCCGAAGAGAAGGGCGTGCGCGATCTGATGAAGGCGATGGAGGGTACGGCCGTAAAGTGGACGTTGCTAACCGTTGGCGCAGGTCCGTTGCAGAGCGATCTCGCGGCTTCTCATGCAGCAGGACTGATCACGAACGTTCACGTGCCTTCTGTGAGAAACGAGGATGTCCCGAAGTATCTCAAGCTTCTCGATGTGCTTGTGCTCCCGAGCCGGAAGACGCCGGAGTGGATGGAACAATTCGGTCATATACTCATTGAATCTATGGCAGCCGGCATCCCTGTTATTGGCGCCTCCACTGGTGAGATCCCAAACGTGATAGGGGACTCCGGCATCATTGTTCGCCCTGAAGCACCCAAAGAGATCCGTATCGCCCTCGATGATCTCGCCGAAGATCTCAACCATCGACGCTCGCTGGCTGCTCGCGGCCGCGAACGTGTCGAGCGATTCTATACTCATGATCAGATCGCACGTCAGCAGATCGAGGTCTATGAATGGATGATGCGCGATGGAAAGAGTATCGGAGAATTGAGTAGGAGGTAATTCGCTCAAGAAGTTAAACCCCGGCAGTTGAGCCGTGGAAGTCAAGCCCTGGTAGTCAAGCTTAAGTAGAAGAAACGAAGACGTGGAAGTCTTAGCCCTCGTTGCCCTCTTCATCATCATCATTGGTATGTTCCGGACACCACGTCCGTACATATTGCTGTGGTCTTTTGCGATCCCGGTCTACTACCTGCTGTTTGGATTTAAGACCACGTATATCCCACTTGGCTTTACACGTGTCGAAGCGTTCAGCGGATTTCTTCCGATCGTCCTGACGATCTTTGCCTTCTTCAAGTTAACCCCGACAGAAAGAAGCCGCGCAATAAAATACGCTCCGAAGATCTGGCTGTTGTTTCTGGTCTATTATGGTGTATCGCTGGCCTGGTCCGACAACTTCAGTACTGGCATCAGAACATGGATCCAACTCGCATTTCCGACCGCGCTCTATCTGATCGCGTTTAACGTCATCCAGAACGACAAGCATCTCGATAAGTACTTCAAGTACCTGATCTTACTGAATGCACTTGTCGCAGCATTTGATCTTTACTACACGTTCATTGGCTGGAGTTCCATCGAGCATTTTGGTGCAAAGAACGACGGCGTCGTTGGATACCGAACGGTAACCGCATACTTCTATGTCACACTTTCCATCATCCTGCTGATGCAGTTGATGGACAAGTTCAAGTGGTCGACGTTTGCATTGTTCTTCATCAATGTTGCCCTGATCGTACTGGCTGCATCGAGAACGCCAACGGTAGTTTTTCTCGCAGGTGCAGCGGTGGCTGTGCTGCTGCGTAGGAACGTCAAGTTTACGGTCATCGGAACGCTGGGTTTTGCGGCCTTGGTCGCACTCATTCTTGTACTTCCAAGTCGAACAAAATTCTTGACCAGCGAGGACTCCGTAAACATGCGTGATTCCGGCCGCGGATTCTTCCAAAAGTATTTCACCGACAAGGCAGAGGAGGGTCCGTTGTGGGGATATGGTGCCGGAGGCTCAGAGCTCTATGCGCGGTGGATCTCACAAAACGTGACGCCTGTCGGAGCGCCGCACAACGAATTCATTCGCGTTCGTTTCGATGGTGGCCTCATCGGGTTGTATCTCTTCTATGCGGGCCTTGCTGATCTGCTGATCCGCGGACTCCTGTTGGGCCGGTACATCAAGAAGTACTTCCACTTCAAAGCGGTACTTGTGATCACGCCGGTCATGTACGCTATTAGTTGCTCTAATGACAACACCTTCTTTTACTTCTACGCGTTCACACAATATCTCTTCGTCATGATGGGATTTGCTGCACGGCTGGCCTATGAAGAGAAGGTCGCCTTAGGATCGGAACATCTCATCCTCACACGTGATGAGGAAGAAGTGATCGCTGGGTATGAACCTGATGAACATGGTCTCGCACCGGCGACATAACCAGAAGACTATCCAATCTCACCAACCTGTTTTGTTTGATGACTGTCCCTTTTCTTGACCTGAGGTCTCAGTACTCGAAGATCGAACCCGAGATCCTCACAAAGGTAACCGAGATCCTGCGCAGCGGCAGCTACATCATGGGACCGTACGCGCAGAAGTTCGAAGAAGAATTTGCGGCGGCGCATGAAGCTCAGTTCTGTCTCGCCGTGAACAACGGCACGTCCGCGATCCACCTCGCGCTGTGGGCAGCAGGGATTGGCCTAGGTCATGAGGTCATCGTGCCAGCGAACACGTTCATCGCAACGGCAGAAGCTGTCTCGCTTTGCGGCGCCATTCCGGTATTCGTCGATCACGATGAGTTCTACAATATTGACCCGTCGCTCATTGAGAGCGTGATATCGTCTAAAACAAAAGCGATCATCGCTGTGCATCTCTATGGCCAGCCAGCGCAGATGCAGAAGCTTCGGTCTATCTGCGATGCTCATCGCTTGTTGCTTATTGAGGATGCGGCTCAGGCGCATCTTGCTAAAGACGAGGGCAAGTTCGTAGGAAGTTGGGGAGACGCCACCTGTTTTAGTTTTTATCCTGGTAAGAATCTTGGTGCCTATGGCGAGGGCGGAGCTGTCATCACGAATGACAAGGAGCTTCATCACAAGATGAAGATCATCCGCGACCACGGCAGCGAGACGAAGTATAACCATGTCGTGCCAGGCCACAACTATCGGCTTGAGGCACTTCAGTGCGGCATCCTCTCTGTGAAGCTGCAGTACCTGGCGGAGTGGACAGAAGCCCGCCGAAGCGTTGCACGTGCCTATGGGGAGAAGCTAAAGGATCTTCCTCTCGTGCTGCCTAAAGTGCGGCAGGGTGCCGAACCAGTCTGGCACTTGTATGTGGTCCTTGCCCACGAGCGCGACAAGCTTCAGCATTATCTAACTGAGAAGGGGATCGGTACTGGGCTGCACTATCCAGTCCCGCTCCATCTTCAGCGAGCATATTCTTCGCTTGGCTACCAGCAGGGGAGCTTTCCCCGTTCAGAAGAGAGCGGCAGTAAGTTGTTATCTTTGCCTATGTTCCCTGAGATGACGACAGAGCAGATCGAGTCTGTCGTCCACTACGTCCGCGAGTTCTACTCCTAAGGTTACCTGTTTCGACCTTAAGGCTACTCTTAATCAGACAAGATCCTTCTTGTAAAGTCCGACTTGTTAAGTCCGAAAGGTTTTTTGCGAAAGCACGGCTGGGCGAAGATCGTCCTGATGCTGCTCGACGTATTGGCCGTTACGCTGGCCGCGATCACCACCTTTAGCCTACGGTATCTCTCGGGTTTCGATGATTACGATCTCGAGAACTCTCTCGATCAATATCTTATCCGCGTCGGGATCCTCTACCTTTCGCTTCCGCTGCTGATCAGCATCTTCCGGCAGAACCTGCTGTATAAGTACAAGGTCTATTCCTCCGCGGCGACGCAGTTCGCATTTATTGTCCGAAGCGTTCTCCTCAACTCCATCCTCCTGATCGCGATACTCTTCTTCGTACGCGAAGACGTCATCCAGCACAGCCGATCGAACATTATCATCTTTGCTGTAAGCACGATCCTGTATTGTTCGGTGCTGCGCATCTGGGCATTCCGCAAGTGGCTGATCAACGTCATCGCCGGAAAAAGCCTGAAGCGGATCCTGCTCATCGGCGGGGGAGAGGCGGCGCACAAGCTAACTCAGATGGCGGAGTCGACTCATACGACGCCGTTCAAGATCATCGCTGCCGTCGTGCGCGATGATTCGAGCACACAGTTCACACCCGATACAGTCATCCTCGATCATGTGCCTGTCATCCGCGAAGTTGCGCTTGCCTACGATCTCGATGAGGTGATGATCGCAGAAGACTCGCTACCGTATGAGGATGTGCTTCGAGTGATCACAGAGTGCCGCGAGGCCGGCATCATCGTCAACCTTCTGAGCGATCACTTTAAGGTGATCCATGAGCGCGTCACGAAGAACTCCTCCGAGTTCATCAACATCGCCACCGCACATCTGGCGAGCGGCATCCACGGATTGTATGCGCTCTATGCGAAGCGTCCGATCGATCTCGTGGGAAGCTTCCTGCTACTGCTAGGGCTCTCGCCGCTCTTTGCAATTGTGGCGCTTGTGATCAAGCTGACGAGCAAAGGTCCGGTCTTCTATCGTACAACTGTTGTCGGCATCAATGGCGAGCACTTCATATGGTACAAGTTCAGGACGATGCGCATGACCGAGACGAGCACGCACAAAGAGCATGTGGTCGAGCATATCAGACTGGGCACGAGGCCGACCGGAAAGCTTGAGAACGACCCGCGCATCACGCCGATCGGCAAGTGGCTACGCAAGCACAGCATTGACGAGCTGCCGCAGCTGTATAGCGTCCTGCGAGGTGACATGAGCCTGATCGGTCCAAGACCATGCCTTCCTTACGAATACGAGCAGTACCAGGAGTGGCATAAGGAGCGCTTCTGCGTGAGACCTGGGATCACCGGATTGTGGCAAGTGAGTGGCCGTAGCTCCGTGAGCTTCAACGACATGGTCATCCTCGATCTCTACTACATCCACAATTTCTCGTTCTGGCTCGACACCGCGATCCTCATCCGCACCTTCGGCGTTGTCTTGACTGGCAAGGGTGGAGGCTAAGCGGTGCACTTGGTAGATCCAAGTTGGATCGGTAACCTTTGAGCACCCTTGAGGTTCTTTATGACAATGCGACTGATAAAAGCTCTTCTCCTGTGTCTTATTTGCTGCTCATCTTCTGCCCTCGCGCAGTGGAATGATGGCTACTGGCCGGAGGTGGGGGTGTCTGGTGTCATTGACACGATCTACGGTTGGAAGAATCAGCAAGACCTGGGGACAGGAATGATCAACGTGGGGCCACGACCTGGCGAGAGCTATGGGCGCGTATGGTTTACGGGATTGGATGGAGAGCCTGGGATCATCAATAAGGCTTATTACTATGAACTTGCTGGCGGTCCGACACTTCAAGCTAAGAAAATTCCACAAAGCTCTAACAAGCTCGGGATCAAGCTTGAGTTTAGGAATTACTTCGCACCGATCGCTTCGCGGAACAGTCGGGATAGGCTCATCCTCGGCGGAGCCAATGTCCCGACCATCTACTGGGAGGAGGCAAATGGCGATTATGATTCCGCGAACACAACGAGATTGATCGCACCCCGTTCACCCACTCTTGAGTATTATAATTATTACGGCAACCTACTGTATCACACTTACTTAACCTCTGACACTGTCGAAGACATTGTGAGTGTAGTGATCAGGGGCTACCAAAACGAGAAGCCCGATTCGCTCTTCGCTGTGCTATATAAAGGTGGCGCCGCTCTTAAAGGGCAGAAGGAGGTCTTGCCCGATGAGATCGTGAGCATGGGAGAGTATGATCCGGGTGCAGGATGGTCACGATCAATGAAGCAAGGTGACTGGCGTGGGGTAGGCAGAGAAGATCTAATTTCATCAGACCAGCTGGCGAAAGCATATTTTTATTACCGTAACGATAAACCATTCAGTCTCAGTGAGTTTGTAGTCTCATTGAACCGGGACACTCTTCTATCGATGCAAGACAGTGATAGACATGATGTCAGTGGCACCCTTGGCCTGCTTGAGAATGCATTGAGCATGAAGGCATATCCAAAGTCGCCCGATGATCAGAGCCAAGATCTGGTCTTGGCCACATACGAAGATCTCGTCGGTCGCTATATCCGCTTTTTTCGCGGCCATAAGGACTTTGGCAAATCACGACTAACATTCGACTCTGCCCAGCTCACTATACCACCGCTTCGTGGTGCCTTCGACGGTTTCGCATTCAACAACAATCTGAAAGACCTTGGCGATATGACGGGTACGGGGAATCGAGTATTCTATGCAGGCGCATCTCAAGATGGAGGTTTCTATTCGTGCCATCTTTTTTATGTGATGGGAGAAGCGATGGACGACACTGCCGACATGGCCTACTTTGTCGAGCCTTATGGCAGCGCCTGGGTCGATACGATCACAGCAAATGGCGATAACATGCAGGATGTGATACTGGGTATACCCGAGTATTACTCCAAGAAGGATTTAGATCGTGGTAAGACCGGCGTGGGGACAATCCACCTGCTCTATGGAACAGACAAGATCCCGGTCAAGGGCAAGTCTATTGTTTCAGTATCCCAGAAAGAGTTCAGCTTTGCGATCTACCCGAACCCTACGACTGGACCATTGACGATCCAACTTGCAGAGATCCACTCTGAATCTTCCGTGCTCTCGATAACCGATATCTTAGGTCGCAACGTCTATCGCCGCGACATCCCAACGTATGCAAGCTTCCAGCAACTGTCGCTCGATCTGGGGATGCTGAACGAAGGGACCTATATCTTAGCGCTCTCCAGTGGCAGCAACACTGCTAGAGCTACGCTGCGTATCTTACCGCATTGAGGAAAAGCTGAGGCAAGGTCGTCCGCATTCCTCGTCGTATTTTTGCCCTAATACTAAAGCCTCCGGCTAAAAGCTAAATGGTAAGAGTTGGAATTATCGGTGCCGGATATTGGGGCACCAACCTTATTCGTTCATTCAACGATATCGAAGGCGCTGAGCTCGCCGCTGTGGCGGATTCGAAGCCCGGCAGGTTGAGCTATGTGGACAAGCGATATCCTCATGTCAGGACCACTTCGGACTACCGGGATCTGCTGGCCGATCCGACGATCGACGCGATCGTGGTCTCGACGCCTGTCACGACGCACTTCGACATCGGCAAAGAAGTCCTGCTTGCAGGGAAGCATGCCTTCATCGAGAAGCCTCTGGCCTATAGCTTTCGGGATGCGAATGAGCTTCATGAGCTAGCTATCCAAAAGAATCGAAGACTGGCCGTGGGGCACATCTACCAGTTCTCGCCAGCAGTCGAGTGGATGGTGACGCATCTCACAACAGGCCAGCTTGGGGACGTTTACCACATCGATACAAGCCGGATCAACTCAGGTCCGCCGAAGAGTGAGGTGGATGTGGTCTGGGATCTTGCACCGCACGATCTCTCGATCATCCTGTACTTTATGCGCCGGGCCGGATTATCGATAGGCGTGAAGTCGTTGCGAGCGATGGGTCATAGCTACACCCGCGATGGGTTAACAGATCTTGCACATATCTTCATCGAATTCGATTCAGGCCTCAGCGCTCACATCCACGTTAGCTGGGTGACCTCGAATAAGGTGCGGCTGATGCAGATCAGCGCCAAGAAGGGGACTGTTGTCTTCGACGATATGGCGCCTAGTGAGAAGGTCAAGGTCTTCAGCGAGGCGATCGATACACGCATTAACGCGGATGCATCTAAGGACGAAGAGCTGACCTACCGTCCTGGCGACATCTTCATCCCCACACTGCCACGCCGGGAGCCACTATCACGCGAGTGCAGTCATTTTATCGACGCGATCCAGACTGGCACCGAGGCAGAGAATGACGGATCGATTGGCGTTGAGGTGGTGCGCTTGCTTGAGATGATCTCCGAAGAACTGAAGCGAGGCCATAACCATGGATGATTCAGTCTTCGTCCATAAGCTCGCACTGCTAGAGTCGGAGCACGTAGGGAGCAGGAGCAGGATATGGGCGTTCGCGCATATCATGCCGGGAGCACGCGTGGGAGCAGACTGCAATATTGGCGAGCAGGTCTTTGTCGAAGGTGGTGTGTTAATTGGCGATAGGGTTACGGTCAAGAACGGCGTCGCTATCTGGACTGGCGTCACGATCGAGGACGAGGTCTTCGTCGGGCCAAATGCCGTGTTCACCAACGATCTCTATCCTAGGAGCCGCGTCTATCACGACGAGATCCCCAAAACCCAGGTCCTAAAAGGGGCCAGCATAGGCGCAAATGCGACGATCATAGCCGGGAATTCGCTGGGCGAGTACTCACTGGTAGGCGCAGGCTCTGTTGTCACCAAGGACGTGAAGCCATACCAATTGGTGGTCGGCAATCCGGCCAAGGCTATTGGATGGGTTTCTCGGAGTGGGCAGAGAATGCACTTCGAAAACGGCACATACTCCGAAGCTGGAGTAACCTATAAGCTTGAGAATTCAGAAGTTACAGTAATCGATTAAAGTAACGTGCGAGTATTAGTCACAGGTGGTGCAGGATTCATTGGGTCGCATACGGTTGATGCGCTAGTGTCAAGAGGCGATGAGGTTACCATCATCGATAATCTCTCAAAGCCGGTACATCTAAAAGGCAAGCCGTCGTATCTGAATCCGTCAGCCCGATTCGTCGAAGGTGATATCCGGGATCGCGAGCTCATGACGCAATTGCTCGGCGAGACCGACGCGGTGATCCACTTGGCTGCGTATCAGGATTATCTGCCCGACTTTAGCACGTTCTTCTCGGTGAATGCGGTCGGGACTGCGTTGATCTACGAGCTGATCGTCCAGCACAAATTTCCGATCAGGCGCGTCGTTGTTGCCACGTCTCAAGCCGTTAATGGCGAGGGGCAATACGAGTGCGCCGAGCATGGGATCATGGGTGTAGATTCTCGTCCGCTGGCTCAGCTTGATCGCGGCGATTGGGAGATCAAGTGCCCGAAATGTGGGCTCGCGATGCAGTGGCAATGGACCTCTGAATCCTACTCGCATCCCGAGAATCAATATGCGCTCTCGAAGCAATCGCAGGAGCAGATCGCGCTGTCGTTCGGAAAGAAATACGACATCCCGAGTGTGTGTATGCGTTACTCGATCGTCCAGGGTCCGCGGCAGTCGTTCTACAATGCCTACTCTGGTGCTTGCCGGATCTTCTCGCTGCATTACTATTTCAAGAAGGCACCTACGATCTATGAGGATGGCCTGATGCGCCGAGACTTCATTAACATTAACGACGTAGTCCGGGCCAATCTCCTGGCGCTGGACGATGACCGGATGATCGGCGAGCAGTATAATGTAGGTGGCGGAAAGGATTACACGGTGCTGGAATTCGCAAGGCTGGTGGCCAGGATCTCGGGGGTGCCAGAATTGGAGCCCAAGATCCCAGGTGCGTTCAGATACGGCGACACCAGGCATAGCTGCTCGGACACAAGCAAGCTGCGGGCGCTGGGCTGGTCGCCGAAGTACGCTGCCGAGGATTCGGTGCAGGCATACGTAAGCTGGCTGCGCGAGCATTCGGATGTCGAGGACATCTTCGAGTATGCCGAGCGCAACATGAAGGCAATGAACGTCGTCCGCGAAGTTGGCCAAAAGCCTACACGTGGATAGCGACAGGGGATATCCACATCAGATATCCCAACGGTGACTTTACATAATATATCTTATGTACGTACTCCCAATATCCACAATTCCGCATGAAAACAAAGAATCCGCCTTTTGGGCGGATCCTGCTAATCTTTGTGTGTGAATTGAGACTGGCTTAAAGCGGCCTCAGTTTGGACTGCATCCAGAACAGATAATCACGGCTAAGTTGGTGCTGCGGATCGAGCAATAGCGCCTCGCGGAATGCCTGCTCGGCGTCGTCTGCTTTTTCCTGTAAGTGCAGCAAAATGCCAAGGAATGCGTGAGCATCCGGATTGTTTGGATTGGCCCCTATCGACTTCCGAGCATACTCTATGGCAGCGTCGATGTCATTGTCGCCAAGAACCTTACGAGCTAACTCTAGGAGTGCCGCCGGGTCAGGCTTAGCCTGGACAGTCTCATCGGTGATCATCTCGCGGCCAAGGACCTTACGGACGGTCTCACGGACATCATTCGGCGAGAACGGCTTGCGGATGTAATCCGAGACACCCAGTGAGAACGCCTCGAGCAGCGTGTCGATCGTCAAGTATGCTGTGATGACAATTGCCGCCGCGTGCTTATCCCGAGCTTTGATCTCACGGAGCATCTCGATGCCGTTGATCTGAGGCATACGGAGATCCATCAGGATCAGGTCGTAATGCCCGGCCTTGAACTTCTCCAAGCCTTCAGCACCGTTGCTCGCGGTCTCAACTTCATAGTTGGCAGCGATGAGGCTATGCTGAACAGTGAGACGAATGTTCTTTTCGTCATCGACCACGAGGATCTTCTTCTTGCTCAGGTCCACTTTTTCCGGTGTTGCTCGGCCGTTATTTACTACTTCATCAATCATGTAAACGCTCAAGCTAATGGCGCTGCTTTCGAGGGTATCGTCTGCACATTTAGCGCCAAGGGTATACTGAAAACAAACTCTGTCCCCTTGTTAATTTCACTTCTTACCGCGATCGAACCACCGTGGGCCTGCACGATCTCTTTGGCGATAGAGAGCCCAAGTCCGGTGCCGGCCTTAGCGTCTTTGCTCTCGATGGCAAACCGCTGGAAGACCTTTGGGACGAACTCCTTCGGGATGCCCGCGCCCGTATCGCGCACGAAGAACTCCGCAAAGTTGCCCTTAGGACTCTTACGTGCGCCTGTCGTAATGTTGCCGCCCGGCGGCGTATATCTCATCGCATTCGAGATGAGGTTCACGAAAACTTGCTTGAGTCTGTCAGGATCCGCCTTGACCGTTTCAAGCGAGCCATCAAGCTCTACACGAAGCTCGATCTGAGACTCCTTCGCTGGTGCGATGAACGGAATAACCAGATGGTCGAAGAAATTTTGTAGCTGTAGCTCCGCAGGTCTGACCTCGAACTTACCCGACTCGATCTTCGCAAGATCCATGAGATCGTTTACGATGCGAAGCAGCCGTTCGGATTCTTCTCGGATCGCCTGGACGAATTGCTCCTGCACGTCGCTGAGTTGCCCGAGCGCAGGTTCGGCAAGCAAGTCAACACTCATGCGGATCGAGGTCAGCGGTGTACGCAACTCGTGCGATACCATACCGACAAAGTCGGAGCGCATCTTTTCGAGTTCGTATGCGCGAGAGACATCTCTCAAGATAAGCAGGTACGCGACCGTGCCGAGCCATTCGCCAGATTGGATCGGGATGATATCGCGAGTAAGGTAGACAGTCTCTTCGCCTGCGTTGTGCTCAACGACCTTCAGCCCAAGCTCAACGTCCCACGTATTATTGACCGCAGCGACGCACAGCGTCTCGACTACCGGCACTCCCTTGCTTACGTCAACGCAGCGCAATCCTTCAACGCCGCGAAAGTTAAAGATCGCTTCGGCCTTGCGGTTGACTGACAAGATATAACCAAGACGATCGATCAGGATCAGCGCATCGTCCATAGCTTGGACGATGGATTCAGAGATCGCCTTTTCTTCAAGGATCTTCTTGAGATTCAACTCTTCAAATTCCGTCAGCTTCTCGGCCATCAGGTTGAACTGATCGCCAAGCTTGCCGATCTCGTCGTTCGCACGCGGAATAACGAGTTGATGTAGTTCGCCCGCGGTGATCAAACGCGACTTCTCCGTCAGCTCTGCAATCGGCGCGACGATGCCATTGGCAAATTTAAGGCTCAGATAGATACATAAGGTTACCACGATCAAACCAAAGATCATGACCTGATTGCGGACGCGGGAGCCGTTATTTACAACATCGAGCGCTGCCCGATCAAGACTGACCGTATAGTCATGCTCGATCGCACGCACATTGCTTCGAATGCTATCGATTATAGGCTCGATCTCAGTGGAGAAACTTTCGATTCGCTCGCGAGTGGCAACCTGTCGGCCATCGATGGTGGGTGCGATCGTGAAGCGCAACTCCTGGATCATTACTCGTGAGAGATACGCGAGCTGCCCTAGCTCATAGGTCTTCGCAAGTGCCGGATCGACTTGAGCAACCCTGGCGGTGATCTCAGTCACGGTTGACTGCAACTTCTGCCCAGATCTGGAAAGTAACTGAGGATCTGACGTGTCCTGGTTATAGATCTGCTGTAATGCGCTTGCACGAATTCCACTAACGCTTTGATCGAAGCTATCGATCAAGGTAAGCACGCGCAAGCGGTCCTGCAACGCATCTCGGCCTTTGTTCTCGATCCGGATCAACGAGATAATACTCCACGTCAGTAAGCATCCCATTAAGAGGATGATCACCAGATAACTTGTGAGTATCTTCGATCGTAGTGTCCGAAACATTTTTTGCGGTCAAACCCAACGAAACCCGCGACCAGTGCTCGAGCACCGACGGTACTATTGTGACACTTTTGCTTTAGGCAGTTGCGCGTCGAGGCGATTCTGCAATTTATTGAGCGAATCGATCTTACGATCGATCGTCATTTCGAATTGAGGAGCATCCCAATATCCTCGTTCTTCAAAGTAGCCCTTGACGAGAAAGTTGTGCTTCAGCGCTTCCATCACTTCAGCGAACTTACCTCCACCAAGTGAGACCTTTGCCAACGCGTCGCGCATGTCATAGCTCGAGACACGAATGTTGTCTGAAGTCGCACGAAGATCTTCGTAAAGCGCCTCATCCTTGAGTAACTTCCCAAAGCTACCCTCTCCCCTCTTGATACCACTGATAATGCCATCAACCTCAGTACTCATATTCTCGACACGGAGTCCTACTCGCTCAACCTGCGCACCGACACGTTCAACTTGCCCGCGTGCAGCGATCATTGTTGCCTGTGACTCGATCGAAAGTTTGTGGAGGTCGTTGTACAGCGCGTCATCGGTCAGCAGCTTGCCTACCGAGCCTTCGCCGCTGCGAAGTCCCTGCAGAATAAGCGATGCTTCAGAGGCGATGCGATTGACATTCTTCACTGCTTCTTCAAGGGTATCGATGGCCTGCGTGTAGTCCTTTGGTGACTTGCCCTGCACCAACGCACCTTCGCCAACAGCCCCCGCAGGGCCCTTGCCATCCTCGATCACAATGATCTTGTCACCGATGATACCTTCCGTAGAGATCGTCGCGAGCGAATTCGCTCGAACAAGATGCAGCGCCTTGTTGATGATCTTCATCGTTACACGAACAGCATCCGTCGGCTTGTCAGGCAATGCGATATCCGTAACGCTACCGATAGGGATACCCGAGTATAGCACCTGGGCACCAGACTTCAAGCCACTGACAGTTTTGAATTTAGCAAAGATCTCTGTCTTGCGGTTGAACATTTTGTCCTGACTGCCAATGGCAAAGACAAAGACGAAGAAGACGATAAATCCTATAATAACGAATAAACCTATACGGAAGAGAGGTACTGACCGACGTTTCATATTATGCCTTATTTTCTACGGTAGTCTGTGTACTTTCTACACTTGAATGTTTTGTATCGCCTGCCTTGATAGACTTCAGGATCGCGTCCCTATGCGAACGGTCAACTTTGCTGGACTTGAGATAATCCTGGAGGAATTCATCTTCCTGATCCCCCAAGCCCTCAATGTGACCATCAAAGATCTTGTATCCATCGGAGAGCACAACTGCACGATCTGATACGGTATACGCCGTCGGCAGATCGTGAGTGACCACGAGCGATGCGATCTTCAGCTCCTTCTGTAATGTCAGGATCAGCTCTGCAATCGATGACGCTGTTACAGGATCGAGACCTGTCGTCGGCTCGTCATACAGGATCATCTCGGGTTCAAGCACGATGGACCTCGCAAGTCCGGCGCGCTTTCTCATGCCGCCCGAAAGCGCTGAAGGCATTTGATCGATGACGTCGGATAACTCAACGAGTTCTAACGCACGCCTGATCTTTTTCTCACGCTCAGCGACTTCAAACTTTGCATGCTTCTTCAGATACATCTCCAGGTTCTCACCGACAGACATCGAGTCAAACAAAGCCGCCCCCTGAAAAAGAAAGCCGATCTTCTTTCTGACCTCATTGAGCTCAGGCTCCGTGAGTTCGAGCAAGCTTTGTCCACGGTAGATCACCTCGCCTTTGTCAGGTTCAAGGAGACCCACGATGATCTTCAGAAGCACGCTTTTTCCGGTACCCGATTTCCCAAGGATCGAAAGCGTCTCACCTTCATTGATCTGTATCGAAACGTCGCGAAGGATCACCTTCTCATCGAAGGCCTTCGCGGCATTTTTCACCTCAAGCAAAATTCGAGAATCGGGCATCAGCCAAATAGAATGAGAAACAACTTTACGAACAGCGCATCCATGATAATAATAAGAAGCGACGATGCGACAGCCGCATCAGTAGCTGACTTACCAACGCCCTCCGTACCGCCCTTACTATTAAAACCTTCGTAGCAACCAACGATGCCGATGATGAATCCAAAGAAAACCGACTTCAAAATGCCGGGGATATAGTCTGCGAATGCGACCGATTTCACAACGGTATTGTAGAACAACTCTGCACTTGATCCGGCTTCTATCTTCTGAGTCAGGAATGAACCAAACAGTGCGAGAAAATCGGCATAGATCACCAGGATCGGGATCGCGATCAGGCAGGCCGTCAGACGCGTAAAAACGAGATACTTGAAAGGATCGAGTGCGGCCACCTCCATCGCATCGATCTGCTCGGTGACCCTCATCGATCCGAGCTCAGCAGCGATGCCGGCCCCAACTCTACCACCAACGATAATGCTGATAAGCACAGGCGCTAACTCTCGCATCACGCTAATGGCCACCATGACAGGGATGACGCCCTCGGCGCCAAACTTTCGCATCGTCGGCCGAGCCTGCATGGTAAGCACCGCGCCAATGACGATACCCACGATAATGACCAGCGGTAGTGATCGAAAGCCTATCTGGTAGGTCTGCCGTATGATCTCCTTGAATTCCCAAGGCCGCTTGAACATCGCCTTGAAATAACGCCAGGAGAATAGCCCAAGACCGCCAAGATAGATGATCTGGTCCTTCCACGCTTTATTAGCCTGCGCAGTTATCCCCTCCTCAGCCTTCGGCTTCGCAGCCTCGGGCACAGGGTCATCAGCTTTTGCACCCGCTATAACGATCTTTGGATCAATACTTAATGGCATTCGGGATAATGTTCGCAGGGAAGCCTATCACAAAGGCTATTCCATTGCTCAGGTTGCGAGGACGATGCGTGAGAGTTGGCCCTGCAAAAATAGAGGTAAACGCATTAAGAAAAATGAAAAGGCCCGCTTCTGCGGGCCTCCCAGAAAAGTCTACACCATCGTTCGCCGGCCTCTGAGCAGATTGAGCACCAGTAGCACGAAGGCTACGACCAGTAAAAGATGTACCCAATAGGCTGCTGCGCCGAAACTGATGAAGCCTACCAGCCAAAGAACTACTAACAATGAGATTAGGAACCACATAACCGATCCTCCGCAATTGATGAATTGTTGGAGCCCGCTTCAAGATGTGAGCCAATGGTCGTGTTAAGATCAGGCAAAGGATGAGCTAAGCCATGGCTTCTTCGGTTTCGATACCGGCTTCCTGGTCTACACCATACTGCTTGAGCTTGCGCCAGAGTGTGGTCGTTGAAATTCCTAGACGCTCACAGGTCAACACCTTATTGTTGTTGCACGCGCGGAGCGTCTCGAGGATGTAGCGCTTCTCGAGCTCGTCAAGAGTTGGCTGCTCCTGCAGGATGTTCTGCACATTGACGCGTGGCTCAGTAAGATCCTTCGGGAAGTGATCGCTGCCGATCTCCGCACCCTCCGACAAGATGACAGAACGCTCGATGACGTTCTGCAACTCGCGGATATTGCCTGGCCAATCGTAGCTGATCATCTCCTCCATCGCCTCTTGTGAAAGTGCACGGTGCGGCTTACCGAATCGCTCGCAATACTTCTGCACGAAGTAGTTCGCTAGCACCGGAATATCGGACTTACGATCGCGAAGCGGTGGCAACATCAACGAGATCACGTTGACACGATAGTAAAGATCCTCTCTGAATTTCTTCTCTGCGATTTGCTTCTTCAGGTCCTTATTCGTAGCACAGATCACACGTACGTCAGCCAGGATCGGCTTTGAATCACCGATGCGGAAGATCTTGTGATCCTGCAAGAAGCGTAGCAACTTGACCTGCATCGGTAGCTCCATCTCGCCTAACTCGTCGAGGAAGATCGTACCGCCGTTCGCCTCTTCGAAGAGACCCTTCTTGTTTGTGTTGGCGCCAGTAAAAGCACCCTTAACATAACCGAACAACTCCGACTCCTGCAAGTCCTTTGGTAACGCACCACAGTTGATCGGTACGAAAGGCTTCGTCTTGCGATGCGAGTTTAAGTGGATCGCTTCTGCGATCAACTCCTTACCCGTACCAGACTCGCCCAAGATCAGAACGCTGGAATCGGTCGGTGCGACTTTTTTCACTACCGACAACACTTCCATCAGGTTCTGATTCTCACCGATGATATTCTCGAAGCCCTCTCGGAGGCCCGCGATACGAGCGCGCAATCCGATCGCTGACTGCAGGCTGCTCTTTTCAGCTGCCTTCTCAACGAGCAATGCAAGTTCATCGGGCTGTACGTCAGCCTTCTTGATATAGTCATAAGCGCCCGCACGCATCGCTTCGATGCCTGTGCGCTCGCTGCCTGCACCGGTCATGACAATGATCTCGGTATCAGGAGATTTCTTCTTGATAGACTTCACGAGATCGATACCCGACATGCCTGGGAGCATCATGTCGGTAACGATGACGTCAGAGCCTTCGGTATCAAACAACCTTAAGCCATCTTCGGCCGTGGAGGCCGTGGACACACGGTGTCCGCCACGCTCGAAGATCGCCTTATAGGTCAGTAGAATATTTTGCTCGTCGTCGACTAGTAATACGTTTGCCATAGCTAAAAAATAGGGCGCCCGGTAAGTAAGGTTTGTTATGCGTGCGTTGACGCTAAGGCTGCCTTTGGAAGCGAGATAGTGATTGAACAACCTATCCCATCTTTCAATCCAGCAGTGATGCTTCCATGATGAAGGTCGATAATTCGCTTGACCGTCGGAAGCTTAAGTCCAAGTCCCCTTCTCCGCTTTGTAGGGATCGGCTCGAATGCTTCGGTTGGGTCATCGCAGTTTTCCGTGGGGCGGTTATCTTCGAAAACGAGTTCGATACGGTCAGCGGACTCGCTGCCCGAGATCTTAAGGGTCGTGGCTCCAGCAAGCTTCGAGGCTTCTGCTAAAGAAAGAAACATCGTCTGAATCTGCCCTGCGTCAACGTTCAGTGGAGTCAGAACATCGATTGCGAGCTCGATCATTAGCCCTTCGTTCTCCAGCTCCCGTCTCCTCGCCTCTACAAAAGACTTTAAGTCCAGCGCCGAAGGCAATGAGGATCTTGTATTTACGTACTTGCCATATTCCTCGACCACGTACTTCAGCTTCATGCACTCCTCGCGAATACTGCCGATGAAAGGCTTGATCAATTCTACATCAAGTTTGCCTTCCTCAGCCGTTGAAGCGAAGTCGTCGATAAGGTACGCGGCGCTGGAAATCGCGCTGATCGGATTATTGAGCTCATGAGCTAATATTCGACCTAATCCGTAGAGAAGATCCTGTTCGGTCTCTGTGGTACTTTGCATGCTGAAAGATTTGCCCATCTCAATATGAAATATCTGCGCCAATCTCAGCCATTTCCACAAAAAAGCCCCACAAAATGTGAGGCTCCTAAAAATGGAGGAGTTGGCCCCTATTTCTCGAGATTCTTAAGCTGTTCCTTAGCCGTCTTGTTATTGGGATCGCGCTTCAGGACTTCTTTGTACCACTTGACCGCATTTGCCTTATCCTTCTCCTGCTGATAGGATACAGCAAGCACAAGTGCCAAGTTTGTAAAGTACGGAGAATCGGCAGGCAACAGCGTTGTCGCCTTATTCAGATGAGGGATCCCTGTGCTGAACTCCTTTACCGTGTAATAATGGTATCCTACCCAAAACTCTGCCTGACCCTGAAGGTCCTTGTTTCCAGCCTTCTCAGCCGCACCTGCAAGGCGCTCGAAAGCCTCCCGCATTTTCGGATTCGCCGGCTCCTTAGCGTACATGTCGCCGATACCCTTAAGCGCCGCTAGCGAATTCGGATCCTTGGCGAGCATCTGGTTATAGGTCTCTAAAGCTTCAGTCTCCATGCCGCCTTGCGAATAGATATATGCTAGGGCGTTGAGGTTCTCCATCGTTGGGGTTTTTCTCACCAACTCCTGATACACCTCTGCAGACTCCTTGAACTGCCTCGTAAGACGAAGCATATCCGACAGCAACTTCACTGTCGCATTATGCGCTGCGTCCGCACGGTCGGTGTCATCAACGATTGCCTTGCGAAGCACGCCCATAGCCCCCGTCGTATCACCGGTAAGAATGAGTGCGCGGCCATAGGCATCGAGATCTCCAGGTGCAAGATCGGTCTTTCTCTTATAGATCTCGATGGCCTTCGGATACTCCTTTGAGA
>JBKJTP010000294.1:0-17718 GCA_046590195.1 Kapaibacterium sp. (SeqCode) | reverse complement strand
CGATCGGCTTGATCTCCTGCACCTTTACAGCAGACCATAAAGAGTCAGTTGATAAGGCTGGTCGAAATCGATACGGATCGGTTTTGTCCTCAAGCGTTGCAATGCCTTTGATAGAATACTTTGGCGCTTCAACCTTTGCAGCGGCAATGATCGGAGCTTCCGGCGAAGCTGCCGTAGCAAGCTCTGCAACTGGCCCAACGCTAGCAACTGATGCAACTTGTGGTCTGGCAGTTTGCTGCACGTCGGCATCGTTGCCGTTGAGATAGTATCCTGTAACGAGAAGTCCAGTTAAGGCGGTAAGTCCTAATGCGGTCATGGTCAGTCCTCCTTGATGTTTGAATGCCGACATAATGCGGCTGGTGGGAGTAGTCGACATGATCTCAGTCGGGACAGTAGCATCGGCCTTCGCGACGATCGATGCAAAGGCATCATCGTCCATCCCAGGCGATCCGTTACGCGCGGCATCGAAGAATTGATCGAGCTCGTTGAAATTGTGCTTCATCGTTTTACCTCCGAGGATCGATTCATCGTCGATCCGATTGCGAATAATGGACGGTTGCTATTGACAGTTGGAACAGGAGATGCGGGACGCGGCTGGATCGAACGAGCTTGATCGCGCTCGGCTGTTACGCCGAGCAGATCAGCAAGTCCTTCGCGGCCTCTGACGATCCGCGACTTGACACCCGAAAGCGATCCGCCCTGGATCTCGCGGACTTCCTCAAGAGAGAGTCCGGTGATCTCAAAGAGCACGATGGCCTCGCGCTGTTTTTCCGGCAGCTGCTGCAGGGCTCGATAGAGCAATTCGACTTCGACGGCTAGCTCCGGACTTCCGCCCTGAGCAGGTATCGCATTCATGCGCTCCTCGTCCCAATCAGCCCATCGCTTACCTCTTACTCGGTCGCGGTTCGAGATCCGAGTCGCGATGGTAAAAAGGTAGCTCTGGAATCCGCCAGTGTCTCGCAGCTTATCGAAGCTTTCGTAAGCCTTCAGCACGGTCTCGCTGACGAGGTCCTTCGCAGACTCGGCATTCCCTGTCATCGCTCGTGCGAATCGGGAAAGGCTCGCCTGATAAGGCCTCAGCAGATCGAGGAACCGCTGTTGTCGTGTCGCATTGCCCGAAGCTCCGTTGGCTCCGAACTCGAATGGTCGCCCATCCGTCCTGACTGAGTTCATGATTGAATAAAGGAGATAGCGCTATCTACTACAAGGTAAGAGGCGCTTCCGCCGGAAAAGTCGCAAGGTAATTTACTAAGATTGTAGGATTACGGTTTGGCTGGGCTAAAGTTGCCGAACAAGCGCCGGGAGGGCAGATTTTGGGAGGCGAAAATGTCGCAACGGGAAGTGATGATCTTGGAACCCCGTAGGACAAAATCGCATTATAAGGCCGCTTCCTTAGCTCAGTTGGTAGAGCAAGTGACTCTTAATCACTGGGTCGCCGGTTCGAGCCCGGCAGGAAGCACTGAAAACAAGCAAAAAACGCCACTTTTACCAGTGGCGTTTTTTGTTGTACCGAATTTGTACCACTTTTGCGAGAACACGCGTCTTCATGGTCGCAAGATTAAGCGTGGATTCTTCATGTCTTTAACGGTAGGAGCGATGCGCTCCTTAGCCCTTTCAAACTCCTCCAGATCGAACCGATACATCTTCCTTAGATAGTTAAGATCACATCTTATCGTCCTTAGATAACGCAACGAGAGCGTTAGATCGGACGAAATCTGATTGCTATCTAGTCCAAGTTTAAGCTGGCCTTGAGCATCGTCGTTGCAAAGATGCGTGAGGTAGTGTCGGCAGAATTGTAGGGGTAGATACTCTATTCCTTGCTCGGTCGACCTTCGCTTCAAAAGATCAAACAAGGTAATTCGATCAGCTCCTCGGACTGGGATTTTGCTCTTTGTCGAGATGTTTAACTCGCGGGCTTGAGTACGCATATTTTTCCTCTAGTTGTGGAAGCTCAAGAACTTGGTTCAAGAACGCTATCCAGTGAGCCTGGGCAGCATTAAGGCATTCAAGCATCAGCTCGTGCTGCTCACAATCGTAGTGCTTTCGACCCACGGAGTTAACTGTAGGTTCATGATGCAGTAGGGCATCGTATGTGCGTGGATCTGGCTTCTGCCTTCCGATCTCACTAGCGTAATCTCGCTTGAGTTGATGGCTAGCAAAGTGTCTAATTCCTGAGAACTCGCACCCCTTTGATATGTAGTCAGCTACTGTCTTTCCATGCTTATACTCAAACATTCGACCTTTTGCGCAAAGGCCACCCATAACTTCAAACAAATGTAGCACCGCATCAGATAAAGGATACTCTTCCTCGCGCTTTCCCTTTGAGTTGTAGAAGGTGAGCAGTCGCGTTTCAGAATCAAATTGCTCCCAGGTTAACTTGCAAACATCGGAGACTCGAAGACCGGTGAGTCGCTGAAATAGCGCTTGAAAGAAAAGAGCTTTGTTCGTCTGAAATAAAAATCGATAGAACTGATACTGCTCGGTTACTTTAATTCACACAGGGAGCTTGTGCGGTATCCTGATCGTGATCCCTTCGAATGGATTTTCTGTAGCGAGTTTTATACGCTTAGCATAGTCGTATAGCGCCTTGAGTTCAACGAAGTATCTTCTGACCGAAGAGGGTTTGTATTTCTCGGAAGACCATTCACGCAGTTTCAAGACGTGAGCACGTGTTACTTGAGGCACCGTTAGACTTGAATCAAACTTCAGGAGAAAGTTTACAGCTTTTGATCGTTTAGCCAGTGTCTCTCTACTACGATTGCCACGTTCGAGTTGATTAATGCGGTTATACTCGTCCAGAAGGTCACGTAGGCCGACAATATTATTCATGTGCAGCGACTCACCGAGAATGCCTCCTCGCTGAGGTATGCCAAGATCAACCATTAACGACTTAGTCTGAACCTCCTTGATGGCATCACGTGGTCAGAGCCATTTTGCTTTCCCGGCGAGATATTATCCGCCAACGATGGCAAGCTCGGATGCGGTCGAAGCGATGCATGGATTCTTCCAGCGCAGACCGAAGGTGACCGCTATGACGCAGGCAACATCTGTATTCGATGGATACGTACAGCCATTGCCATACCTGATGTGCGCCTTCGAGACGCAGGCTTATCCCGTGACCAACCCTTCTTATTCATTGTTTGCTCTGATGGAAGCATCGAGGACACAATACCCCGATCCGTACCATATTGAGAATAATATCGCGGCGGTTCTCTTCGAGCCATCGACCGGCACTGTTGTCAGCAAATTCTCCCTGGCTCGCAAGGTCGGTGCACAGGATATAGATCAGTTGCTCTACACACCAGAGCAAGGGTTCGTTGCTGCATACACCGATTTCGGCGGTGCCCGCAACGATGCTGGCATCGTAAAGGTCGTAGATATCAAAGAAGAGATTCGCGACTATCATTATTTTGCGAACAACCCGATAGACCCCTTATCCGTCTATGGCCTGAGCTGGACGCAAAACCAGACGCAGTCATTCAGACTGTATAATAACTCGATCATCGATCTTGTCCTCGATCTGAGCGCGAGTTCGACGACGACGCAATCTCCAAGCCCCTATACGACTTGGCAATTGAACAACACGCCGATCACGATCTCGGGCGACGCCATCAACACGACGCGTGCTTCGACACCCAGCATGACATATCTACCTGGCGGTGCCATGGGTACCAATAACGACAATGTAGAGGTGCGGCTCTATCCGCATCAGTTCTCATTGCCGTTCTATCATAAGGCAATGCCGATCTTCGGACCGCTGAGCACTGGTGGAACAGGGGTAGGCGCGTACAAGCGGAGCACGAAGGTCTTCAGCAATTCCGATAGGGAGTTGAAGCTGGAGCTTTCGCAAAACCCGGCATTGGCATTCACGACGGCGATCGTCAGAGGATCTGAAGACCAGCTAGTGTCGCTCCGGCTCTATGACCTTATTGGTCGTGAACTGCTATCATTCACTGGTCTGACTATGACCGGGCAGCCAATGGAACAGCGAATCGCTGTCTCTGCGCTTTCCAACGGCATCTACATGCTTATAGCCGAACAAGCTAGCGGCGAAAGAGTACAGGTGCTGCTTACCGTAAAGCACTGATCATCATCCGTTCGCACCCGCATTCGTGTGGGTGTGAACGGTCTTTTTCATCGAGTGTAGTTGTTTTGTTAGCCTTTATTCAGCCAATCGCAATGCGCATTCCTTCGATACTCCTTGCACTACTATCGTTGCTGCCTGTTACTGCAAGCAGCCAAACCGACTGGCAGCGACAATTGACGCCGTTCGGTAATCAATCGTATTCACAAAGCTATTTTGTCAACGAGCGTATTGGATTTCATTATGAGTCCATTTGGACGGTTGGCTACCCGTTCGTGCGCACTACTAACGATGGCGTTCACTGGCTTCCTGTGATCCATCGCGATAGTATGGACGGAGCCATCGTGGAAATGTATTTCGATTCCGTGCACCACGGTTATGCAGTTGTGAACAATCATGCCCCAGGCAATGCCTATCCCGAATTTCAGTATAAGTTGGATCGCGGTAGAGGCCTCTTCGAGACGCGCGATACAGGGCGAACCTGGAAGAAGATCTCCCCGCATGAGTCCAAACCGAACTACCTCAACATCAGCCGGGTCTATGCCATCGGCAAGAGGATCTTCACGAACGCCGTCATAAGCGAGGACGGAGGAAAAAGCTGGAGCCCAAGTCCCTGGAAAGACCTCACGACGCTCGGTATTCGAGGTACGAGGGAAGGGCTCATAATCGTTGCAGCAGTCAGCCCAAGACCCGAAGAACGCTCGATTATTTTTCAATCGACCGATTACGGCAGGACATGGTCAGGTTACGATAGTCCGCAGATCGCCTTCCGTCTTGGTGGCAATTTCTATATCCACCCTGAGTCAGGTCGGCTTGTTGCGATTACTTATCAGAGGTCAACCGGTTATGTCGATCAACCTGAAGGGTATCCTGAACTTTACTCATATATCAAAATTTCTCCGGATACGGGCAGATCATGGAGTACAAAGTATCAGACATATTTGGGGCTGAATGGGAAATATTTAATACCCGGATCAAATGGAGTCGACAGTGGTGCGGTAATATACACACTCGCAGGGTCAGCATGTGCGATCTATGTAGGTGTGCTGGGCGAAGATACCGCATGGGATAGCAGACCGGATACTACGCTCGGTCTTCTCCGATCGACAGATCTTGGCGAAACCTGGAAGAACGTGGAAGGGCCTTTCCATTATAGGGATGTGGATGAATTTACTATTGACGGAGCCTTTTGGGAAAATCATTTTGGTGTCTTCGGTAACGGTGCTGTCGTGCGCGGACTCGGTTGGGAGAAGGACTGGTTCAAGCCGAACAATGCTTATCTTTACAAGACCAGCACAGGCGGTGATGGCATATTAAGCCCGAATGTGAAGCCTGAAGAGCTCGCGATCTCCAGACAACTTTTTTCTTCGACTTCGATAGGCCTATCCTCTCCGGACACCTTGCATTCGCGGCTGTGCGATTCCGCATCGCTCGCTCTCTTCTTTTCTCATTCTGGTGAATGCCGCTTGGCACGCTTACAGGACATCAGGCTCGAAGGCATTTCGCAGAATGAGGTTCTGACGCGAACGATCATCCGCGATTACAACGACGGCCTTCGAGATTCCGCAGAGGCAACGATCTATCCAACTGTAGCGGGTACATATAATGTCAAGCTCCGCGTAACCTACGAGTTCAGCGCACTCGACCGGCAAGATACGCTGCTCCCCTTCGTACTTGTCGTGCATCCGAACCCGTCCACCTTACAAATCCAGGCAAAGGACACGATCGATCTTGGCACGCAGAGTCTCTGCAATGCAATGACCGTTACCGATTCGATCGCTCTCTGGGCTGTGGGATGCGATCCGCTCACGTTAAAGTCTGTCAGGTTCGAGCCCTCGGCCGGCAGCACTGGCTATACGTTTGCGAGCGTAAGCAACGCGACACTTGTTCCGAACAAACTCCCTCAATATTACACGCTTGCGTTTAAGCCAATCGCTTCCGGTGTGTTTACAGGCTTGCTCATCATTGATGGGCCGGACAATAGCGACACAGTATTCGTATTGGCTTCAGCTGTCGAAGATGGACGCCAGATGATTGCCCATGCTGATACATTTCGATCGACCATGTGCATGTTAACAGAGGGTGAGATCACCCTTACAAACACTAGTTGCCGTTTGATGACGCTTGATGGACTGGACATCCCTGCGCCGTTGGAGTTATTGCCGAATCAGTTGCCGCTCGGGATACCGGCGGGGAAGTCGGTGCAGTTGAGAGTGCGGTTCACGCCAGTCACTGAAGGTCCGCAGCGAGTGGATGCGTTGGCACATCTCAGGTTCGTTGGACAGAATGAGACCATCGAATACGATACGATCCTGCCGCTCAACGTCATTGGCATGCCGGGCACACCGCTGACAGTCACAACTGACACGACGATCAACATCGGCGATGTGTCGGTCTGCAGTGACAAGTCGTTTGTTGTTCCGATCCCAAGTCTCGGATGCGATACGCTAAGCATCACCAGTGCAACACTAAGCGCGAGTGACAAGGGTTACTCGATCACTACGATGCCCGCTCCGTTTGTGCCAGTAAACGAGAGCACTTCGGCAACGCTGCTCTTTACACCACCGAGTACACTTGGAGCGTTCACGACCGATCTAATCATCGCAACGAACGCAGGGACGCGTAAGGTAACATTGATCGCAAATGTTGTCGCAGGTACGAAAGTTCTTGCATCATCCACTAACACGATCAACTTCGGCGAGACGAACATTTGCGAAGAACGCGATTCCGTCATCCGCTTGACGAACACAGGTTGCGATACGCTGACCATTACTGCCGCAGACGTCGATAACAACTTCAACGTTGGGGGCTCGTATCCGATCGTGCTCGCACCGAACGAGAGCATTGATCTGCCGATCACAACCATAGTCGATACAGCAGGCAAGCCAACAGTGCTGCTTGGTACCTTGAGCATTACATCAACTGCCGACAACCAGATCGCTCCGAGCACGCTAACACGCAGACTCTATTATCCGACGAAGCTTCGCATCGAAGCAGTCAATGAGACCAGCGGCACGCAGGGCGCAGTCGTGAAGTTCAGAGTGCTGCTCGAAGGCGACGTGCCCGCGACGATGACGGCGCTGCATTTCGACTTCCTGCACAATGGTGATCTATTGTCATGGGATCAGTACGATGGCGCAGGATTGAGTCGCACAGCGATGACTGGCAATGAACAGCAGCGAACATCATTCACACTATCGCCAGTACACGACGGTCAGATAGCCGAGTTCTCTTTCAAGACCAATCTCGCGATCGCTGAACAGACCACGCTCTCATTTGACAACATCAGCTTCGATGCAGCAGGAGTAACATTCGCACCGGAATGCATCGCGGTCATCTCCGACAGCGGCTCCCGCTTCAACTACATCTACACCTGCGGCGACAACATCATCCGCGACCGCTTGAATGGGACAAGGCTGATCAAGTCGATCACCCCAAATCCAGCCAAGGATGAGATCAGGGTAGAACTAGCTCAAGGAATAGCGGAGGCAGAGATCACGATAACGGATGTACTAGGGAAAATTGCCCTGCATGTTAATTGGACCGATCGAATAAATGTTGGCGCCCTTTTACCTGGCACTTACTACTTGCGAGTCGTTACCAATACAGCAAGCCAGACTCGTAGCTTTGTTGTCTCACGATAATCTACCCTTGGGAACGCTCGGCTCCTAAGTAATAAGTTTCTATCTTCGCAATTTGTGGCTGGTAAAGAAGGCCCTGGCAATGTGCCAAGGCCTTCTGCGTAATGTGGGTCAGCACGAACTAACCTGGTAGCGTTACCTTACAAATGGTATCGAGCGGTTGCCGGCAATGGCAGTATAGAATCCACCTGGGAGCGTTGGCAAGATCAATTCCCATCCACCTTCGGCAACAAGTGGACGTTCGTTAGCAACAACTCGTCCCAGCACATCTATGATCTGCACCTCAGTCGGGATGGCGTCTTGAGAGCTAACTCGAAACGTGGTTGCATTAAGCCACGTCACGGCCGTTCTGTGATACGAAGTAGCTACATGCGCCGCACTAGACGTTTGAAAATAAGAGTGCTCGCTACTGCTACCGCCACCTTCACCATCGTAGGCTGTCACGTACCATTCGATCATATCATTCGGAGAAAACACATGACCAGGCACAACCACAAACGTGTCGGTTAGTCCGATCAAGATCGTGTCGATATAAACTCCTTTAAGTGTTAAGGCATACATGACGGCATCGTTGTCTGGATCCATTGCGGCCATCCAGTTAAATGCAAGAGGCGCATCCACAGACACATCTGTCATACTAGAAGGTGCAAGGGTCACAGGTTGTGAGGGGGACCGATTGGACGCAGCCGTCACATTGATGGTAACTTGACCGCTTATCCATCCGCCTTTGGGGTCGGCCGCACTAGCGCCCAATTTGAACTGACCAACATGCTTTGATTCAGCTCTACCATAAATACGTGCAGCGTCCAACCCTTCGTAAGTGGCACTTTCCCACTGTAACCAAGTAGGTAGGTTGAAAGGAGTCACAGTGACTTTGTCGCCATCCGGATCGCTTGCCGTCAAATAGCATTCGTAGTCTTGCCCTACTATGGCGACTACATTACTTGCGTTTCCCCATTCGGGTGGTCGGTTCTGCGACCTTGCATCTGAAGATGCAACAATGATAAATGCAACAGCTAGAAGTTGCGTGACTCGCGTCACAAGGTAGCAATGTCTCATAAGTATTTGAAAATATGTGAATACCTGTAAGAGACACCTGTACTGATGGACTGTTGCTGAGGATCAAGACACAAATGTTCATCCAATGTTGACTTCTGACTCTGCAAAGCTCTTAAAGGCTTGCATCGTTTGAAGTGTTTGTTTCTTGAACGACGAGCCAAACAGCAATCCGATAATTCTCATAAAGCCCGTAAACTTGAATTCGGTCTCTTGTCTCCACAATGTTTTGCCTGGCCCCAAAGATGTGAATGAATTCACATTATTGTTTACAACTCCTTTTGACTCATATTGAGCCTTAAAGCTGCGAGGATTTGAGGCGTGTATCACAGTCTCGATCATTGTGATACGTCTCTTGCCCATTTGATAGGTGAGTTCAGTTTTGCTACCTGGTTCGCTCCAGTTGCCTTCTTGGAGCGCTACTGAAACAAGCCCATGCTGCCAAACAGATAGTCTGCCCTGGTCCCTGCTTAGAGTCCATACCTTGTCTATCGACTTATCTATTTCTATATCTAATGTGTATTTCATATGTGACACTCTGAGAAGATGAACGGTGATGCAGGTTCTAGTGACAGCTGGTCAGATGAAGGTTTCATTTGATCGGCGTGAATGTGCGGTGCTTATTGCTGCCCTTGTACTCAAAGCCAGCATTTCTGTGGTATATCGTTTCTTAGCTAGCGCCTTTGGAGGTCGTTGATCGCGGCTGCACCCCATAACAACCAACTCAAACTATCTGCACGTGGGAGTACGCACAAGTTCCGGATGAATTTGGAAGTCCAAAATAGAGAGTGATATTGATAAAAAGGTGAACGCAGTGATCCGGTCTCCATTCCAGTACCATTATGCAGGTCATTCTATCGCCCTAAACTGTGAGCACTCAGATGCAATTGATACCAAGTCAATTGAGACTCCTAGCAATGATGCAGCACACTATAGGAGAAGCCCATGAGAGAAGCGCTGATAGCTTCAATCTACAGGGATTGCAATTGTGAGTCGAAGGTCAAAGAATACTTACAAAGACTCTATCATATTGACTCTGCCTGGCGGTGGACGCCAAAATGCATCCCTTTTCTGTGCAGCGATCGAAACGTAACCACCTATCAGCAGCCCGTTATACTATCAGAATTTCAATCATTAAATACAATTATGAAGACATCTTTACGGGTTGCATTGAAACATCTATTGTTTGGAGTCGCCATTGTTGCATCAAGTAACGCGCGAGCCGAGCACACCGATGAAGAGGGATATTGCATCCCGCCCTTCACACAAGACACTTATGTAGGTCTTACGAAAGTCTCTTTGAACGGCGAGCCAGCCTTGTTGAGAGAGTCGATCGCAAAGGAGTTCTATACGAACACCGGCGAAGAGACCTCGCTTACCACCGGAAACTTCTACAAGATGAGCGCTACGGCGATCACAAGCATCTCCGGCCAAGCCTTCCAGAGCAATGTTGTTGTTTGGATCGACTGGAATCAAGATAAAGACTTTGATGACGCCGGTGAGGAGATAGGGCGGTGGACTCGCAAGACTGGAAGCCTTGTACCATTTGACTTTCAAGTGCCAGCCGATGCTGCAGCGGGTCCAACCAGAATGCGCGTCTACTGTGACATGACTGACGAGATGGCTCATCCGCTTCCTACTCCTTGCGGCTACGAAGAGTTTGGCGAGTTCAAGCTTGGCCACCACGGAGAGGTAGAAGATTACACCGTTAACGTCATTGGCGGAAGCAATGCTAACCCGACACTTGATATAGGAAAGACACTTAGCGCACGCGTAGGAAAGGCCTTCGATGCTTTCGTGTCAGCTACAGATCCCGACGGTGATCTAGTCTATTTCGATGTGCTGGAAAAGCCAACCTGGCTGAGCTGGAGCGATTCTACCGCAAATGCAAAAGAGGGCTTGCGCCTATATGGTACTCCAGCTGTGGCTGGTTCGTACGAGATAAAGTTGCTGGTAGCAGATGATCGCGGTGCTCAGAAGCAAGAGACCATTACGATCGTTGCCACTGCTTCGCCGAAGCCGACCGAGCCTCAGCTCTTGGCCCCAACGCATGCGAATGAGTACCGAACGGGAGATACTGTGAAGTTCATTTGGACTTCCTCCTTCATTGCTGGTAGCCAGACGAGCTATGATCTTAAGTTACAAATCGGGTCTGACGCGCCGGTATTGATTCGTAACTTGATGGATACAGCATATACGTGGGTTGTTCCAGCGGTCAATAATGCTGGCGGTTCTGTGATGGTGAACTGGCTCATCACTGCGTATGAGCGAGGAGATGCAAACAATAAGATCGCGAGTAAGGGCCAAAGCTTCATGATCGAAACAGAGCTTGCAGGCGTCAATGAAGAAGGGATCGACTATGAGCTCGCGATTGCCCCCAATCCTGCAGCTCGCAAAGTCACACTTGAATCAACTCAATATCTTGAAAGTGTGTCGATCATCAATGCCGCGGGCGTCCGTGTAAGTGACCTTCCAGGAGTGACAGGTAAGAAGCTCGAGATCGAAGTCTCAGCGCTTTCCTCTGGGACCTACACGGTAATTGTGGTTACGAAGAGTGGCGTGACACATCACAGGCAGTTGCAGGTGGTCAAGTGATCTAAGTAACATCCAAGAGAAGCTAAAGGCAGGCAGCAATGTCTGCCTTTTAAATTTCATCCATTAACTGAATACCAAAATCATCACAATATCTGTGCAGTATCCTAATGGTAACGGTCGAAGCAGCGAACGTCTTGTATACGTGTGACAAAAGTTTACTATTGATTATGAAAGCAAAACACAACATCATGATAGCGATAGTGCTGCTAGCGCTTCTGTGCGCAGCACGCGTTAGCGCACAAGGCGTTACTTCTGAGGGCAAGGAGTTCTGGATTGGCTTTATGCCAAACTACATCACCCCTGCAAAGACACTCTCACTCTATGTGGCATCGGGAACAAGCAACAAGGTCCTTATCGAGCAATTTGGAGATAATGGCCAGATCGTACAACGTACGTCTGTAGACCTCAGAGAGAACGAAGCAAAGACGGTCCTACTCAATGTAGCATTGGCTGAGACGCGAGATCGCGAAACGCCAGTTCATAAGGCGATCAGAGTTACTGCAAAGGCTCCGATAGCTTTGTACGCAATGTCAAACGGCGATGCTACCGCTGACGGCTATTTGGCCTTGCCGACGACCGCATATGGCAAGAAGTATTATGCATTTAGCTACTATGATGACGCGTATTCCCCGGGATCGGATCACCTTGGGGGTGAAATGATGATCATTGCTCCATACGATAACACGAGGGTCAAGATATCAACGACCGCCACTACATGTCTGGATGGTGATGGACGTGTCATTGGCCATGAAGCGGGCCAATCATGGACCGTGACCCTGCAACGAGGTCAAACGTATCTGGTCCAAACGACAGGATGGAACTGGGGTACCGATGATCTCACAGGCTCCTCGGTCGAAAGTGACAAGCCAGTAGCATTCTTAACAGGACATCAACGGGCAAGTGTCGAACTAGGTGCAGCAAACAACTCAAAGGATCACTTGATCGAAATGCTTCCTCCGGTGGAGAAGTGGGGGACAGAATACTTTGAGATGCCGATGAACGGTCGGCCTCTCTGCGGTGACTATATTCGAGTCGTCTCGGCTCAGGATAACAATCGTATCAGCGTGAATGGAAGCTTGAAGCAGCTTAATGCAGGTGAATACTTTGAAGTGAGTCAAAGCCTGGTGCCAACCGTATTTCGCTCGATCAATCGGAAGAAGTTCATGGTAATGTCCTACAATTATACCGAAGGAGCGTTCGGAGATACAGGCCCGGGCGATCCAGACATTATCACGATGACTCCAAAGGAGCAATTCCAAAAGAAGATCGTATTTCGAACACCAAGCAACGCTGGCGGTACCGCTTTCCGGCACTACGCTACGTTTATCTGTACGAAGGAAGGAATCTCAAAAATCATACTGAAGGCGGGAAAGAATGAGCCTAAGGCGCTAAGCGGATTTGGAGCTGCGGGCACGGCAAACTTTCCAGGAACAGACTACGTCGCTGTTCGAGTACAATTGACGGGTGACGAAATTACGTACGTTGCTGAAGGACCAGAGCGATTCGGAGTCTATATGTACGGCTACACCTCTGTCGAGAGCTATGGCTGGCCCGCTGGAATGGCTTTGCGCACTGAGTCTAATGATCCAGTGGCGCCGTTGGAAGCAGCAAGATTAGAAGACTGCGGCGACTATGAGGTCACTCTTCAAGAGCTTCACAGGATGCCACAGGACACTTTTGATGACACCCACATCGCAGAGATCAGCCTGATAGAGGAATCAGGTGACAAACGCTGGTATAGGTCCTCGGTTAACTATGCTTTCGAGATCGATCCTCAATTCAATGTGAGCGATAGTGTAGCAAAGTTTAAACTGAGAGTTCTGGATCGTTCAAAGGATGCATATGCTGCGATCTATGCGATCGATTTTGCTGAGAACGACACTGTCTACGAATATTTCTACAGTGCTCCAAAGTTCTCAGTGGATCCTAAGCCCGATTATGACTTCGGAGCTTTATTGATTGGCAGTGACAGCTGCATCACTGTAACGTTGCGGAATGATCAGCCGACGCTGTTGCGAATACAAGATATAGGTGTCTTGGGGCTTGCCAAAGGTGGTAAGTTCAGCATAACATCATCGATCGATCAACAGTCTATTGCTGCAGGCGACAGTCTGAAATTCCAGCTGTGCTATGCGGCATTGGATACAGTCATCGCAATTGACTCACTAGTTATTACTTCCTCTTGTGCCAGACTCGCGTTCGCGCTGCGCGGAGAAGGTGTCATTCCAAAGATCTATGCAGAAGACCACGATTTCGGTTCTGTAGATACGGGAGAATCGAAATGCTCGAAGATCCGCATATACAATCGCGGCAAATATCCGCTGGAAATTGGTGCGCACGACCTGACCACAGGAAATCCAGATTTCGCGCTTGAGGCGGGCCAGTCCTTCCCAATCGTAATCTCTCCTGGGTCTTATGCCCTTGTTGGGTTCTGTTTTACACCATCCAGGCTTGGGGAGCACATAATAGATATCTCGTATGCGACGAATATCCCAGAGCCATTCAAAGAATTGGATAAGGATCACTCGCGACTAGTTGGTATCTCACAGGTTCCAGGTGCGAAGCTTACCGTACTTAACAAGTACTTCGGTGCCGTTAACTGTATCGAGCGCCCTCGCTATGTTGACACCCTCTATAATGATCAAGAGGAAGCGGCACTTGTCGAGCGCGTAGAGATCATTGGACCTGGAAAAGCATCGTACAAAATTGTGCAAAGCATTCCGGCAAATCGTATTCAAGGCTTTGTACTTGATCCTCAGACGGATAAGTCAGGCGGGATCCAGTACGTGGTGGAATTCGATCCGAACGTGGCAGGGACAACGATCGAGCCACAACTTGCCCAACTGGTTGCCGTTACGAGTGCGGGAGTACAACCCATAACCAACCTTTCTGGTCATCGAATGGCACCTGTACTCCAGCTGCAGGGTGCAAACGTGCGTGATCTAGGAACAGTCATGGTCGGGACTGAGGTAACCGAAAAGCTTGTGATCCAAAACACAGGGTCGGACGTCCTCAACGTTGACGATATTCTTGCGACGAATGGAGACATAGCTAGTTTCGCAATTAGTCCTAAGCGCTTTAGTGTCAGCCCGGGTGAGCTGCAAGAGATAACGGTCGTTGCTAGGGCAGGAAATGAGCCGCGATTGTATTCGTGTGAGCTGGAAATACAGGTTCTCCAACCGAGCTGCGCGCAAAATCAAATCGTCAAGCTCACGTTAATGGCGACCAACACTAACTATACAGCTCAAGGCGCAAATTACAACGAGGTGTTCACCTGTTTGGATAAAACCCTGTCCGGGCAGTTCACCAATCTGAGCTCCCACGAATCGTTGGTGATCACAGAGGTCGCGGTTGTTAATACCAGTGACTGGCTTAATGCCTCTGACTTCGAACTCGTCACTGAACTAACAAACCCTGTGAGTCTCCTACCAATGGAGTCTTACACGGTGCCAGTGAAGTTCATACCTTCCTCACAGGCGGTGCTTAAGGCTGGTCTTAGATTCACTTTCGTGATCAGGGACTCGACGAAGCAGGTCATCGTGCCTCTAAGCGGGATAGGGAAGGTGATACCTCAAGTGATCGCAGCTGGTGACTTAGGTGGCGGTGTCGTCTACAAGGCATTGGCCAATAGCGCTGTTACGATCCCCGTCAAGGCGGCAGCTAGTCTGGCTGGCGCGGATGCAGCCGTGCGTGGCTACAGTTTCGACATGAGCTTTATGGGAGATGCTCTACACTTCGACGAAAGTGTGATTGGGCCCGGCAATGTTCAGCTTACGTCAACGCTAGTGAGCAGGGATGCGACTGGCCGAGAGACGTGGAGGATCAGCACAGCCCAGTTATCGAATACTGATATTCTGATTACAGAAAATGCGGCGGAGGTAACTGTATATGCTCGAGTGTCTGGAGCAGCGACAAGCACGACACAGCTCGAAGTTGCAAACGCATTGTGGCTGGATTCTATGGGAAGCAGCATCTGCTACATGCCAACCACCTATGTTCCTGCAACATTAATCCTTGATCCCCAATGCGGAGATGAGGCCATGCAGGGATTCCTGGATGGCAAAAGCATTAAGGATCTCACGGTCAAGAGTATTAGCTATGATCCTACCGTCGATCTTGTTGAGCTAAGATTCGAGCTACATGGCGAAACTTCGAATATTGATGTACGCGTGTATGACCTGTTGGGTAGAGAGCTAAGTCATGTTGGAGACATGCTCAAGCAAGCGGGTACACATCTTGTAAAGCTCAACACATCGAAGTATGCTGAAGGGATGTACTATGTTAAGGTCTCGAACGGAAGGAGTGTTCAAAGCAAAGCGCTTAAGATCACCAAATAACTGAACAAACAGAAGGCCCCTACTTAGTAGTAGGGGCCTTTTTAATTCGTTTGATGTTAGTGCTGTCGAGTGGTGAAAGCTTCTCTTATAGATATGCCTCTTGTCTTACTCGTCAGCCAAACATTCAATTCAGTGGTCTCCATAACACGTATGCTTGATCCTGCAAAGGTGATGTTGATCAGTTCATGCTCAAGTTCAAGGTAATCGTGTTTAGTAGGCTTTTTGGACCGCGCTAGAAATGTAAGCAGAGCGTCTGTAACGGGTACTAGGTGATCTGTTCGTTTTAAGAATTGTTTGTAAGCCCGAATCGCATACTTAAGGTAATCATGATTTCCCAATTCAAAGTGAATGATGAGGTGCATGCCTCGTGCTGAGGCGTAGATAGAATCAAATCCTCCATGCTTGGTTTGGGAAGTTATTCCTTCTAGCCAATCAAGAGTCTTCACAAAGTCGTCATTTAAGAACGCTATTCTTGCCAGACAATACCGCATTGCCATATTGAGTGGCGATCCCAAATCCGTCCCTAACAAGGCTGTGAGGTGGTCACTCAGATGGTCTAGTCCTTTGATGTCGGACTTATCAAGTAAGAGGTTGAATTCGATCAACGCAAGTATTGGTACATGGGAATCCGAAAGGTCAGTGCCGCAAACACGCTTAAACTCCTGACAAGTGTGCAAGGCTTCGTCAAGAGATCCAGCTCCTACCAGATTAAAACTATGCAGTCCGTATGCTCGTTTGAATAACTCAGAATGATACTGAGCTTGTCTTGGGTTGGATTTGAAATGTGCAACCAAGGACGCACTGTGCTGAACTGCCACGTCTGGATCCACGATGGCCTGATAGTATCTAATAGCAACTAACTTTTTCCAAATGTCAACCCGGAAATCAAGATTGTCCGGAATATCACTTACGACGGCGAAAAAGCTGTCATAATCAATCCTCACTGCATCGGTCATGGCAGACCCGGTTGACATTTGATTCCAGTAGATGTTGTCATACGCCTCCTGGAGAACTAGCAGCATTCGGTTCAGCTCTGCGTATTTGCTTTGTCGCCCTCTAATAGCCAATACATGCTCGCGCTTGTCCTGATCACGATCGCGAGGAGGAAGCATCCTTTCACACTCTAAGAGCTTCAGCACGAGAACGAAATCACTGGACTCCTCCGCAAGTTTGGTAGCCTTCCCATATAGCTTCCAAGCTAATACAAACTGCTTGCGCTGGATCAGCAGATGGATATCGGTTAGTCGGGTAAGTAATGTAGTTGTAGGACTAGACTCCGAGTACAGGAGTCGAAGCACTTCGATGAGTTGGCTCTGCAGGTAGTTCTTAACGAACGGACGTTCCTTGGTTGCACCGGGGACAAATTCATCTGTCGGCTGCTCCGCTTCGATACTGTCGAAAAGCTCTATATAGGCCTTATCAGCTTGTTGCCGCTTAGCTAGAAGTTTAAACGCCCGCTTTTCGGACTTTGACAAGGTGCCGATCAGGCTCCGAAGGGTATCCATTAAATTCTTTCAGAAGTTTGGTCGCGAATGCTCGCTCTACTTTGTAGTGTGTCTGACATCGTTCTAAAATCTGAAATAAACCCCTCCGGCTGGCAGCAACGGTGTGCCGTAGTAGCGCTCCTCACGAATATTGTTTGAGAAGCTTTCAGCAAAATGGTATGCTCTACCCAGCACATTCCGACTATTTGTCATATTCCAGACCTCAATATAGGAAGTCAGATCACCCTCTGAGAACACGGAGAACTTCCATTCTACTCTAAACCCAAGATTGTGATACATGGGGTCTCTGCTGGAATTCTCGGTGCCTCGCACAGGGATCCAGTCATTCCCTGCCTTATACGCCCGAACGATTGCGTTGTCGGCCAATTGCTCAGATGTATGAGTTATGTGAAGGATGAAATTGCAGAGGTAGGTCAGGAAGTGCATGGTGTAGTTATTGGCTTGGAGGATGACCTAAGGCTTAGGCGTGCACTATGATCTGGTCCTGACTTAGTGGACAG
>JBKJTP010000004.1:0-3258 GCA_046590195.1 Kapaibacterium sp. (SeqCode) | reverse complement strand
CTGAAACGGCCTGATGTGAAAGCGTCTGCTGCGGATGCACCCTTCTTGTCCATGACGAGGAAGTAGTGTGAACCTGTACGGTCACCAGCAAAGAGCGTGTTGCGCGATGTCGAGCTGACATTGTAGAGCGAACCGGTCAGACGTACACGAAGATCTTCGTTAAGCTGCTTGTCGTAACCGAGCTTCGCATGGAAGGCTGGGTTGTATGTATTGACCTCGTTGGTGACTGCATCGATGGCGGTTGCCTGAACGACCGTTGGATTGAGCATTCCGTTCGTGATACCGACCATTGCGATGATCCCGCTCTCTGCTGGATGGTAATAGATCTCTGTACCGATCTCCGTTGCGAATGCATCAATGATGTAGTTCTCAACGAATGGATTGTGGATCGAGTGACCACCGTCTGAGCGGCGGAAGTGTGCATCGCCGAAGTCGACTTCAAGGTGACCGACCTTAATGGTCAGATCCTGCATCAGCTTGTCGATCATGTCGCTCTTGAAGAACGGCATCTTGTCCATCTGGAAGTATCCGCTCTTTACCCACGTCTCTGAATGGTGACGTGACGAGAGATAGAGTGTGACGTTTGCACGAACGCCATCATCGAGCTGTGCATCGAGCGTCAGGTTCGCCATTGCGAGATTGAAGCCGCTGGTAAGATCAACGAGGATGTTCGCTGAATCAGCCTTTGGGAATGCGCCACTCAAACTATTGACATAGTTTTCAGAGCTAAGCATCTGGTAGTCCTGGGTAAAGGAACCACCGATCTTGACGGTAAAACCCTTGAACGTCGTTGGATCGTCCTTCCGCGTCTCGAACTGACCAAAGCCTGCTTTGTCGTTCGTACGGAAGTATTGCATGTCTTGTGCTTGCACTGCGGAAGTTGCGAGTAGCAATAGCGCGAGTACTTTTATGGTCTGTCTCATGGTTGTGATCTTTCTACTAGTGTGTGTGATGAAGGTCAAAAACAGGGCGAGTTGTAAAGGGTCTGTGGATGAAGGGTCAGCGTGCTTACTTTACGAGGACTACGTTGTAGCTCAATGTCATAGCATCGCCTACACTCATTGTCCCGAACATAAAGCTAGGGCGCTCGATATTAAACTGTGAAAGCTTGATAGCCAGCGAGCCTGTGCATGTTAGCGATCCATCTGCATTAAGGACTGCATTGCTGACGAGTGTGACGGGCTTTGTATTGCCTGCGATCGTCAGATTGCCGACTGCTGTGATCTGAAACTTGTTGCCGCCGGACGGGGTCACCTTTGCCGAAGTCATCTTGAAGATAATGTTCTTGTGATCTTCGTACTCGAGTGTTTCCCAGGCGTTCTCGTTGAGGCCGTCCTTCTCGCTCTTCAGATTCACGACCGGAAGCGTGAGTGTCAGGCTCGTGACACCGGTGATCTGATTATCTGGCGACACGGTGATGTTTGCATTCGTATTGAAGGACTTTGCGACCATTGTCCAATCGTGCAAGGTAGATGTGCCAGCCAGAGTAATCTGCGAGCGTACACCCAGCTTGTATTGCGTTTGAGCCGTTGCAGGTGCGCCAACGAACGTGAACAGTGCGAACATTGCGATCGCGAAAGTGGCCAGTAGTGGAGTTTTCATGACGTTGATAAGAAGGTAGTGGAGCAGTTGATACTGCAATGTGTTAGCAGTTGATACTGCAATGTATTACTTAATAAAAATGAGTTTGTATGTGAGCGTCATTTCATTACCGGCTTTGATCGTGCCGAATAATAGCGACGGGCGCTCGACGTCGTAATCTGACATCTTGAGGGTCTGCGATCCTGTGAAGGCCACGGAGCCGTCACTTTGCATCGTTGCATTCATTCGTAGTGTGACGGGCCTCGTAACGCCTGCAACGGTCAGCGTGCCTCGAGCCTCTACGAGGTAGTGTGTACTGGTTGGCGAACTGACTGTGGCGTCGATAAGCTTAAAGATGATCTCCTTATGCTGGCCGGCCTTAAGTGCTTCATACGCATCTTCATCCATCGCCTTTACCTCACCTTTGAGGTTGTGGACTGGTAGCTTGAAGACGAGCGACTCGACACTCGTGAGACCGCCCCTTGCGACACAGATCTTTGCTTCACCGCTGAGTCCATTGGCGGTCATCGTCCAGTCCTTGACTGGCGTCGTGCCGCTCAAATTCATGACGGTGTGTTTCGAGCGGCTGAGGCGGTAGAGTGCCTCGATACCAGCATCCTGAGTAGCGAGCGCTAGCTGAGAATTGAAACGACCGCTGCGTATCGACTGGCTCTGGGCGCTCACGGTGCCTGCCGCCAGCATCAGAGCGACGCTTGTCAGAACCATGATCCTAGTGAAATTCCTAACCATTGCCGTGGGACACTAAATGAGCATCGACTTTGCCAGAACTTGGTGCTCTGTGCCGTCGATACATGAATAGAGGCCAACTTCCAGACCACCCACCTCAATCGCCCATTTTGGGCAGATTTAAGCTCTGGACAAATTAATACGGTAAGGTTTCTTTACCTGAAGGGTCGAGATATTTATCTAATGCCGCCACCTTAGCGCAAGAGAAAAGCTTTAGAATTGCCAAACCGGTTTTGCTGTTGCATGCTCTGACATATAGAAGCGCAAGCCGCTTTAGGCTGATCTCACCCATTCCCCTGTTTATGCTGGAGCCTGAAAAGCAGATCCACACACCCGATCTCTCACGAGAGCGGGATCTGATGCTCACCTGGGCCTTCGAGCGTTCATCGGACGGTATCATTATAACCGACCTGCGCGGCATCATTCTCATGGCGAATGACGCTTTCTGCCAGATGTTCGAGTACCCGCGTGAAGAAGTCATCGGCCAGCGCACAGGATTTCTCAAGAGCGAATATTCAACGCCCGATTTCTACCGGCAGATGTGGAAATCGCTGAGCACGCGCGGACAATGGAAAGGCGAGATCGTCAATCGGACGAAGCTCGGGAGTGAGAAGATCTGTTTTCTTACCATCACTCCGATCACCAATGACGCCGGCGAGCGCATCGGGTATCTCGGTGTTGAGATCGACCTAACCGAGAGGAAGCAGCTCGATGAGCACATCGCACAAGCCGAGCGGCTCGCTGCTGTTGGAGAAGCGATGAGTACTCTGGCGCATGAGATCAGGAATCCATTGAATGGGATTCGCATGAACGCCTTCCTACTCGAGCAGGCAATGACGCCAGCGAAGGATGGAACTCCGCAAACGTGGTCGGATGACGATAGCGAATCGGTCGCGCTGATCAAGCGTGAGACCGGAAGGCTGCAAGATC
>JBKJTP010000285.1:0-14083 GCA_046590195.1 Kapaibacterium sp. (SeqCode) | reverse complement strand
GTAAGCCTTACTGTATCTCCACTTCCGGGGGCAGATCGGTCATTGGAGCAGAGATCTGGTCGCGGGTTTCCTGGATCACTGGCTCGCGCTTGATGTCGGAGGAGGCCATCCAGCCGTCTGATGTGTGCTCGAATGATTCGGTCGCGTAGCGTTGGTACGAGCTCTCGGGGCCATCCCACCAGTATCGCTCGACCTGGATCTTCGGATGCTCGACGTAAATAATATTAAATGAATTAGGCTCGCTCTCTCGCTCGCGCGCTGAGAGTGCTGTGCCCGCTTGCACCACAAGTGCCGCATAGCCCGTCATCGTGTATCGCTTTTGCGTGCTGCCGGAGTAGCCAATGTGCATGTGCCCTGACAGGCAAAGATCGGCGCCGCAGCGCGCGAGGGTGTCCATCGACATGCGTGCGTACTTCACCAGCTCATGATCACCGAACTCGATCGCCTGATCGATCGGATGATGCATCACAATGATCTTGATCACTTCATCTGGCAGAGGGCACAACCGCTCCTCGATGATGCGCATGTGCTCGCGTGTGAGCTTACCATTTCGCATTGTGAAGGCGTGAGCGGTGTTGATGCCCTGCACTGCGATCTCGTCATCGAGATAGAATGGTGCAAGATCCTTCGAAATATACTTTTGATAGCGAGCCATCGGTGATATGAACCGAAGGATCGGATTCGACATCGGCACATCATGGTTGCCCGGCACCACGAGAATAGGCTTTGGCAATTGCTCCAAGAACCACCGAGCCTGCCTGAACTCTCGCGGAAAGCCGAACTGCACGAGATCGCCCGAGACGATAACGAGATCGGCCTCAGCGCGATGGATCGCTTCAATCAGCGGACGTATGCGCGTCTTACGAGCTACGCCAAAATGGACATCAGAGATATGAACGATCTTTCGCATAACGCGATCTTACAGGTTAGTGAGTTTATGCAGTTACTGCGAATGGCACTTCTTTCTTGCGCCAGCCTTCTTCAGTGCGAATGAACTCTTCGCTCACTGCCAGAGAGAACTCGAGCGAGGCAGCCTTCCACCAATGACGCTCGACGATGATGTGATCTTCCTCGATCTTCATCACATTGAATGAGTTCGGTTCACCCTTGATGCGTGTTGAGATACAGGTGCCGGCTTGCACGACCAGGGCTGCATACCCATCGATCGTGTAGCGTCCAGAAGTATTTCCAGTGTAGACTTCATGCCGGTGTCCCGTCAGGAAAATATCCGCACCGCAATCGCTGAACTTGTGCATCGCTTCACGCGCGCGCTTGACCAATCGGCGCTCGTTGATATCAAGCGGAAGATCGATCGGATGGTGCAGCACAACGATGCGTGTCAGATTCTCTGGCAGACCCTGCATACGTTCGCTGATGCGCTCTACGGTACGCATCGAGATGCGGCCGCTATCGATCGTCATGCCGCGCGCAGTGTTGATGCCAGCAACAGCGATCTCATCGTCCTGGAAAAAAGGATCGGTATCGCTACAGATATACCGCTTGTACTTGCGAAGCGGGGTAAAAAGTCGTGCGCCAAGATTGATCACCGGCACATCGTGATTGCCAGGGATCACAAGCTGCGGCTCGGGAAGGCGCTTCAGAAAAGCGCGGGCCTCATTGAATTCCTTGATGGACGCATGCTGCGTCAGATCGCCAGAGCAGATGACGAGGTCCGGCTTCTGCTGCTGGACTGCCAGAATAAAAGGCTCGACGAGAGCGTAATTGACCTTCCCGAAGTGGGGGTCGGAGATATGGACGATCGTCCGCAAAGTGCTTGAAAGTTGGTGTTCTGACGAAATTCAGGGGTTTTCATATCCCAGCCCGGGATAGACGCAGGCTACAGGCTGAGCCTCTTCTTACCCAGAATCATTAATTGTGCCGCGAATTCATAATTCATCTCACGAACCGTGACGCTGAAGGTTTCAAGTCGAAATTGCACTTGAGAGCCCGATCTGCTGTTAGCATCCGGCAATTTACTCTCATCAATTAGCACCAACAAAAGAAGATATGAAGAAGCTTTTAACGATCGCGCTCTTACTCGTTGTCGTCGGATGCGGCAAGAAAGCCGAAACGACCGATACCACCACGACCACAACGATCGATACGGCCATGACCGCACCTCCTGCACCACCAGCCTCCATGACTGGCAAGACCGACGTCAGCAATCAGAAGAGCAGCCTGATCGTCAGCAACGCATCGTACACACTCAAGTCATCCAACCCAGTTGATAGCTCGATCGTAGAGCTCTCATGCGGTTGTCACTTCGATTTCATCGTTGAAGGCTTTATGGGCGATACAAATGCGATCAAGTACAAGCAGTTCGATGCAAAGACAGCGCAATCGCACAAAGTAGGTCTGCGCTTCATGGGTAACCCGAAGGCAGCGAAGGGCGCGCATGAGGTCAAGCTTGCATTCCTGAACACCGGCAGCAAAGGCGATTACCGCGACACGATCACGGTGAAGTATAACTTATAAGCTTAATAGCTCTTTGAAAATATGAAGACCGGAGCTCGCTCCGGTCTTTTGTTTTCGGACACAGATACTTGTAACTGTCCTACTTACGCGGCGTTTATACGATCGTAAAGCACATACGCAGATGAAAAAATACGCACTCTTACTCCTCCCGTTCTTGCTCGCAGCTTGCCAGGAAACAACCGATCCTGTGCAACCTGTCAACACAAGTAAGTTGAATGTATCGAAAGTGACAATGGCGCTGAGCCAGGATATGCTGATGGATAGCTCGTTCGTGTTTCTCGAATGTGGCTGCTACTTCAGCTTCAGAGTTGAAGGCTTCACGGGTGATACCAGCGTCATTCGCTACACTTCGCGAGATGCGTCGACAGGAACACACCGTGTAGCAGTTGATGTAACCGCTGACACGCAAGCTGCCGCAGGTAGCTACGCCGCTTCGATCGCAGTATTAGCAAGCAGCGCCACAAAAGGCACCTACCGCGATACGATCAGGGTCCAGTACCTGAAGGATTAGAAGAGTAGTCACTACAAAAATATGCAAGATCGGGGCGGCGCAAGCTGCCCCGATCTATTTTTGTATAGATGTCATCTATCCTGTTCTCGAAAGTCTCTGCTCTGATTGCGTCGCTTGCGATCCTCTCGCTGACGTTCCTCTACCCATACTCCGGTGATAATGCGCTCTTCGCATACATCGCCGATAGCAGCCAGGATGCGCGGCCATTCCTCAACGGCCTCATGCCGCACGAATTCATCCGCCAGGATTTCACCGAGATCGGAGAATGGCTCGACCAGGATTACAAGCTCGATACGCTGATCGGCTCGTTCTTTATCTATGGGCGGAAGCGGTAGACTTCGAAAGATACTCGGATAGAGTGATCTCTTCAAGTGAGCATAGGCGCCACTGATGTTCCACGAAAGGAATGTACTCGGTCAACGCGTTCGGTACGACTACGCATTGCATGCCAGCCGCCAACGCAGCCCTGAGTCCATTCGGCGAGTCCTCGAGAACAATCGCATCCGCTGGATCCACATTTAGCTTCGAGGCAGCAAGCAGAAATAGGTCGGGATGTGGTTTGGATCGCTCAACTTCCTCACGTGTGCAGATCGCATCAAATCTGTCCAGAATGCCGCATCGTTCAAGGTGCTGTGTAACCCATGGACGTCGTGAACTCGACGCAACGGCGAGCTTGAGAGATAGGCTTTGGGCTTCTTCGATCCAGTCCAGAACTCCTGGCAACAATGGCTGCGCCATGCATAACTCGGACTTCAGCTGATCGCGGTCTGATTGCGCACGAGCCTTATCGAGTGTGCCGCCGCAAAGTTGTGATAAATGAATGACGGGATCGAAGGACGCGCCAAGAAAATAGTCTACCCACAATTGATGATCCAAATTGTGGCCGTAGCGCTCGTAAATAATTTGCCAGGCCTTCAAGGCAGGGGTCTCGGTATCAACGATCAGCCCATCGAAGTCAAAGATGATCGCCTTTATCTGAGTGTCAATCATCAAGCTTGCCATACTCGTAATGTAGGCATAGTGCAATGGCTAACATATAAAGCGCTGCTGCCGCAATGATATAGAGGTGCAGCGACTCAATTCTGACAGCGTTGCGCGGGAGTGAAGAGATAAATGCTACAACTGCAGGGATCAAGTTGAGCGCGAATGCACGGCGATGATCCATATCGAAGAAATCCCCACGCAAACTGAGCGCAACGAGCCCGGCGAGCGCATTTGTAACAACGAGCACGCCTGTCATGACAAATATAAACTCTGTGTAAAGCACTCGCATGCCGCCATCCCAGAGCTCCTGATCGAAAATGTTCTCACTCCACAGGTACGCCGACGTGTTCGGGTACGTAAAGTACAGGTAGATGCCAGCAAAGAGAAGGGAGGCAGCTGTAAGTCGCAGAGAAAGTCTAACCTGATCCGGTGTTGACTCACGAAAGAGTGCTCGGCTGAGCAGGAAGTGAAATCCTCCAATGGTGAATGTTAAGCCGACAAGTGCCTCAGTGAGCAGTCCATCGTAGATCAGCAGAAAGAATAATCCGTGCGTACCAATTGCATCGAGATGCTCGAACGATCGGAAGAAGCTGAGCAGGCCGATCGCTGCGCCGATCGCGCCGAACAACCCCGCGCGCAAGATCTGCGGGGCGTGCGAACGTTGCTCTATTCCAGTGTCGTAACCAGTGATGCGGAAGCTATGTGCTAGCATAAGTCGTGTGATTATCTGCCGAGTGTTACCGCCGTGCTGGTTGGCGAATAGAGGATAGCATCGTAGAGCATCGGGATCGGGAGTGAAAGGTAGGTGAAGTTAGGGACGCTTAGCCCGATCGACATAGCAAGGGCGTTGTCCAGTCCCTCAAGATCAGCAACGCTTATATAGAATGGTTTATTGTCGACAGTGCTCAGCGCGTGTTCAATACTGTTCGGTATCGCATTAACGTTAGCGATGGCCAGCGAGTCCTTCTTTGTTGCGAGATATGTGCCGCCCCCATTCATCAGCGCAACGCTCAGATAGTCGGTAAACTTTCGCTTGAGGTGTTCGCCAGTGAATGGTGTGCTCTCTGAGACATGAATGTTGTGGCCCCAAAAGACAACCGAGCGGCCCAGGCTCTTAGGCCCCGAAATGTTATGCGCCATCAAGCTGTCTCGCAACGGAGTACCGTAATCCGTTGACAGCACATAATACTCTTCAAACGTCTTGGCGATCCGGGCGATCTCTGAAGCCTCCGCAGCGCCAAGACGTTTGGTGATGTCCTTATGACGTAAGGCGAAGGCCGCTTCAAGATCCTTCGCGAGCTTTAAACCTTCTTGCTTGCCGTCTTCGTACTTGCGCAGGACATTCCAGTCATTGGCCATCCATGCATCGAGCATTGTCTGACATGAATCCTTGATCTTGATCTTATGATCACGGCGGACTCGATCCAGCACTTTCGCATTGCCGCGAGGAAATTGTACATCAACGCCATAGAGTCTGATTTTCCGATCTTGCGGCGCTGCACGGTTGTAGTTGCCGACCCATTTCAGAAAGTCCTTGAACTCCTCGGTCTTCCATAACCATAACTCGAGATCGTCAACCAGCGAATCGATCTCCGTATCGCCTTTGCTGGTAATCTCATCGATCGCGAAGATGCCTCCAACTGCTGCTTCGATGTAGACCTTGTCCAGTTTGCCCGCTTCAGCGAGCAAGCGGATAACCTCCTGCTTCATCGCGATGAACTCCTTAGTACCATGCGTGGATTCACCAAGCCCAATTACACTATGTCCGGACAGCTTTTGAAGAAGCGTATCACGATCGCTGAGCAAGACTCTTTGCTGAAGCGCCTTTGCCTTCGCTGCTTCTGTCAGCGAGAAGGAAGGGAGATCATAATCGGAGGTTGCGCCATCGATCTGGATCGTGATCTTGTCAATACCGATGGTCGTTGCGGCATCTGTTGTAAGAAGATACTGGATGAAAGCAGCCGAGGTGTCGATGTCGACTGAAAGCTTGACGTCATGCCAGCCAGCTTGAGAGATGCTTGTTGAATCCTTAGTTATACCGAGTTGGGTGCCGTCGCTCGCATAGCAGGTAATCGAGAAGAGCACCTTGCCTTCGGTGAATGCACTCGTGAAGATGGAAAACGTCGTAGTAGCGTGAGTATTCAGCTGCACCGACTGCGAATTGAACAGCATGTATTCGGGACGCTCTGCACCTGACTTCTTGGCAGGATGCACGACCAACACTCCGGATCTACCCTCGAAGCTCTGCTCGAGCGACAGACGCTCATGTTCGCCATAGAATTGCCATGGCTCGATGTTACCCTCTTGCGAGAAATCGTAAACAATCGAGCTCGAAAGCAAGAACAACAGGAGTGCTAACATCAATGTGCAGCCTTCGCGCGGACGCGGATGAACATGAGGATGCCGGCTGCGAGTAACAGAACTCCGATGATCTGAAACAGCTCGGTGGTTTGCTCGGAATGCGTGACGCCGGTTGCGGGATCGAGATAAAAGCCTGTCCGATCATAATTATGACCGTTGCCGAGGATCACCCCGTAGACGAGCATAACGGCTCCAATAACAAAAAGGCCGATCGAGGTATGTCGCAGTCTCATAAGTTTGGAATATTGAGCATAGATGCTGGTAGACGAAGCTTTGGCTCCAGGAAATGGTGCCATAGGGAGACTAACTTTGCCCTACGATCCAGAACAGAAGAGTATGGCAGATTATCAAATCTGGGCTAATGCCAAAATGTGCAAAACTTTAGCCTGAAAAGTATTGACTTTCGGCTTTTTATTTCGTATATTTGTGACCTGGATTACACGGATTTAGAGGATGGAGGAAGATGGCAGTCAGGCACCGAGAAGGATCAGCGGTCGCCACATTCCAATCTTAAAATATTCGCCCGCTCGTTGAAAAATAAGGACTTAACCCGGGTCGGTGCACGCGCCTTCTGTCTGAATTCGGATTTCACAGATGGGTAGATTGGGGAGGATTAGCTTGGTGGTGTGTGAATTCGTGCAAGACCCCAGGCAGATTTCTCGCTAACGCCCGAAATGACCGCATTACGATCCTAGCCCCCAGCCCCCAGACCCTAGCCCCCAATTTATCCACAACCTCCAGCAAAGACTTGCCTTTTGACCCGAACAGTGCTAAATTGTATGACCAAGCAATGGGCACCTGACAGAAATGGCGAATCTGGCACATTTTGACAGTTGAGCTTCTGGAGTACTATTCTCACCGCTTTCTGCGGAAGAATAAATCCACAATATCGGGTGTTACATAACTGTTGAGTACCGTACACTTTGATGGTGTTCTCCCGAAGTTTGGCCCGTGGTTGGGTCATCCTATTAAGTTAGTCCTTCGGCAGAAGGATAGAGTGATGGGCGACTACTTCTCCAGTGACTGCCTTCGAGACGCGCAGGAGAAAAGAACGGATCAACGATGATCCGCCCGTAGCAACTATGAATTTCTTTGACGATTACGACGGACCCTTCGGGCTTGGCGGAGATGACGACGAAGAAAGCTCGTTTGATCCGAAAGGCAAGGAAGAGCGCCAGGAGCGCCGAAAGAAATATTTCGAAGAAGAACTGAAGCGTTATCGCGAAGCCAAGCGCCGCGAGCGTCTCGGAGATGACTCTTCGCATCACTCGAAATCCGATAGCGATGATGATTCGCGCCCTGCATTCCTCAATCCTGAGATCCTTGAAGAGCTGGTCGATTACTGTATCGAGAACAGCAAGTTCGAGGAAGCACTAGACTTTGCACTGCTGCTTACGGAGCGCGCACCATTCAATGGTGACGGCTGGCACCGCCGCGGCATGCTCGAAGCACATCATGGCAAGTTCGATCAGGCGCTGCAGTCCTACGAGAAGGCGCTGAGCATGAACCCCGCCGACAACGAACTCCTGATCAACTACGGCATCGCGCTCGACGCGATCGGCCGCTCCGAGGAAGCGCTCTCCATTTTCGATCGTGCTCTCTCGACCGATCCGACGAACGACGAGGCGCTCTTCAACAAAGGTATCTGCTACGAGAAGGCAGAACGATTTGCCGACGCGATCGCGATCTTCAAGTATCTGACCGATAACAAGGAGCTTGCGAAGGATGCGTGGTATGAGCTCGGCTTCTGTTACGATTCGATCGATGAACTCGAGAAGTCGCTTGCCGCATACGAAGCGCATCTCGATATTGATCCATTCAACTTCAACGCCTGGTATAACCACGGCATCCTCTACAATCAGATGGGGATGTTCAACAAGGCGATCGAGAGCTATGAGATGTCGCTGGCGATCAAGGAGGATTTCCCAGCCTCGTGGTATAACCGTGGCAACGCTTATGCGAATCTCGGTAAGCTGAACGAAGCGATCGAGAGCTACAAAGAATGTTTGAAGCATGACGCGGAGGATGTCAGCGCATGGCATAACCTCGCTAATGCGTATGAAGAGCTTCATCGCTGGAGAGATGCGATCCGTTGCTTCTCGCAGGCAGTGAAGTACGACCCACGCCACTCAGAGAGTTACTTCGGTCGCGGCTCATGCTATGATGCGCTCGATCAGCCGCTTCGCGCTTTGGAAGATTACGAGAAGGCTCTCGCGATCAACAACAACTATCCAGAGCTGTGGTACGCGAAGGCTGATGCGCTCTATAATCTTGGCAAGCTCGATGAAGCAGTCATGGCGTACCGCATGGTGCTCGAACTATCGCCGAAGGATTTCGAGGCGTGGTTCGATTATTCGGAGACACTGCACGAAATGGGCAAGCTCGATGAGGCGATGAACGGCTATGAGTCCGCGATCGCGCTGGAGCCGGCATGGGCCGATGCGCATTACGGAAGATCGAAGATCCTCTATCAGAAGGGCAAGCTCATCGAAGCTTGTACCGAGCTTACAGTAACGTTCAGATTGGATCTGACGAAGCTCAAGCAATACGAGACGGAATTTCCCGATCTCTCGAGCGAGCAGAACTTCAAGCAGCTCGATACTCTCATCCGCGAGAGCCTGATGAAGCCGGACAGCGAAGAGGAATAATCTCCCGGTCTTTAGATCGACTTACTTCCGTCTTACAACGAACTCAACGCGGCGATTCTCGGCGCGGCCTTCTTCTGTGTCGTTCGTAGAAATTGGGCTGGCTTCCCCGTAGCCTATTGCGATGAGACGCCTCACATCGACACCTTGAGCTGCAATGTACGATTTTACGGATTCGGCTCTGCGCTGTGATAGATCGAGGTTGTGAGCGTCGGAGCCTTTCGAATCGGTATAGCCAGCGATCTCAACTTCCATCGTAGGATTCGCATTCATCAACACGGCTGCACGATTCAGCTCCGGGTAAGACGACGACTGCAGCACGGCCTTGTTCGATTCAAAGAAGATGAGAAGCCTCACGCGGCCATCGCTGGATCGCGATAGCTTGATGTCACCCGCCTGCTTCATGATGCGTCCATCCTCGCCGATCTCGAACATCGTCGAGCCGAAGAGATACCCAGGTGCATCGGCCGTTACCGAGTAGCGTCCAGCACCTTCGACCTGAACGTTGTAATTGCCATCCTTCGCGTCTTCCTGAGCGACAACCCGATTCGTGCCGAGATCGACCACCACAATGGATGCATCGTTGATCGGATTGCCCGATTCATCAACGATCCGTCCGCTGAGATTGCCACTGATGACATCCCCATCACGTACTTCGATATAGCCGATGACGTTGCCATCAGGCCCGTCCTCTTCCCAAGTCGAGTCGTATGCAGCGCCATCGTAATTACCCCATGGGAATTTCAATCCTACGCTAAGCGCAGCGTATGCATGTAAAGGCGGTTCGGTCGTGCGCATCCCAAATCGATCAGATGTGTTCGGAGAGGCGAACGATGTTAGCGGAATACCAAACGTCAGCTCCGGCACTAACACCATGTTCTTGCTGAGCGAGATGAACGTACCGACACCTGCGCGGATGTCGAATCGCGTGCTTAGCAGATCATCGGCTACATCCATGTCTCTTGACTCGGAGACATATTGATTGGTGATCGGTCCGCTACTGAATGTATATTGGCAGTTGTTCGGCGAACTGATCTCCTCGCGCGCATCGACTTCGCTACCGACCATTGAGCTGATCCCAAACCCTGCGAGTCCATAGAGGCCATCTTTTATAATGCCGATGCGCGAGAGCACATCAAGACCAAGATAGCTCAAGTCGATCTCATAGGTTTCGGTGAAGGTCGCGATACCTGCCTGCGGAGTAGTGCCGGCAATGAAGCATTGAAACTGCGTCTGCTTTTCTCCGGATGCGCCGAGCGCCCGGTACGTGACCTTGGATTGCAGCGACAACATGTTGTTGATCGCGTAATCGAGCACGCCACCGATCGAATAGCGAAGAGCTATCGAATGATCCTCGATCGGACCGACTGCTTGAATGTCGCCGCGGCCAATGTTATCGTAGGGGTACGGAAAGAGAAATTCAACCTCACCTGCGGTGAGCATACCTGCCGTTAAGCCAAGCTCAAATCCGACGTAGTTGCGGCCGCTGATGGAGCCGGCAGGATAAATGGTCTTGGAGCGCCGGACCTTTGCAGGTGCAGGCGTTGGGGCGCTTGGCTGATCCCAGAGACTTGCTGAAGGGACGGTACTTTTTACGAAGGGTGAAATGGCCTTTTGCTGTCCCAAAGCAGGGTCAGTCTTAGCAGAGGCGGCGGTGCTTAAAAGGGCAACCACCAGTATAAATTGCAGCAGGCGAACGATCAGCATAGTTTGCGGCAATAGGCGAACTGGAAAGAGTAAGGCAAATATACTCCTCAATTTGCCTCGATGTTTGCACTTCATTAAGATTTGCTTGCGTCCGCGTAAAGCAAAGGGCGCGGGTCTAAGGCAAAGGCCGCGGGTCTAAAGCAAAGGCCGCGGGTCTAAAGCAAAAGGGCAGCCGTTGCCGGCTGCCCTCAAATCATTCGTATGATCAAAAGCTTATCGCTTAACGACTACGAACTCTACTCGGCGGTTGTCCGCACGGCCATCTTCGGTATCGTTGGTTGCTACTGGATTATCCTCGCCATAGCCAACGGCTGTCAGGCGAGAGCCTTCCACGCCTTGACGCACCAGATACTCACGAACTGAATTCGCGCGGCGCTGTGAGAGATCCTTGTTGTAGGCGTCCGTACCCTGCGCATCGGTGAAGCCTGCGATCTCAACACGCATGTTCGTGTTCGCCTTCATCAGTGCAACTGCGCGGTTCAACTCCGGATACGAAGCTGACTGCAGTGTTGCCTTGTCAAAGTCGAAGAAGACAAGCAAGCGAACACGGCCATCGGCGGATGGGGCAAGCTTAATATCGCCAGTGCTCTTGAGGATGCGTCCATCCTTATCAACTTCATAAAGCGCTGATCCGAAAAGATACCCTGGAGCATCCGCTGTGACGGAGTAACGTCCCGGTGCATTGACCTTCACGTTGTACATGCCGTCATCGGTCTCGTCTGTCGCAACGACCTCGTTGTTGCTGAGATCAACGACCGTGATCTGTGCATCGTCGATCGGCTCGCCAGCGTTATCTACAACGCGGCCGCTGAGCATCGCCTTGCCCTTTTCAACTGGCTGGTTGTTCGATGATCCGCCGGAAGAACCACCATCGTATGACGATGAGGAAGATGTTCCGTTGTTGCCCCACGGGAATTTGATGCCGATGGTGAGGTTCGCATAGACAAGGTTTGGTATGTCGAGATCGAGCGCTTCGTATGCATCAGCAAGCTCAGCGTTCACCATACGAGTTAGCGGAATGCCGATCGTGAGTTCAGGCACGACCACCATGCCGTCGTTACCTACAGGTATCCAGGTGCCGAGACCAAGGCGAGCATCAAAGCGCGATGAATTGAGATCGTCCTTGAAGTCATCGCTCGTCTCGTTGACGAGTTCTCCTGTCTGTAAGCCATTCTCGTCAAGCCATTGGCAGTCGTTCGGAGAGCTTACGATCGTCTTAGTGAAGTCTGCATTAGCAGAAAGAACGCTGCTAAATCCGACGCCTGCCAGTCCGTAGATACCATCTGGTGCGAGTTGGATACGTGCAAGTAGATCAAGGCCCAGATAGCCGACCGAAGAGGTGTATTTATCAGTAAGATCCGCAATGCCACTGACACCTTGTGGATCGGCACAGTCGATCTGATAACTCTTTTCTCCTGTTGAAGCAATGCCTCGATATCCTATCTTACCCTGCACACCGAACATCTCACTCATCGCCAGATCCAACACACCGCCGATCGAAAGACCAAAAGCTGGCGCGTGCTTGTCGATCAATTCTGATGAGATCTCTGCATTCGAGTTATGCTGATTGACACCTGTGAATGAGACCGGGCCGCCGCTGAACGTTCCAGAAGTCAGCCCGATCTCGGCGCCGAAATAGTTACGGCCGCTGATCGAGGTGCGTCTTGTGCCGGAAGACTGGGGCACCGGAAGCGGTGCTGGTGCTGGGGCGAGCTGGAGCTTGCTTGCGCTCTTCTTTTTTACAAACGGGGCGATGGTCTTTTGCTGCGGTTCTTCGGTGCCGGTTTTCGCAAACGAGGCAGAAGTAGCCACAGCTACCGATAGGATAGTAGAGGCGAGATAACGGAATTTCATACAGGGTGACGATTATATGATCTGAGGAAAGTCTTACAAATATACCTCTCCTAGACGAGTCACCCCTGCATGAGTAGACGGAACCCCGTCGGTTTTTTTGATGTATAATAGGGCCGTTCTCAAAAACGGCTCAAAATATCCTATTTGGCGCGTTCATCTAGCGGCTAGGATACCGCCCTCTCAAGGCGGGTACACGGGTTCGATTCCCGTACGCGCTACATCAAAAAACCTGCTCAATCGCATCAACGCTGATCCTGAGCAGGTTTTTCTTTTCCCACCTTCCTCTCCTGCACTCTTCCTTTTGATGTAGACTCTTTTCCTATGTTCGACATCAATTCAGATCCCGCGAGACTCTCAAAGCTGATCAAGTCAGATATCTGGCTTGGCACCTCTAGCTGGAATTACGAAGGCTGGGTAGGGCAGGTCTATAATGGAGATTACTCCGGTCCGCGAAAATCCTTCGTGATCTCGAAGTGGAAGGAGAAGACGTTGGAGGATTATGCAAAAGCCTTCCCGACCGTTTGCTTCGATGGCGCATACTGGAAGCTTCCGACGTATGAGCAACTGAAGCAGTTTGATAACGACACGCCGGAAGATTTCCGCTTTGCGATGAAAGTGACGGACACCATCACGCTTCGCAGATTCCAAAACACCAAAGCGGCCGGAGCCCAGGCGGGGCAACTCAATACTTCTTTCCTCGATATCGATCTTTTCGTCCAACACTTTCTCGAGCCATCGAGAGAAGTGCTTGAGAAGAAGCTCGGTCCTGTCATCCTTGAGTTCTCCCCATTCTTTTTTGGTAAGCCGTTCGGTGTTAAAGATGGCTATCAGCCGATCGATTTCGTTAAGGATCTGCACCACTTCCTTGCCTCGATCCCTGAAGCGTTAAAACGTGAGACAAAGCTTGCCGTCGAGATTCGCGATCCCGAATTTCTCGATCCTGTTTTTCCGCGATACTTCGATTGCTTGAAGTATCATGGTGTAGCCCATGTCTTGAACGAACAGACATGGATGCCATCGATCGAAGAGCAATTGCGCCATCCGTCTATCATGACCGCGCCGTTCTCCGTCGTTCGTGCGCTTGTCCGGGCCGGAGTTACGCATGAAGCAGCCGTCAAGGAGTTCATGCCATACCGCGAGACCCAGCTTGTGCTGCCTGGCATGCGTCGCGGACTCGCCGATCTCATGCATATGAGTCTCGATCAGCGCCGAGGGCTCTATATCTACGTGAATAACCGCTCGGAGGGCAACGCGCCAAATACGATCGCCGGTATTCTCGATCTCTTCGACTAAGACATTGTGGACAAGTCCACTCCATAGCCTCTTTTTCCCCCAAAGTCTCCCACCAAACAACGGTTTTTGAAACCGCTGGTACGCTCTTGAGTACATTAGTAGGTACCTATATGAGCACCTACCCCCCAAGCGTCGTCCATCTGGACCTAGATACCTTTTTTGTGTCGGTTGAGCGTATTCTCGATCCGGCCCTCGAACGCCGTCCTGTAATTGTTGGCGGTAACCCCTTTGGCCGTGGGGTGGCCGCCGGTTG
>JBKJTP010000222.1:0-6873 GCA_046590195.1 Kapaibacterium sp. (SeqCode) | reverse complement strand
GTCTATCCTGAGCGAAGTAGCTACCACCAAGCTGTGAGTTACGTGCGGTGACATCTGCGATGAACATCCAACTGTCACCATCCTGCCGCTCGATCATAAAGCCGCGACTGTTCTCTTCTGAAGCTGTTCTCCAGTTGAGCTCAACATTCTCGCCATGACGCTCACCTGCAAAGCGGATGAGTTCTACCGGTAAATAGGTCAACGAGCCGCTGAAGACGAAGCGCATCATCGGAAGCACGACACCGCCATTAGCAAGCGTCGCTGCGCCGCCATAGATCGGTGTACTGTTCGCGAACGTGAAGTCATCAACGATCTCAGGGAAGAGCGGCTTGAAGCTCGGCGTTGTTCCGCTGACCGTCTGGAAGATCAATCCCTTTGATGCATCGCCGCCGATGGCAGTACCGACCGTTTGCGTCACATGAATGCGGATCGGATCGTACGGCAATGGAAGCGGCGCAAAGCTTGCGCGGATCCAGCCGCGTTCATTCGGCGTGACCGAGAAATTGCGAGTGCCGAGCAACGTTGCACCTCTGCGGAATTCGAGCTGCCACGATGTAGCACCTTGTGGCTCGAGGAAGAACAGATCGACGCCACGGATCGAATCATCGGTCAATGGCACGAAGTCGTAGTACCACTCCAGTGGGGCCTTGGTCAGATTACCGACCGTATCGGATTCGTTATCATCGATCGCGTAGGCATCGCCAATGACGAGGCTGCGCGTCGTGATATTCGTGTCGTTCGCACGGTAGATCTCCGAGAAGTTGCTCTCGACGTAGCTCTTCATCGTAAAGACACCACCCTGGCTGCCCTTGATATCCCATGCCTGCATTTGGATCGTTGTATCACCGAACGAGACTGGGAATGCGAAGCCCTGCGTCTTATGATAGACCTCACGACCAAGCTGATCGGTGATGATCGTGCGAAGATTGAACGAGCCGAGTCCGGCATTCTGTCCATTGTTCGCGAGTCGTACGGTCGGCTTCAGGAAACGGATATCACGCGGAATGCGAGTGTAATCGCCAGCACCTAGGCTCGATGCAATGATCTCGAATTCTGTTTGACCGTTCGATGGCGAGTTCAGCTCGATACCATCGATGACCCAGCTATCTGCATCATCGAGTGGCAAGCTGAAGAGCGTGCCATGCTCGCGCGACTTCACACGCAAACGCAATCTGAAGTGATCGCTAATCATGTTCGATGGCAGCTTCACGCGGAGCTTATTGGTCTTCACATCAATGCCGCCCGTGAGCGTGTGCAGGACCGTCCATGAAGATGCTGCAGGATTCCAACGCAAACCGCTGGCAACTAGGCCTTCGATCACAAGTGAATCGGCGACATCAGGATTCGTACCGGTGATCGCAGCTTCAGGTCCAACGCGTAGCGTCTTTAAGATGCCCGCCTCAATGACGTCGGTCTTGAGTCCGCGCTGATAGGACATCGTCAGGTAGACGTTTGATTTGTTGGTCAGGTCGATCGGGCCAGAGGTTACAGTATCGCCAGAGAACTGGTTGTTGTACATTCTGCCTGTCACATCGAGACGATCGAGCACGAGCGCAAGATCGCTTCCACTGCGCGGAGCGACAGGCTCATACATCACGTCCTTCGCCGCCATTGCTACGGCATTAAAATTCCCCCATGAACAACCAGGAATGCCGTCGTTGAACTGCTCGTAAAATGGGAAGCTACTCGATGACAGTACTGTAAACGTTTTTCGAAGCACGTTGTCATGCGTCCAGGTATCTGTTCCGAGTTGCGGAATGCGGACGGTCATCGTCACTTGATATGCCCCACATGGCAGGCCTTGGTAGGTCGGGCCATTGTACTGCGAGCTAAAGCCGCCATAGGTCACGATGCTATCTTCCTTTGTGGTGACGGTCGTGCCGGTCGTGAGATTCTTTACCTCGAACTTGAGGTACGCCATGTACTCGTCATCGGTCCAGTTGCTGACAACGCCCGAGAAGGTGAAATTGCTCGAGGTCAATTCCTGTCGGTCGTTTGCTGGGAAGCTGATCGCGCGCGCGGCCACATAGTGAGTCTTGATGCGCATGAACTTGATGGCAAGCCCATCATGCAGATCCTTCGCATAGAGCGCTGAGCCTGCCGAGGTTGCGTAGTAGGAGCCTTTGTGCAGATAATTTGAGCCCAAATTCGGACCGGTGCTTCCCATTCCGATCGTCACAGACTTCTGAATGATCTCCTCGGCAGTGCGTCCTCCGAAGCTGCCGTCGAACGAGCGATACTGATAAGTGATCGTTGAGTCTTTTGCGAAGGCGACCTGGAATGTTGCCCGCACCTGGCCCTCGGTGCCTTTGAGTGCGAGGTTATAGAATGAGATATAGGCTGTGTCAGTAGCAACGCGGTAATAGACCTTCGTGCTGTCGCCAGTCGTGCGGAATTCCCAATCGCCCCAGAGTGGCGCGAGCACCGCGAATGTATCGATGCTGTTGTTTAGCGGAAATGGACGATTCGTCGGACGTGACCACGCGTAGACCGAGTTGGACAGTACATTGTTCTGTCCATCCGGCTGCAGTGCGATCGTGCCGTTGGTGCTCACTGCACCGATCAGCATCTTGTAGTTAATGTTGGGGACGATGAACGGCCAGGTTGCGGCACTTGAAAAGCTTGCTGCTCCGTCATCGGTACCTGTGAAGCCTGTGACACGAACCCATTGAGTCGGCTCGACAGTCGTGTCGACAAAGTTATAGGTCGGCTTCGAGAGCAGATCGTCATCCGAATCGACGATAAAAAATTGAAGCGGCGGCGAAGAGATCGAGGCGGGATTACCGCGGCGCGCCTGTGCGTTTTCGACTGTAAAATTTGACCAAAGGACCAGAAGTCCGAGAAAAGTGACGACACAACGTATCATAGACCTGCTTTGTAAGGATACCAGATGCACCCACGGCTGGGGCTGCACGATCGGAAAAGAGGGACAATATACCAGCTATGACCCCCGAGTACGTAGATTTGTTACACTCCAAACCACTGGCCTACTACGTATCTATCCCCGCAAGCGATCATCCTCGTGACCGACCCCACATCACATGCCTGCCGATCGCTCTATTCCTGGCTCCGGGAAGCGGATTTTCGCGGGCATGACCCTCACGATCTGCTCGAGTCGCAGCTCATCCCTGGGCTACTGAAGAGATCTTCCCTTGCCAGACTGGCCATTTTGCAGGCAGGTCGGCGGTCATCCGTGAATTTACACACACTCCTTCGGGTGCCAAAGCGCTTCAATGCGAAAGGCGGAGCGCTCCTGCTACAAGGCCTATTGCGAGGCAAAGATCGTATAGACGCCGATTGGAGTGCGCAGGCAGCAGAGCTAAAGCAGCGACTACTCGACGCAGCAGTCAAGACCAGGAGCGGCATCGGCTGGGGCTACCCGTTCGACTGGCAATCGAGGACGCATTTCGTCCCGAAGCACACGCCGACGATCGTCACCACCGCATTCGTCGCCGAGGCACTGCTCGAATTCTATCAGCATGAGCCAACTGAGGAGTTGCTCGTTGCGCTTACCAGAGCCGCCGATTACATCTATAAGGATGTCTCGCACATTCGGACCGATGATGGTATCTGCTTCGGGTACTCGGAAGGCGATAAGCAGAGGGTCTTTAATGCTTCACTGCTTGGTGCTGCATATCTCGGCAAGCTGGGTGCGATGCTAGGTGAAGAGCCCTACGTGGCTGCCGCTCGCGATGCGGCAAGATTTGTTACAAAACATCAGGCGTCCGACGGGCGCTGGGCCTATGGCTTGGGAAGCTCGCAGCAATGGGTCGATTCCTTTCATACAGGCTATGTGCTGTTGTCGCTAAGGGAGATCGGTGAAGCGCTATTGACCAATGAGTTGATGCCATCGATCGAGCGAGGCTACAATTACTACCGTTCTGCATTCTTCCGCTCTGACGGCCTTCCGAAATATTTCGCAGGCAAAGACTACCCGATCGACACACACGCAGCAGCGCACGCGATCATCACGCTCAATACCTTCAACGACCATGATGCAGCATCGCTCATCGCACGATGGATGAGCACGAACATGCAGAATGCCGACGGTTCATTCATGTATCAGAAACATGAGCGTTATATGAACAAGATCGCATACATCCGCTGGTCGAACGCATGGATGTTCCTTGCACTCGCAGATCACATCAGCCACGAGAACACATGATGGAAAAGCGCAAGACGATCTGGATCGACCTCGAGAACTCCCCACACGTACCGTTCTTCGTGCCGATCATTCGTGAACTCGAGGCACGTGGCATTGAGGTCATCCTCACCGCACGTGATTTTGCGCAGACAAAACAACTAGTTGCCGATGCAGGATTGAACGCAACATTCATTGGTGCCGAGGCTGGTGACAAAGGACTTCGGAAAGCGGCGATGCTCTTGCTGCGCGCTGTTCGGCTTAGCATCTTCCTCATCTCCAAGCGCATCGATCTCGCAGTTGCGCATGGCTCGCGAGGCTTATTGCTAGCGTCGAAGATCCTACTCGTCCGAACGTTGATCCTCTATGATTATGAAGGCGCAAACGTTCGGTTGTTCAACAAGCTCGCGAACTGGATCATGACCCCGGCGATCATCCCCGAGAACAAGCTCGCTGCGCTTGGTCTGCCACGCGAGCGATTGCTCCGTTATCAAGGCCTCAAGGAGGAGGTCTACGTCTCTGAGTTCACACCCGATCCTTCGTTCGTTTCAACGCTTCATCTTCAGCAGGGCAAGACGATCATCACCGTTCGTCCGCCATCGCACACTGCCCATTACAAGAGCGATCAGAGCTTCTCATTGTTCGAAGGCATCATGTCGCGGCTGGGTGCGCGGAATGATGTGCAGGTGTTGATCACGCCTCGTTCGGAAAGACAATCGAGCCAGGTCAGGTCTAGGCCGTGGTTCAGCGAGAAAATGACCATGCTGGACAAGCCGGTTAACGGGCTTGATCTTCTCTATCACTCCGACCTCGTGATAGGTGGCGGAGGCACAATGAACCGCGAGGCCGCGGTGCTGGGTGTGCCGGTGGTCTCGATCTTCAAGGGCGAGAGCGGGGCAGTCGATGAGTGGCTCGAGCGCGAAGGCAGGCTTCATAATCTGGCATCCGCAGAGGAGATCGACAACTACATCACGAAGCGCGATAGGACCGAGAGCCCTGACGTCAATAGCTCAGTGAAAGACGAGATCATTCGGACAATACTCGAGCGGGCAACTATCTGAACTGTGATTTAGATGATTCGGATGATTTGGGATGAAGGGGATCATTGTTCTTTTTCCTGAATTGCCTCGTAACGAACTTATGCTTGTGGCGTAGGTTAGTTACTATATGCGCATAGAGTACTCGAAGTGGAGACCGGGCAAGAGCCAGAACGCTGAAGACAGGATGAAGCAGCTCTTTGAGCTGTTCAATCAACTGTTGCTTCAAACGTCCGGCGATGTGCAGGAATCCCTGCAGTGGATGCAGTACCTCGACGAGCAGTACAAGGTCTTCGGTCAGGATATGACGCTCGATATGTTCATCGATGAACTCAAGAAGCGTGGACTGATCGAGGAAGATGAGAACTCACTGCTCAAGCCCACGAACAAAGCTGTCGCAAACATTCGCCGAGATGCGCTGCTCGAGCTTTTCCGCTCATTGCGCAAGGCGCCGTCAGGCGCGCACGACACGCCATTCACCGGATCGGGTGTAGAGCGCACGTCGAATACGAAGCATTATAACTTCGGCGATCAGGCGAACAACATCAACTTCACGCAGACCTTCCAGAACGCTTACAAGCGTGCGCTTCGTGAGGGAATGGACATCGATGGACTCGCTCTGCATGAAGAGGATATCGAGATCTATGAGACCGAGCATCTGACAAGCTGCGCTACGGTGCTGATGATCGATGTTTCGCACTCGATGATCTTGTACGGTGAAGACCGCATCACACCCGCCAAGAAAGTTGGGCTTGCACTCAGCGAGCTCATCATGACGAAGTTTCCGAAGGACCAACTGTACGTGATCACGTTCGGTGATGAGGCAGAGCTGATCACAGTCAGCGAGTTACCATTTCTCGAGGTTGGGCCGTATCACACGAACACTCGCGATGGGCTGCGTCTGGCGCGTCAGTTATTGCGTAAGAGCGGCAACGTGAACAAGCAGATCTTCATGGTGACCGATGGCAAGCCATCGGCAATGTTCGATGAGTATGGCCGGCTCTACAAGAACAGCTTTGGCCTCGATCCGAAGATCGTTAATAAGACTCTTGATGAGGCAGTCGCATGCAGGCGCGAGAAGATCACGATCTCGACCTTCATGATCGCCCGAGATAATTACCTTGTCAATTTTGTCGAAGACCTGACACGTGCGAACAAAGGCCGCGCGTATTACTCAGGTTTGAATGATCTTGGTCAGTTTGTCTTCGTCGATTATGTTCGTAATCGGAAGAAGACCTATCGAGGGGGATCATAACTGGAATTTGTAGAAAAAGAAAAAGCCCGCTAACACGCGGGCTTTCTTCGTTAACGTCAAGTTGTCATTACAACTCAGAAACGTTGAACAGGTAGTTCAGTCCGATCTGGAGCGACGCATCTGACTGACCAGGATTAAATAGTGGTGCTCCAATCTCCTTGAACGGCGGGGACAGATCATATCCTGCCAGCACGATAAAATTCAACGAGCCTCCGCGAGTCTCCAGGATCGTGATGTTGCCACCGATCTTTAGATCGATAGCTGTGGTCATTTCGACGTCGCCCGTGCTTGCATTGCTATAAGGCAACTCATTGTTCGACTCCGTATTGGCTCGATCAACGATCAATGTACCGGACATTGGGAGTCTAATTCCGAAGCCAAGTAGGAAGTGTCGGAAGTTAAACAGTGGCGAGATCGTCAAGTATCCGAGCTCCGCAGTG
>JBKJTP010000192.1:0-2547 GCA_046590195.1 Kapaibacterium sp. (SeqCode) | reverse complement strand
CTCCCTGAAGGTTCTCCGATGTGTGAGAGCTTTCGGCCCTCGACAGCATCCAGGGAGATCCTTCGACTCCGCCTTCGAGAAGACCAATGCTAAAGCATTGGTCTTCTCTCGGCTTCGCTCAGGATGACATTAAGGGCTCTTACGCCAGCGTTGCGGTCATCGTGACCTCCATATTCAGCGCTCGTGAAATTGGGCAGCCAGCTTTTGCGTCCTGAGCAGCTTTCTCGAAAGCCTCAGCATCGCCGCTCTTCAACTTGCCCGTGACTTCCAGGTGGCTGCTGATGAGCGTCCAGTTGCCGCTCGCATTATCCATCGTGATCGTCGCAGAGGTCTTGAGCTCTTCAGCCTCTAGGCCAGCATTGGTCAGGTTGAACGCTAGCGCCATCCCGAAGCACGATGCATGCGCTGCAGCGATCAGCTCTTCCGGATTCGTGCCCGGATCGTTATCGAATCGCTGTTTCGCTGTGTATTTCACATCCGTGAACACACCAGACTGTACCGACACCTTGCCGCCGCCTGTAGGCCCCGGACCATTCCACACTGACGACGCTGACCTCTTGATAATTGACATAAATATAAGTAGGATGAATTGTTAATCTCGTGGGAGAAATGTCTAACAATGCAAAACTACGGACATTAAGGGTGCCACAGATTGAAGCAGCGCGACAAATCGGCATAAATCCCTGTTTTGCCGGTATGAAGATCTCTCATTTGGGTATTGCGGTCAAGGACCTGGCGGCTGCGGAGGCGCTGTTCAAGAAGCTATTGGGCGAGGAGAACGTCCACCACGAGACGGTGGAAGAGCAGGGCGTTCGGATCGCATCGCTGCGGCTGGGCGATAGCCTGATCGAGCTGACGCAATCGACGCGTGCTGATTCCGCGATCGCGAAGTTCATCGAAAAGCGCGGCGAGGGTATTCATCATGTGGCGCTAGAGGTCGAGGATATCGAGAGCGAACTTGCGCGCTTGAAGCGTGAAGGTTTCCATCTCGTCGATGAGAAACCTCGATTCGGCGCACACGGTATGCGCATCGCGTTCGTGCATCCGAAGGCAACGAACGGCGTATTGATCGAGATCTGCGAGACGGTGAAGAAGTAAGCTCCCCAGAAAGCCCTCCAGAATGCCGGCCGACCCAAACGTACCTTTCGACGATCTGCACACGACCTATGACCCTGACGAGTTCGACAAAGAACCGTTCAGGGATGACCAGCTTGAGCAAGAAGAAGATGCGATAGAGATCGCGACGCATGGCGAGCATCTGAGCATTGCAGTGACCGTCGATGATCTGACGCTCCATGATAAGCTCGCGCGGATTCCTACGCTGCCTGGTGTCTATCAGTTCAAGAACGGCGCGGGCAAGGTGATCTATGTTGGCAAAGCGAAGATCCTGCGCAACCGTGTCCGTTCATACTTCCAGAACGTTCGACGTGGAGCAGGGGACGCAAAGCTGAAAGCGCTCGTCTCGAAGATCGCAGACGTTGAGGTGATCATCACCGATAGTGATGTTGAGGCATTGATACTCGAGAACACGCTGATCAAGAAGCTCAAGCCGAGGTACAATGTCAATCTCAAAGATGATAAGACCTATCCGTATGTCGTCATCACGAATGAACCGTATCCTCGCGTCTTCCCAACGCGACGCAAGATACGTGATGGCTCGAAGTATTATGGTCCGTACACCGAAGCCGGATACTTGCGCTATCTCTTGAAGACGCTTCGCGATATCTTCCCTATCCGCACGTGCGATTACCGCATCGATGAAGGTTCGATCGCGCGAGGCAAGATCAAGGTCTGTCTCGAGTATCACATTAAGAAGTGCGAAGGCCCGTGCGAAGGTCTCGTCAGTCATGAGCATTATCTCGGCATGATCGAGAAGATCCGCAAGCTGCTCACCGGTCGTACGCGTGAAGTGGCGGACTTGCTGAAAGCGGATATGGCGCGGCTTGCAGAAGAGATGCGCTTTGAAGATGCAGCGAAGATCCGCGACCAGCTTTCGGTCTTGCAGGAATATGCTAGCAAGCAGAAGGTCGTAAGCGATGACGATCTGGATCGCGATATCTTTGCCATTGCACGTGAAGAGGATGATTCCTGCGGTATCGTCTTTAAGATCCGCGACGGCAAGATGAATGGCAAGCAGCATTTCTTCTTCTCGAACATCGAGGGCAAGGAATCGCGCGAGATCCTGGAAGCATTACTCGAGCAGTATTATTCGAACACCGATTACATCCCGGAGGAGATCCTGCTGCCCTACGAGATCGAAGATGAGGACACGCTACAAGCGTGGCTTTCGCGTCGTGCACGCGAGCTTTCGCACGATCAGGGCGAAGCGATGAAGCCACCAAAGCTGCTTGTGCCGAAGATCGGTGACAAAGCGAAGCTGATGGATATGGTGCGCTCGAATGCACGCTTCTTACTTGGCGAGATCAAGCTGCAAAAGTTAAAGCAGAACGACCACATCCCGCACGTGCTGAAGTCGCTGCAACGCGATCTGAATCTAAAGAAGCCACCGCGCCGGATCGAGTGCTTTGATAACTCACACTTCCAGGG
>JBKJTP010000136.1:0-6944 GCA_046590195.1 Kapaibacterium sp. (SeqCode) | reverse complement strand
GCCGCATACCTGAACGTTCATGCTGCCTCCTGGCTGGATCGTCGCTGGATACGTGATGCCCGTGATAACGAAATCTGCTGCATCAGGACCAGAGATCGCGGCTGACTGTACAGTCAGAGGGATCTGCCCGTTGTTGCGGATCGTAACGGTCTGGCAGACCTGGCTGCCGATAACAGCGCTATCGAGTTCTGTCGGTGCGATGACCGAGATCAAGCCGAATGGTACGCCGGTACCGAAGACATCAACGATAAATACCGAAGTATCGCGGCGGACCGTCTCAAACGTCATTGGGATATTCGTCGTGAAACGAACGCGGCCCTGGCGTGCGCCCTGTGTTTGCGGCGTGAAGCGAACCATCACCTCGCGGAATTTCTCCGGAGCGATCAACGAGTCTGCTCCTTCAAGTCCGAAGTACGCAAAGTCGCGGTCGAAGTAGGTTACATAGTCGGCGCGTACGGCGAGTGTGTCTGATCCAGAATTATACAAACGGATCGTTGTCCATGCTGTATCACCCATTGCAACGGAATCAAACTGTACGACAGTAGGCGTGATGATCAAACGGGACAAGATACCCATACCGTTGAGCGTGATGCTCTTGTTCGGGTTCTGAAGTGCATCTGTCGTGATGTTGAGCACTGCTGTTCGCAGGCCCTCTTCTGTCGCAGCGAATGTGACAAAGATGGTATCTGTCATACCAGGAAGTAGCGGACCCGTACCCTTACGGACGGCGCTATACATACCGGCGTATTCACCGACGATGTTCAGCGGTCCGATCGTCAGTGGACCCTGACCTGTGCTCGTTAGCCAGATCGCCTGAGTGATCGTCTCACCGAGACGAGTCCGGGTCTTACGGAAGAGCGCAGTTTCAGGGCTGAAAACAACAGCCGGTGCAAGTCCGAAACCAGTTAGATTTACTTGTTGAGCACCACTGTCTACGCCATTCGAGTTAACGCTAAATACTGCATTGCGAGGGCCCGCGGCGAGCGGTCTGAACCGCACCATGTATGTAGCAGAAGCACCTGGAGCGAGAATATTCGAGGTAGGTGAGGATACAATTGTAAAATCTGAAGTACCACTCAGAACAGCTGAGTTGATAACAAGATTATCGCGTACACCAGCATTTCTAACCGTGACAGGAACATCCGCAGTTGTAGATCCCGCCGCGACATTCCCAAAGTTTATGCTCTTAGGCTGGACAGAAAGCTGCTGCCCTGGAGGTACTGGAGGGGTGAAGCGGAGATGTGCAGTAGGCAACTGCGTACTAGCCTGAACCAACTTGAAAGCGAATGATGGGGTCGTACCACCATTCAGTCCGACACCGAGTGGATCAGCCGTTGAGTTGTAAATCGTGGTCCCGAGAGCACTATAAAGGATCTCGATCACATTGCTCGTTTCGTACAGGCGAATGGTAACGTGGGTAGCATTGCCCGCTTGGTTGCTGTAGTGTCGAAGATTTTGGTACTCGACACGAAACACACGATTCGGAGACGAGCCCGTGACGCTCCAGTAGGCACCCGTAGAAACGAACATGTCTTCAGAAGCAAATGCGATTGCATTTGGAATGGAGCTCGAACCTACAAGATTTACATACTGACCTGTTGTAGCACTCTGAAAAGAGAGAAAGCCGTTTGTATTAGCATAAAGTAGCCAATTTGCCGACCTGTCAGTGTTGTCGTAGTTAAACGCGAATGGTACTGATACACTCGCCTGAGCGTCATCGCCGGAGGTCATAAAAGATCCACCGATAGTGGCGTATGTCTCGGCAAATGTAGAAACAGTGTAGTTACTTACTCTACCTTGAGAGTTAGCCTTATCAGCCATCGATAAGCCCGCGATGAGGAACAACGCTAGAAGCATTGTCCTCCAATTTGTAGCTATGGAGTTCATGGGAAATGGAATAGAAATAGATTAAAACAACAAACACACTCTCTGGAGTCACGACCGCGGATTAACGACACACGGCAACCTCGAGGCAATAAAGCTGATATTGTGCAGCGCCTCGAACGAGGTCAAGAAGCGATGAGTACCACGCTAAGAACCAACAACACTTTTGACAATGCTCGGTCGGGGTCCCCAAGCAGGTTCCTGCTGAGCAAGAATAATCTATCAGACAACAACTCTAAAGCTACGGATGGAATACGTAGTCACTGAATGTCCGTTCTCTAGGCAACCGTTCCTGATTAACGCTACTTTGCACCAAGCAAATTCCGCAAGGCATTATTCTAGTGCAATGATCCTGTGATCTGAAGGATAAGCAAACCAAAGGCCCGAGCACAAAAAAGTAAGCGTTCCTAACGCCTGTAAGGAAAAATCCCGGCAAAGCCGGGATTTCAAACCACTACGGTACTGTAGCAGAAAAACTCCCTGGACAACCCGGAGTGCATCCGCCATGAATGATTGTGAAGCTAGCAGCCCCGGTGGCGCAGATTCGAAAGCGCGCAGTTGTCGGACCAATAAGAGATCCGCCCCCGGGTGCACGTAACTTCATCTGCCCGGGCGCACAGCCTGCTTTTTCCTCTATAACTGGCAGCTCATTGCTGCAGGCGTAGAAACACTGTCCCTCTGTATCCGGGTCGATACGGATGGACTCTAGCGAACAGCCGTTTGGGATCGTGATCTCGAATTCAGCACAGGTGTTGCAGAATTCTAGGCCACAAGGCGCCTGATCGCAAGGCGGACCCGGTACCAACAGCTTAGTGAACGTGATACATTGAGCACTGCTTGACTGGGCAAAGCCAAGCGTAAGTGCTAGGAGAAGCGCTATGAAGTATCTCATAGACATTATTTGTTGTATTGACTAACAAACTAGTGCCTGTTTGGCACCGCACGAATATACTTCATCCAAGCTGTTTCTCCAAATCTTTTTATATGATTTGAATAAGAATTTTCTGAATTCGAAGTGACACTTCAGTGACTGTGCATTTTCTGGTCAAAGCCAAATAGAGATCTAGAGATGCTAACAAAGCTTCGGCTACGTTTGCAACACTCGATGTGACTACGTAGCATAAAGAGACATGTCTTTTGCGGCGCTGTCGCAAAGTGGTTTGGATATACAAAAGGCCCCGAGCACCTTGCGGTGATCGGGGCCTCCCATTTCCTACGAGATAGATAACCTATCCAGTAGTTTTTTAAGCCCGGGTGAGAACGGGCCTAAACTTTTTAGTCAACGGCCTTAGCGGCGTTTCGGCGTTTATGAGGCTCGCGGAATGCTGAAGCAGATTTCTCCACTCCGCTGCGTTCCGTTCGCTACGCTCACTGCACTCCGCTTCGGTCGAAATGACGTTATTCCAGATACTTACTTACGGATGGTCATTCCACGCTGGAGGCGTGTCGAGCCCGAGTTAAGCTCATAGAAGTAATTGCCAGATGGAAGCGCGCTGCCATCGAACATGACAGTATTCTCGCCCTTGCCAAAGAATCCGTTCGCTACCGTTGCCACCGTGCTACCGGTGATATTGGTGATCACGATCATCGCCTGGCCCGCTTCGGCCATCGTGAAGTTGATCGCGCTCTGCGCTGCGAATGGATTTGGATAGTTCTGACGGAGATCAAAACCGTTCATCGCTGTCACTGCTACATTCGATGAGAGTGTACCGTTGACGACGAATGTGAACGTCGTGTTGTCCGAGTTCGGGAAGGTGACGTTCGCTGTATGCGCGTTGTCGCCCGATGGAGTGAAAGTAAAGGTAAAGATACCTGTACCGCCGTTTGCTGAGATCGAGGTTGGGCTCGTCACGAGCGTGAATTCCGTGCCATTGACTACCGGAGTACCGACCGACCAATCGAAGTTACCCGAGTTGGTGACCGTTACATCGAAGTTCACAGGTGCGCCAGCCGATGTTACGTTGGTGTTCGTTGCAGCGAGCACGGAGTTGCCACCAGTACCAGCGAGATCGATGAGCATTTCTGCGATCAACGGATTCGTAGGCACGATGCGAAGTGTACCAGGCTGCAGTGTCATCGTTGAAGCACTGAACTGTACGTCGTATGTGTAGGATGCTCCAGGTGCGATCTCACCACTCATTGGGTTATTGAGGATCGTGTATCCCTGCTCAGCGATCGAACCGACGTAGAACGCTGATACGTCACCGCAATTGGTGATCGTAACCTGCTCCGTCTTGGTGCGGCCAAGCTTGATGATCTCGCTCGAGAAGAGCGATGTGACATCAGGCGTTGAACATGCGAGCAAACCATAGACCTCGAGCGGCAAGCCGATCGTGGTTGTGCGGTCGCCAGACATACCGACCACTTCGAGCGATGCCGTGCGTGCGCCACGCTCTGTCGGGATCGCGCAGATCTGTGCATCGACCTTTGACATCGGTTGAATGACCAGCGGGAATGTGACGCCGCTGACTCTGAAATCCATCTGGTCAGCACCCATCACGGTTGCGGAATTGATCGTCAGCGGAAGCTGTCCGTTGTTCCAGATCTCGACGGTGCGGCAGATCTCCTGTCCGATCATCGCTGAATCCATCAGGCCGTTACCTTCGAGCGTCATGAGGCCGTAAGGTACGCCGATGCCCTTGATATCGACAATGAACGTAGCAGTATCGCGCGGCTGTGCTTCGTATGTCATCGGGATATCGGTGATGATGCGAAGACGTGCCTGGCGTGTGCCGCGTGAGGCTGGTACGAAACGGATCATCACGTCACGGAATTGCTCCGGCGCGATGATGGTCGCTGCACCAGTCACTGGATAGTAGGTGAAATCACGGTCTGCGCTGACGAAGAAATTGCTCAGGATGCGGAGCGTGTCCGAGCCGATATTCGCTAGGCGGACGCTGTACCACGCGGTATCACCCATCGCGACAGAATCAGGCCCGATCGACGTCGGTGTAACGAGCAAGCGAGGCAAAATGCCAGTGCCGTAGAGTTGAACTACGTGTGTCTTCTTGAAGTAGCCTGTGCCGCTGATGGTGAGAACAGCCGTCTTAAGCCCCTCGTACATTGGCGAGAAGCGGACAGTGACCTTACCGGAATCACCAGCCGGGATTGGTGTCATCGGGTACGATACCACACTGTACTGCTCTGGATAGTCGCCAGAGATGACAGCGGAGTTGATGATCAGTGGCGCGAGGCCTGTGCTCTTGACCCAGAAGGATTCCTCACGGAAATCGCGAAGCTTCGTTCGTGTCTTTCTAAAGAGCGAATTGACGTCGACCGCCATTTCTGCCGCAACACCATTCCCGCTTAAGGAAACGGCTGCGTTACCTGCATTCGAGATGATCGTCATCGTCGAGCTTCGGGCGCTTGGCGCGTTCGGCTTGAACTCAACGCAGTATTGCCCCGTCTCTCCGAGGTTTAACGGCGCTGCTGGCGATGATACAACTTTGAATTCAGCCGGCGATCCAGTGATAACGGCCGGATTGAACGTGAGCGGATTTTGTGCTCCGCCAGGCTCGCCAGGCGTGCCTGTGTTGGTAACGGTCATGCACAAAGTCTGCGCAAAGCCGAGTCCGACATTGCCGTAGCTTAGCGTATTTGTTGAAACTGTGAGCGCTGGCTTATCAGGCTTTGGTGCGCGGAACTTGATATTCTCACATGGCGACCATGGGTCCATCGAATAGACGTTCGTGCTAAAGCCATTGCCGCTATTGTCGCCATTGAGGCCGACTGCTACTGCTTCACCATAGGGGTGCATCCACCAGCAATTTCCGTAGTACGACATGGAGATGCTGTTGTCCTTGGAGTCGAGGATGACCTGGAAGTAATTCCAATAGCCATAGCCCCATGCGTCTTCCGCATATTCCCAAGTAATATTTAGCTTGCCGTTGCTATTCCATGCATAGACTGAGCCCCACACGTTTAGGTCCATGCCGAGGACATAGATGTTGTTCGGGTTACCCGAATTTCCGAGATTACCGTAATCGTAGGTCTCAGCGCCTGGATTGAAGCTGATCCAGCCGTTAGGACTGACAGCTATCGTGCTTCCAGACGGATAGAGCACACCATCGTAGGTAAAATCAGACTGGATCGTCGTGTACATGAGGTCATCGTAACCCCAGCCGATGTAGTCGCCTTGCCAGTAGTCCCAGTCGAACTGGGCGCCGGATGATTCGACAATGTAATTCTCGACGCGGGTCTGAGCACTGGACTGCGACACGAACGTGCAGCAGAGTAGAAGTGCGAATAAGGCGAGCCTTATTCGTCCAGATATGGACAAAATGGTAGACATAGGAAACGGTTATTTAATGCACGACAGTATAAACGAGATGGGTCAGGCAGGGAGGTCATGGTTTGATCGAGGATAGGTTGAAGCTGACCTAAGCACTGCTGCCCTAATACTCACCGCAACGAATATACGGAAATTTTGGGCGATTTCCAAATTTTTATTCCTCGATGTTGAGAAGTGGGCTATTTTAGGCCAAAAATGAACATATTTGGCCCAGCTTAACATAAAAAACCCCGGGGCGAACCCCGGGGCCTTCCATTTCCTACGATGCGAACAACTCCTTATTCGCCTCCGTAGCTATTTTTTAGACTCCAGTAGGGGCGTCTAAAAACCTGTGTGTACTTCTTCTCTTACTTCTTCAGAAGCATCGAGCGCTGCAGGCGAGTGCCGTTGGCAACGAGCTCGTAGAAGTAAGTGCCTGATGACATTGATGATGCATCAATGCTTACGGTGTTCTCACCCGCATTGAAGTACTGGTTCGCAGCTGTTGCTACGATGTTGCCAGTCACATCAGTGATGATGATCTGAGCATTACCACTCTCTGCCATCGTGAACGTGATCACGCTCGATGAGGAGAATGGGTTCGGGTAGTTCTGTGACAGCGAGTATCCGTTAGCCGCTACTGGACGAACAGAGGATGAACCGGCTGTGCCGTTCAGGATGAAGCTGCTCTCTGCACCGGTCAATGCTGGTGAGGCTGATGGGAATGTCACCGTTGCTGTGCGAGCGCCTGTCGCTGCTGGTGTGAACGTGAACTTGTAGTCCCCGCTCG
>JBKJTP010000089.1:0-8709 GCA_046590195.1 Kapaibacterium sp. (SeqCode) | reverse complement strand
GCCTGTGCCGTGGGTCTTCTCCCAATCGACGGATTGCGCATGGCTGAGGACCGGAAAAGCTAACAGCAGTAGGCAGATTGTCGCCAGGAACGACGGCAGGATGGGTCGGAGTGTCTTCATGTTCACGTAGAAGTGATAAACAAAGGTTCGGGATCAATACCCCGCAATATACTACTTCGCTTCAACGCAAGCTTGGCTTTCTTGGCCGGGTTTTACACAATTTGAGATTTTGGGGCATAAAAAAAGGCCCGCTGCTTCCTAATTCAGCGGGCCGTGACTGGTTGTGACGGTGAGAGGTCTTATAGACTGGCGGCACCAACAGATAAGCACTTTGTACGTGTTCCGCCAGATAGATGAATAATGCTGAGGGGACTCCTCCGCTGCTGGAAATGCTCCTATGTGACAAGAGAGCGGAGCCGCTTATCAAGCTCGACCATCGCGAGAGTATCAAGTTTGCAGTACTCTCGTAATGCTTCGATCTTTGCCTCCACACCAACGGAAGTGGTATCATTGATCACTGACCACCATACATCCTGCGCTTCAGTGCCATTGTGCACCAGGCTCAGTTCCTCGTAAGTCAGACTCGGTACAAGAACTGGCAGAACCGCTTTGATTGAAGATGAGCCAAGGAAATCTGGATGAATGTAATCGTTTTTAAAGATCACCTCCTGATCCCATAGTCGGGCTATTATGCCGTTTAGAGCAGGCGCATAAGAGGGGAAGGCGTCGGCAAGTTCACGCAATCGCGTGCGTTCGTATGAGGCATGATAAGCGACAATGCTTCCCTCGGTCTGGATCGACTCGATCAGTGCCGCAATGAAGGATGGCCGCGGGTCGCTAGTCTCTGTGTGTAAGAACTCACTGTGACTTAGCTTACCATCCGACTGTTGTATGTGACAGCTGAATTGAAACGGTATGTGCTGATAGGGCCAGGTTCCATCGAAGACGGGCATGGCAGGATCGATCGTCTCGAAATCCAGGAAGTGCAGCGGATACTTCAGTACCCTCAATTGATGTGCAATACCGGCAGCATTAATGTAGGGACTACCTGTGGACATCGCCGTTGAGTGGATCCGCTGTGTAGCAGTAAGCTGATAATCCGTGGGCAATTCTGATACAGCGATGATGTTCTGCGCGATCAGGTCATCTTTTTTGTCTGCTAATCTAGGGATGTTGAACACCGAATACTTCGGCACACCCTCAAAACAGCCATCGTAATGCGGACAATCATCCTTGCACTGCGAACCAATGAGACGGTTCGGGACCGACTTTGACCTTAAGACCTTCATTGCTTTGGGCATCTCCTTGCGAGCAAGCTTTAATTGCTCATCGAGCAGATCTGTCACTTCTTCGCAGATCGTCAAGGGTTGGACACCAGGATGACGATGTTCAGCATTGAGATGAAGGATGTACACCGCTATGATCTTCAGTCCGGCTTCTTCACAGATCAATTTCTGGATCGCAACGTCATCATAATGCTCCTTCTTGATCTTGTTCGATGCCTTGACCTCAATGATGCTCCATCCGTCGCCGTTGCGCTGCAAGATGTCAACTCGCACTGCTAGTTGCTCGGTGACGAAGGCGGCTTCGAAGATCGTCGTAACTCCAGTGTCGATCAACTGCCGTGTGAGCCTTGCAGCCCGGGCGAGATCGAGAGTATCGACAATTCGACCCTCTGGATACAACTCTCTCGCAAGAGCACCAAATCGCTTTCCATCTTCCGCGCGTCGGTTGGACTCAGCGCCGACCTTCTGTCCACCGTAGGTATCCAGCCACATCCATTTCTCACATGTAAGCGCGGTGAGATATCGCGACTTCGTTAGCAGGGCAGCCATTTGTCCATCGATCTGTTGGAGAGCAGTTCGAAATGTTTTGCCAGGTCGCGAACTGCCAACCAAATATACTGCCTCGACCACGCAAAAGCACAACTTCCGGCACGAGAAAGGGTTTTTCTTGTGTTTATGCCGCCTGACAAACCACGGCCGAGCCATGCACTTTTCGCATTGCCCGGCTGGGGTCGTTCGTGCGTCCGCGAAGTTTTAACCTCTCCGATAAGATTCTGTGACCCCGTTATATAGGTCGATCAAGCCGATCATTCATTCGCTCGATGGCTCCGAGCGCGTCCGCGAAGCACTCAAGAAGAAAGCACCGCTCACGACGATCACCAACTTGCCGCCATCGCTCGATGCACTGCTCGCGGCAGATCTCTTCACCTCAACACATCGCTCGGTCTTCATTCTCGCAGAAGATGCCGAGGCAGCCGAGCGCCTCTATGATGATCTCGCTCGATTGCTCGAAGAGGAATCACTCGCACTTTTTTCTGAAGGCGCGCATGCATCCTTGCTTGCGAAGGAACGTCAGAAGCGTACGCAATCTGCAGAAGCGACCGCGCAATTGCTCGAAGCGATCGATCGACTTTCACGAACGGAAGTGCCGCTTATCACTATCGCAGATGCGGAGTCAGTAAGCTGTCCGCTCCCAGGCCGCGAGGATTTCGCACGTGAATCGCTGACACTCAAGAAAGATACCGATGCCGAATTTGAAGAGCTGAAGAAGTGGCTGAACGATCATCACTTCGAGATGCGGCAGTTCGTGGAGTCTGCTGGCGACTTCGCCGTGCGGGGCGGAATCATCGACGTCTTCCCATTCACCGAGACCGCGCCAGTCCGTATCGAATTCTTTGGCGACACCATCGAGAGCATGCGTGCCTTCGATGCGATCAGTCAGCGCTCGATCATCGAACGCGCGGAGCTGACGCTTGTACCAAATGCATTGACGGACGAAGCTGAGCTCAAGAGTTCAACGATCTTCAGCTATCTGCCGGAGACGACGATCGCGATCGAGATCGAGCCTGACCGCATCGATGCAAAGCTGGAGGCAGAAGGGCTTGATGCTGCCTGGCTGAACCCGATGAAGGAGTTGCAGCGCATTGTCATCACCGCATTCCCTCAAGCAGGCACGAACCCGATCGATTTCGGCGCAAAGACGCAGCCAAGCTTTAACGCGAATCTCAAGCTGATCCGCCAGCATGTCAATGGCTTGCTTCAAGCTGGCATCAGCATCCTGGTGACATCAGAGAGTAAGGATCTTGGCAAGCGTATTCAGGATCTCATTGATGTCGGCGAAGAAGGACATCCTTCCGATCACATGCATGAGGAGAACACCCCCATCAGCGGACAGCAGATGGTCGATGACCTCTTCAGCGAAGCACACCTGAACGAAGGCAAGCAAGCGGCCGGCACTATCCAGTACATCACGCCTTCGATCGCGAAAGGCTTTGTCCTTCCGATCTCAAGCCGTCATGTCGTCTATACCGAGCACGAGCTGTTTGGTCGACGCCGCGAACGCGGTGCATCAGCGAAGAAGCGCGCTGCGCGCACCAAAGGTATCTCACTGCGTGAGCTGCGATCGCTGAAGCGTGGCGATCTGCTTGTACACGAGGACAAAGGTATCGGTAAGTTCATGGGCCTCGAGACGATCGAGGTGCGCGGCGCGAAGCAGGAAGTGGTGCGGCTCCTCTATCGCGACAACGACGTCCTCTTCGTGAATCTCGATTACATTCACAAGCTGTCGCGCTACTCGGCTGGCGAAGCGCCGACGATGCCGAATCTTTCGAAGCTTGGCTCGCCTGAATGGCAACGTACGAAGGACCGTACAAAGAAGAAGCTCAAGGATATTGCGCGTAACCTGATCGATCTGTATGCGAAGCGCAAACGCATGGAGGGCTTTGCATTCTCTGCGGATGACATTCTCCAGAAGGAGATGGAAGCGTCCTTCATCTATGAAGATACGATCGATCAGGCAAAAGCCACTGTCGACTTCAAGAAGGACATGGAGTCGCGCAGCCCAATGGATCGCCTGGTCTGCGGCGACGTGGGCTTTGGCAAGACAGAGGTTGCGATGCGTGCAGCGATGAAGGCCGTGCTGGATAAGAAGCAAGTTGCTGTGCTGGTGCCAACAACCATCCTCGCCGAACAGCATCATCGCTCGTTCTCAGATCGTCTCGAGCGCTTCGGCGCGAAGGTCGCAGCACTCTCCCGCTTCCGATCGAAGAAAGAGCAAACCGAGATCCTGAAGCAACTGAACGAAGGTGCTGTCGATGTCCTGATCGGTACGCATCGCTTGCTAAGCAAAGATGTGATCTTCAAAGATCTCGGACTCTTAGTCATCGATGAAGAGCATCGCTTTGGTGTCGGCGCGAAAGAGAAGCTGCGCGAGATGCGTGCAAACATTGATACGCTGACACTGACTGCCACGCCGATCCCGAGAACACTCAATTTCTCGCTGCTTGGTGCTCGCGATCTTTCGATCATGGAGACGCCGCCAAAGAATCGACTTGCAGTTGTCACCGAAGTCTTGCCTGGCTGGAGCGATGATGCTCTCGGCGAAGCGCTGAAGAAAGAGATGACGCGCGGTGGGCAGGCGTATGTCATCAACGATAAGGTTGGTGACATTGATAGTCTTGCGAACAAGCTGCGTGAGCTCGTGCCGAGACTGCGTGCGGGCGTCATCCACGGGCAAATGCCGCCGACCTCGATCGAGAAAGTGATGCGTGAATTCCTCGAGCGCAAGATCGATGTGCTTGTAGCGACGAAGATCGTGGAATCCGGACTCGACGTTCCGAATGCGAACACGATCATCATCAATCGCGCGCAGAACTTCGGGCTCGCAGAGCTCTATCAGCTTCGCGGACGCGTAGGTCGCTCGAACGAGCAAGCATATTGCTACCTCATCTCTCCCCCTCTTGGACAGCTAAGCAAGGATGCTCTTCGCCGTATGGAAGCGATGGAAGAGTTCTCGGACCTCGGTGCAGGCTTCCAGCTTGCGATGCGCGATCTCGAGATCCGTGGCGCGGGCAATTTGCTCGGCGCTGAACAATCGGGCTTCATCGGTGACATCGGCTTCGAGCTCTATCAGAAGGTGCTGGAAGAAGCAGTCGAAGAACTCAAGACCGAGGAATTTCAGGAGCTCTTCAAGGATGAACTTGCAACTGCGCGAAAGACAGCCTTCGGACGCAAGAGGCTCGAAGGTTCGCAGGATGTTAACGTCTCGCTTGGTATCGATGCGCTCATTCCTGCCGAATATATCGAGGATGATGCCGAGCGCTTCCGTTTCTACCAGCGCATGGCAAGCGCGACCATAGATCAGGAGCTGGACGAGATCGCAGATGAAATGCGCGATCGTTTTGGTCCATTGCCAGATGAGGCTGAAGCACTAATGCATGTTGCCCGCATACGCGAGCGCGCGAAGAAATTTGGTGCGCGCGCAGTCCAACTTGATGATGCAACGCGTACGGTGCGCATACTTATGCCGAGTCAGGAGGAGACGCACTATTACAAGACGACATTCCCGCTGATCCTTGATCAGTTTGCTGTCGTAGGCGCGAACAACGTTCGACTGGCCCAGGAAGGTAAGATGCTCAGGCTAGTTGTTCGTCTGCATAGCAAGGAAATGGGCGAACCGCGCTTGCTGGAGATCGAGGAGCTGATCCACAAGCTGACACCCCCTTCGCTGCTACTGGCCGAGAAACGTCTGGCCGAAGTAACAATGTGATAGTGAGGTGTGACATCCATGCCAGCGCTCGTGTCAGAATGATTGCTAGCGCACTGCTTCACGAGCTGCGGTCGAGGGCTTAATAGATAAGAATGGACGAATTGATCGCAGCTCTGAGGGGTGCTTTTTATCGTGAGAACGTGTAGAGACATGCTTTAGCATGTCTCCTCGGAGCGTAGCGAAGAGTCCCCGATGAGCTTTTGGGTGTATAGATCATCTTCAACAGTTTGAGTACTCAGAAAGACTCTCCGCCTTCGGCTGCGAGGAGACATGCTAAAGCATGTCTCTACACTTACTTTAGCCCCTTCGCTACTTGCTCGGCTTGCCAGGCGTGGCGGCGTTCGTGGGACGCGGTGAAGAAGAACCAGTCGCCAAGATTGAGCTTCAATATCTTCAACGCTGGTGACTTCATCTTTACCTTTGAGATATCGACACCTTCGCATTCTCGGATCAACTGCTTGAACGTGTTGTGCACGTCCTTGTATTGCTCGAGCAGCGTATTCGGATCAATGTTCGATGAAGGCTCATAAAGCGTCTGCGTCTTCATTCTCTTTTTGGCTGGCGGCTCCATCGAGCGAGTCATGTACTTGCCGAGAAACCCGGGACGATGCGCGCGATCCGACATCTTGCCAGCGGACTTTGCCTGATGGATCGTCTCTTTCAACGGCCCGACCAACTCACGCGCGATCACGTTCACATGATCGATACATTCGGCCATCGACCATCCACCCTTTGCAGGACGTTCGTTCAGCCGAGCGCGGTTTTCACTGATGATCTGCTCGTAGCGCTTCTCATTCTCTTCGAATTGCTCAAGCGCTCGCTCAAGGTCTTTATGCATCACTCCACTCCTCTGTTGATCAATTCGTATTCGATCTCTTCCCATGCCAGCGGCTTGCCCGACTTCATTCCCATAACGTGCTCGCGAATCTCACTCATCCGAAATCGATAACGCTGCGCATCATTCGTGAAGGTAAACTCGGGATCGTCGCCAGGTTCAAAACCCACCAGGAAAAGCGAGCCATGATCGAGATATTCAGAAAAGAAATCGAGCCGCTTCTTATCTTCGCCTGTAATGTTGAAGTCAGCACGCTGACTTAATATCTCGACTAGTCTATCGTTCATTGATGCGTTCGAAAATTAATACGCCTTGCTCCACACCACCTCGTGCTTCGCGGGTGCGCCGCAGACGACGCACTTTGCGGGTGCGGTCTCGCTGCGGAATTCCTCATCAGGGATGCAGCGGATCGTCGCCTTGGTCTCTTCCTTAACTTTCGCTTCGCATTCGGACATGCCGCACCAGCCAGCGTAGATAAAACCAGCCTCTTCATCTACAAGACGCTTGACCTCATCGTACGACGTGATGCCGCGATGGCTTGCCTTCTCACGGCGCTCAAGCGCATTCGTGAAGAGCTGATGTTGCAACGCTTCGAGCAACTGCTGCACGCGGTCAGCCAAGCCTTCTTGACTGACGAATAGCTTCTGCTTGCGATTAGGCTTTGGCGCCTCTTCGCCAGCGAGCTCAACGCGAGGCACGACGACAACCGTATTGTTCGCAACGTCCTTCGGACCGATCTCGATGCGAAGACACACGCCCTTGAGCTCCCACTCGTAATACTTCGCGCCTGGCGACATCGAATCACGATCATCGAGCTTGATACGAATGCCAGCCTTCTTCAGATCAGCAAAGATCTTGTCGGCAGCAGCCATTACAGCTGCTTTCTCATCATCGTTCTTGTAGATCGGGACGATCACGGCGTGGATCGTTGCAAGACGTGGAGGCACGACGAGTCCATCATCATCGCTATGCGTCATGATGAGTCCACCAACAAGACGCGTCGAGACTCCCCATGACGTATTCCACGCGTGCTCGATCGTGCCTTCGCGGCTCTGGAATTGCAGATCGAATGCTTTCGCGAAATTCTGTCCGAGGTTATGGCTCGTACCTGCTTGCAGCGCTTTGTTGTCCTGCATCAAGCCCTCCGTCGTGTAGGTACGCAAGGCACCTGCGAAGCGCTCGCTATCGGTCTTCTGTCCGGTGATCACTGGCATTGCCATGTAATCATACATGAAGGTGCGATAGACGTTCAGCATCTGCTGTGTCTCTGCTTCCGCTTCTACTTCGGTCTCGTGCGCGGTATGTCCTTCCTGCCAGAGGAATTCTGTCGTACGGAGGAAGAGACGCGTGCGCATCTCCCATCTCACAACATTCGCCCACTGATTGATCAGGATCGGCAAGTCGCGATAGCTTTGCACCCACTTCGCGTAGGTTGCATAGATGATCGTCTCCGACGTCGGACGCACGACGAGTGGCTCCTCGAGCTCCTTGCCGCCACCATGCGTGACGACCGCGAGCTCAGGCGCAAAGCCCTCCACATGCGCGGCTTCTTTCGTCAGGAATGACTGCGGGATGAAGAGCGGGAAATAGGCATTGGAGTGACCTGTGTCCTTGAACATCTGGTCGAGTGTGCGCTGGATGTGCTCCCAGATGCCGTAGCCATTCGGTCGGATGACCATGCAGCCACGCACAGGGCTATGCTCGGCAAGCTCAGCACGAGCGACGATCTCGTTATACCACGCGCTAAAATCCTCTGCCCGTTTCGGTAACTTTTCCTCTGCCATGTGATGAATTCAGGTACAATACTGATCTGCTATCCCGCAAAAATACGGAATCGTATCGTATGGAGAATGAGGAAGGATGTTTCAGGTGAGGGGCAACGTAGCTTAGCGAATTAGCTAATCCCGAGCAAATCGGAACACTCGGCAACCGTAGGGTGTAATTTTTAGGACAAAATGCAATCGATGAGCGACAAAGAATTTGCACTCGAAGTAGTGAGGCAGGTGCCCGATGGCGCCAGCTATGAGGTCATTGAGTACTATCTCTACGTTGCGAAAAGGGTCGAGCTTGGGGGTCTGGCGGCTGTCCGAGGAGAGGCAATTAGCCATGAGGAGGCGGTGGAGCGGCTTAAGAAGTACCGTAAACCGGGAGACAGTCGATATTGAATGCCATCTAGAACAGCGCCTTAACGCCAACATGTGGGCTGAGCGTCAAGGCTCGGTCAGAAAGAGGATAGTCTCGTGAGCTGACGCCACCATATAATTGGAAATTGTCCCCTGGCTGCCAACTCATTAGAATCGATGTCTCAAGCACAGCGTCCT
>JBKJTP010000057.1:0-10265 GCA_046590195.1 Kapaibacterium sp. (SeqCode) | reverse complement strand
TTTGGTTTGTGATTTCTGTGGATAAGTGGATGTGTGGGGGAAAATGTGCAATTATGTTCAGTCTAAGTCGACTTAAGCTCTGCCATAGCCGACCTGAGGGTCTACTCAGAGCTCCTTCCACCTTTTAAAATAATCGAGCCCGCTGTTTTCGGCCAGCGGGCTCAGGTCTAATCGCAGTCGCACATCTTGAGAAAAGTAGAAAGCTCTACGTCTACTCCTAGACCGAACCCTGGGAGTCGGCCTCCCAGGGGTTTAGGCAAAACACTTTGTTAAGTTCGTGATAGAATTACGGGTAGGCAGCGTAGATCCTCCATCGCGAGGATACACCGTCATACACGAGAGACACTGCTTTGTTTACACCAAAGCTAAAATTACCTCCAGACCCGATGATTCGATTTGCTGCCGCCGAGTTAACATCCTCGTAAAGTAAGGTCATTCCAAAACCACCTACGTTAACCAAGATGACAACTCGTCCATCAACTCCGTTTGCAAGACCGGTAATGTCAACTCCATTACCATTGGCACTCATGCGGTGTAAGGTATAGTTGGCATCTAATGGCAGATCATTCGCGTCTGCGGCAAGCGTAGTCGAAGTTGTGCTGCCAAGATAAAGCGATCCTGTAATAATGTTGTTCGTCCAGTACAGATTACCACTGCCATCGTTTGTTAGTACGTCGAATTGACGGCCAGAAGAATCGGGAAACGTGTAAGTGAGATTTGCCGTCTGCGCCCTTGCCTTGAACTCCGTGTAATTAGTACCGCTAGTGCTAGGTTCAAAGAAGCGGACGCCGCTTGCGGTGTTGTTCGTGTTGCTGAGAGAGATGGTCCCATTCGACACCTCGAGCTTTACACTCGGTGTCGATGTACCAACACCGAGGAAGCCGTTCGCCATCAGACGGATCTTCTCAGTGTTGTTCGTGCGGAAGACAACGTCAACGGAGTCCGTGGTGCCAAGAAAGTTTGTCGCAGGCGATGTAGCACTGTTGCCTGTAAGCGTCCAGAACAATCCGCTGCCGCTGCTCCATGTAGGCGCAGCGTTCGCGCCCGCTGAAACGAGCAGTTGGCCAGCCGTGCCCGGTAGGTTGTTCGGCATGAGTGCACCAGAGAAGCGAATGTTGCCAGTGACGTCAAGCGCCTCTGTCGGTGCATTGTTGCGAATGCCCACTTTGGTCAAGCCATATGTGGCGGCGATGGTACCGGTATGGTTAAAGACGATCGTATTCGACTGAGTAACGCTTGCATTTCCTCCGAAGACCATGGAGTAATGAGCGTTGGATCCAGTGGATGTGTTGTAGCCGCCCAGCACGCTATAGGTTGCATTTGCCGAGTTCAACTGGCCACCCAAGACTGAGGAGTAGTTGCCATTCGCTGAGTTGGTAAGCCCGCCGATGACTGACGTCCACTGCGCATCCGCCGTGTTCGCTTGGCCACCACTGATCGTACCATGCACGGCATTGGTCGTCGCATTATTTCCGATACCGCCGCCAACAACAGAATAGTTAGCGCGTGCGAAGTTCGACTGACCGCCGCCTACCGCAGCATACTGGCCACTTGCTGTGTTGGCGTTTCCGCCAAGTACGCTTGCGTTAGCGGCCGACGCAACGTTGTTCTGTCCGCCGGCGATCGTTGAGTATAGTCCGCTCGTTTGGTTAATGTATCCGCCACCAACCGCACTGTAGTTGCCATTCGATACATTCCCAAATCCGCCGATCGTCACGCTGTGATTGCCGGTTGCGTTATTGTTCTGTCCAGCAGCGATCGAATAATTGCCAGCTCCTGTATTGTTGTTGCCGCGGCCAACGAGCGAACTTGTGCCAGCACCAACGAACCACAACGTATCGGCTGCGCCGCCTGCGACACTTGACCACTGTAACGTAGTTGGGGTTGCTCCGGCCGTTAGCACCTGGCCCGCCGTCGGCGCAACCGTCGGCAAGGTGTACATGATGTCTGCTGCCATCACACCGGATCGAAAGCCTGTATAATTCGTACCTGAAGCACTTGGCTCATAGTACCGAAGTTGGCCGGCACTGTTCAGCGTGTTGACAATGCTGATGTTACCGTCATTGACTGAGAGTTTCGAGTTTGGTGCGGCCACGTCGATACCTACTTCACCCGTACTGAGAATGATCATTCTCTGGACGCCGTTGGTCTTGATCACGAGTGGATTCGCATCAGACGTACCAAGGTAATTTGTCTCCGCGGCCGTCCCTGCGTTTCCGGTTAGCTGCCAGCCGTTCGTGGCCGTGAGGAATGGCTTCCATGAGATACCATCGTAGTAATAGAAATTGGAGAGCGTAGTATTATAGATCATCAATCCGGTAGCTGGGGTCGGCACCGAATTCATTTCCGCGGTCGAAAGTCGGGGGACGAGAAGTCCCTTATTCGAACTGGTCAGATCGAGAATAGCACTAGATTCGGGTGTGGTTGTGCCAATGCCGACATTGTTCTGCGCAGTTGCGGCGGAATGCAGCAACACGAGCAGAATTAGTGCACGTAACAGGAAGCTGACACGATGGAAAGATCCTGACCACCCCCGTCTGCCCGTTAGGGTTGCAGACGAAGTCATATGTTTCTTAGGAAATTCTACCGCTACCGATCAACCAGGGTGGTTAGCCAGTATTGGTCTGCCGAGGCTTACCGAAAAAGTCTCGGTCGAAGTAGTAGTAAGTTCTCTGTGAGAAGAACTGTATGAAATGATCCTTCAGCAGATCAACGAGAAACGACAACCGACTTCGAGACGCGTCCCTGGTCGGAGATAACAGTCACCGTATATGCACCACTTGCCAGCTGCGAAACAGGCACTTGGATCTCATGAGGGCCAGCCGAAAGTAAGCCTTCATGTACTACAGCAACCTGCTTACCCGTCAGATCATGCATCAGCACCGTGACGGTCTGATCTCGATCAAGGGTAAACATAGCACGAGTGAACGATGATGTGGGGTTCGGATATACCTCTACGCTGAGTGGCATACCCTCATAGGAAAATTTATAATCGACAGTCTTCGATGCGATTCGCGTGCGAAGGCCGTTCAGATCCTGCTGATACAGATCGTATGTATAGAGACCTTCCTGGGCAGGCTTATCGATCGTCTTATATTCTGCACCAAAGAATGACTTACCGCGGAGCTGCTCATCGAACTTGAACGTACGGATCAGCTCTGGCTGACCATCTGCGAATGCGCGCTCGACCTCAAAACCATCGTTCTCGATCTCGGCCTCGGTCTTCCAGTTCAGATCTACGTACGGACCGCTTTGTATCGCCTTGAAGTACGAAAGAGTAACAGGAAGTGGATTGTCCCACGAAAGCGTACCGAGCGTAAATGGCTCGTTAGGCGTAAGGAAGGTGCTGACGAAATTCGCAGAGCGAACACTGCCCGCGTTGTAATTGCCTTCGTAGAAGGAGCTTCCTTCGCTGGTCCATGCAGCGCCAGTCCAGCGAGCTACAACGAGATCCGAAGGATCCATCAGCCATGCTGGGATGTAGTCGCCTGGGATCCAGTAAAGTCTGATACGCGCATCAGCCGTACCGCTAAGGCGGTCAACATGCCAATAGTGGATTGTGCTAACTGCAACAAGCGGCGCGATGACCGATGTAGTATTCCAGTACGAATCGAAGAAATATTCCGCGCGATAATTCGTGAACGTTGCACTCAGCGGAGTGACAGCGCACATATTGAAGCGATGCTCTTTACCGGTTGGGAAGTGCCACTCAACTGCAGAATCGATCTCCTTGCCAACAGGACCATCGACGTGGCTGTTGTTGGATGCGTTCGTCCATTGACCCGTGCGGTTGAACGTGATCAGGTTTGCCTCCGTGGTTTTCAACCACCCGTTCGTGAAATCGCAAAGATGATTCAGCCGTGCATCCTGATAGAATGTCTTATCGCTGCCGCCCGTGACAGTGAGATTCCAGAATGTCGTGACAGCTGTTCCGCCGTAATCCTGCGCGGTGCCGTTCCAGATGATCGTGCTCTCGTCGCCATCGCCGTTTAACGTGCTGGCCGTGAACGTGCCGTTGTTCGTCCAGTTACCACCAACGTACATGAGGCCAAGCCCACGCGTGGTGGCGGTGTTGCCGATCGTGAAGTGGGTTGTGATGTGCGTGGTGCCATCGTTATCGATGAGGCCGGAGTTGTTCGTCGCCGATCCATTCACCTGCACAAGGCCGCCAGGCGTGACGCGAACCTGCGCGCCATTATTGTAGAAGATCTGGGAAGACGCGTCGGTTGGAGTAAGAATTAGAATCGCGCATAGCATGATAGCGCGCAGTAATGCGCGTGTAAGATCACGGCTATTCGATTGAATTTTCCCCAATATCATATAGAACTCCGAACTGACCGCACGCTTTGGGTCAGGTTGTTGCGCCAGCGGGTTGCGCAACGAAACGAGGTGATACGTGCGGGTCAACCTACCGACTCTGGACTAAGTTCACCCACTAATATACACCTTTAATGCGCGGGAAGCAAGACCTTGAACCGATATTCTTTCAATGGTCCGCTTATTCGGACGAAGACCACCTGGGCCGCCGAACCGCCGATGTCCAGATCTAGGACAGGGTCTTGGCTGAATGCTACATTCTGACGCAGTATGGCCCTCCCAGCAGCGTCGAACACCTCAACTTGCAATCCTTCTAAGTTTCTTCCGATTAACTGCAGCCCCCGCTTATGTCCAGTCCGGACAGGCACTACCGAGATAGATTGACTGCCCCTAATATTTTCAACCCGGATCGACCGTGAGGCCAGCAGCCGCTCAAGACCATCGAGCGATACCTCGATCAGTTGATACTCATACGTGCCGTCATCGTGGATCGGATTGACTAGAGTATACTTTGCGCCAAAATAGGATTTCGCTAGCAAGCCTTCAGTCGACTCACAGCTAGCGATGCGCTCGATCCGGCCATCGAACTTGCGCTCGATCGCGAAGCCTCTGACATTGATCTCGGAGCTGGTGCGCCAGTCGAGTTTGATGGTTGCGAGATCACGTTCGATCGAGAAGGACTCGAGCAGTACCGGCGTCGCTACATCATCTCGCTGCGTCGAGAGCGTCCAGAGGAAGTTGTTGGAGCCGAATGGGAAACCGATCGATGCTGTGTCGCGCATGAAGCTTAGGCCAGCGACATCTCTCTCGGTAATGCCACTGTATGCCCACGATGCACCGTTGCTTGTCGAACGCCAGAAGACTGCACTCGCAAGATCCACTCCATTGATCTCATCGCAGTGCAGGTCGAACTTGATCGTGCTCGGCGCTATCGACTGCGGACCCGCACCCGGTATCACATTGAAGTAGCGCAGCACTGTTCGCTCTGGCTGAATGCCGAGTCGCTCACCTGGTGGGAGATAACCTGCGTAACGAACTACTCGTGTGTGCTGCAGATAAGGCTCGCCAGTCGTTACAGTGAGTCCGATGTTACCAAAGTCATGCATCTTCTCGCTTAGCTGAAAGAAGCGATAAGGTGTGGTGAAGATCTTTCCGATGATGCGAGCTCCACAGTTGCCACCCTCTTCAGTGATGCTGTCAACAAAGAGAAGCGAATCGCAATGATCGTGATCGATGAAGCGGACCGATAGCACACTGCCTTCTCTCACTGTTACGCGTTGCATCTCTGCTGGCCCCGACCAATGGATCGTATCACCCGGACGATCAAACACCCAATGTTCATCTAGTGGCGACATCCCATCACCCCCGCCAGTGCCTGCACCGATGCTGCCGGATTCTCCTCGGCTTTCGTTGATCACATCGCCGTGAATGGTGATCGTTGTGTTCTTCTGCTTGCCGCCTCCCGCACGTGGGTTGATCTCAGCGCCGTTTTGAATGAGCAGCTTGCCCTTTATCTCCAGGTCCTGCGTTCCAATTCCAGTCAGTGTTGGCGCGCCCAGCCAGAGATTCCAGAAGTATGGCTGTGCAAAACGCGGGATGGAATAGGTGATATCCTTGACGCTGTCGCAATAGAACTCGAACGTTGAATTCGTGTCGAGAATAAAGCGTGACATGAATGTCGTATCAAGTTCGCCTCGAGCGCCCGTCCGGTAACGCGTATCTCTGCCGATGTAAACTTGTGGTGGTGTTAGCGAATCCACAGCGCGAATATGTCCCCGCACGAGATCGAGTGTTCCACCCTTCACAATGATCGACGTGTCTTGCACAGCACTCGAACTCACATAGAGCGTGTCGCCGTATTGCGGGTATGCAAATCGACCAATGCGACCCACACGAACAAGTTGTGATGTATCGCGCTTATCGATCGTGATCTGTGGAAACGCGAAATTAGTATCACGGGTCGTCGTGACAATGAGAAATGCCGTGTCGATCGCCGACTGATTCAGCATGATCTTCCCGCTCCACAGGCTAGCACTCGCTCCGATGTAGACAAGATCGCCACCCACCGTTATCGATCCGATTCCGCTGATGCTTGCGCTGTCATTCTTCCTAAAGTCAGCTTCGAAGCGTGCTTCGACGGTCAGATCTTTCTCGATCGAGCGAGGACCGAACGCGCCGTTCGAATCGGCTAGAGTAAGATTGTGAAAACGATCGATAGAGTTACCCTCGATGCGTGTCGTGTCTTGCGAGAAGTAAGAGACTGTACCGCTATCCGGATTGAAAGTACCGGCGCCAGCAAATGCTGAGTCGATGTAGAGTGTATCTCGTTCGCCGAAGAGAACTCCATCGCGGATCTCGAGACTCTTGAGACGCGCAGAGTTGAGATTCAGCCGGATGGTGTCTCCGTTCTGGATCACTACTACCGAGCCGTCGCTAGGAACAGCGCCATTCGACCAAGCTGCTCTGTCCGACCAATTCCCCGACTTCACGCTGGTCACGACCTGAGCCTGAACTTCGCTGCCGCAAAGCACAAAAAGCACGAGCAGAGCTGCCGTGCGGATCATGATGGAAAATCGGTTGCTGATCAGGGCCAAGAGTCGGGACGAGAATTCGGGCAATGTTGTTAGCCAAGCCTCGGTGAGCGAGCAACACCCCGCTCGCGAGCCTTAATTCCAGGACTCGTTATATAGTCCGCGCGCGCCCTTTTCAACCATTTTCTGAATCTCTCGATGACGCACGAGCAGGAGCTATTCCTTAAAAAGCTGATCGAATGCCCAGGCCCCTCTAATTATGAGGAAAACGTCCAGCAGGTCTGGCGTGATGAGGCTGCTTCCAGCGGCGCGGAGCTCCGCATCGATACGCACGGCAATAATATCGCAACACTTAAGGGCAGCCAGGATGTCTCGATCCTCATCGTTGGTCATGCCGACGAGATCGGACTGATCGTCAAGTACATCAGCGATAGCGGCTTCATCTATGTGGCCCCAGTTGGCGGTGTCGACCCGAATATCCTGCCTTCTCATCGCGTCAGGATCCTCTCCTCGAAGACCGGGAGCATTGTTCCGGGTGTCGTGGGCCGTACATCTGTGCATTTGAAGGAGAAGGGAGACGACGCAAAGGTCAAGTTCTCCGACGTTTACATCGATATTGGCGCCAAGAATAAGGAAGAAGCTGAGAAATTGCTCGCCATTGGTGACGTCATCATCTACGGCGAGGACTACCAGCGCCTGCACGGCACCCGCGCCACGGCGCGCTGCTTTGATAATCGTATCGGACTATATATAGTAGCAGAAACGCTGAAGGCTTTGGGTGCTCGCAAGGATGAACTCAAGGCGACGGTCTACGGCGTAAGCTCGATCCAGGAAGAAACCGGCCTTTGGGCTGCTGGATTGGCCGCTTACTCTACAGACCCCACGATGGCGATCGCATTGGACGTCATGCCCTGCACCGATACCCCAGGCATCAGCAAGGAATTGCATGGTGATACGAAGGTCTCGGGTGGACCGGTCATCGATAAGGGCATCCGGACGAACAGGAAGATGTCGAAGCGGCTCGTTGAGATCGCCGAAGCTCGTAGCATCCCGTACCAGGTCAACATCGAGAACGGGCATACGCATACCGACGCCGACCCGATCAGCCTCATCAAGGGCGGAGTACCCATCGGCGTTGTCTCTGCGCCCACAAGATACCTTCATTCGGCAATTGAGGTGCTCGATCTTGTCGATCTCGATCAATGCGTGAATCTTTTAAGCGAATTTATCCTAAGTATCGACGAGAGTTGGGACCTTCGCCCCGGGGTCTGAGCATTTCGATCGAGCTCACAGTTTTGTTCGTTGCCACAACCCTCGCATTCTGATTCGTCTACGATGCGTTGGTTCATTAATCGGCTATGACTCCCGCAGTTACTTCAAGCGCGCTTTGGCTTCATTCCAGAAAATGGGATCTCATATGGATCTCAGGGTCGGCCTTGCTCATTACGATCCCTTATCTCTCCTTCTTTGCAGGTTCGGCGCTTGGGCTTAACGCGACCGATGCCCGCAATGCGGTGAACATCCTCGTTGCGTTCTTCATCGGTGGTCCGCACATGTATGCAACGCATACCCGTACGACGTTCGATGGGCAGTTCGCGAAGTCGCATTCGACGATCCTGCCTATGGCGATCATCATCCCAACGTTCGTGATCTACATGGGGATCACGAACTTCCAGATGCTGCTGACGCTCTTCTTCTTCTGGGCGAGCATTCACGTCTTGCATCAGATCATTTATCTCGTCGATCTTTACAACAACAAAGACCCACGTCCGATAAGCTTTTGGTCGCGAGTCAGCGATTATGCTGTCGTATTGCTTGCGCTTTATCCGATCGCTACATACCGCTTCGTGCACGGTTCGTTCAATGTTGGCGAGGTCTTTCTCTACTTCCCTGAGCAATTAAAGCATGAAGCTACGTGGATGATCGTTGCTGTGCTCTTTGCCTTTGCGGTCACTGCGTTCATCATCAAGACGTGGCAGGAGTTCAGGATCGGGCGTGGCAATTGGCCGAAGCTCATTCTTATCTCGATCACCGTTGTCGCGAGCTTCATCACGCCGATGTTTCACGAACTGGACGTTGCATTCCAGGGACTCAACACGTGGCACTCATTCCAGTACCTCGGCATCACGTGGTATATCAACCGGCTCCGCTACGAGCGCGGCGAGATCTCAACGCCACTGATGAAGAAGCTCTCTGCTCCCAAGAAGTGGTACAAGTTCTACGGGTTCAGCCTGATGCTCAACAGCACGACGCTCGTCGTCTGGGCCGGACTCTTGATGACCCAGCAGCACCACGGGCTCACTTTCGACCAGTCGTATTACATGGTTGTGCTCTGCTTCCTGCTGACGCACTACTATCATGACCACATCCTCTTCCGCGATACGCACGAAGTCCGGGAAGTAGCGGTCCAGCCGGCCTAGGCTCCTCTCGCGGGCTTCAGCGCCTCAACGGTTGTTTATAAACCTTCTGAATCCGGCGGGCGTTTGCGTGCGCGACCATCTCTCGGTCGTGGATTCGTGGCTTTCAGGCCTTGCTTTTAAGCTTTGCCTTTTGCCCATCTGATCGCTCACTCTTCTGGGCCTACGCCCTATTCTGACCTTTTATCCTAAATGGATTCTAATAAGTCGACAACTATCGGCATTCTGCTGATCCTCCTCGTTTTCTTCGGATGGATGATGCTGAACCGACCGACACCCCCAGTAGAACCAGTAACGAAGGACACGACAACCGCCGTCACCGGTACGCCTTCTGCAACCTCTGGACAACAAACCTCTGCTGAGCCGACGGCCCCTGCCACCGCGAGCAGTGCTTCGGCCATACCCGCAGCTAACCTTAGCACGGTCTTTACTGCTGATTCATCGGTACCTGCTGCAACGAAGAAAGTCGAGACCCCTCTTTTTTCTGCCGAAATTGGCTCAAAGGGAGCGTCTTTGACCCATTACGTCCTCAAGAATTATAAGACCTGGAATGGCAAGCCTGTTGACCTGATCCATCAGCAGCGCAAGAATGGCGATATCAATCTTCGATTTGTTGCTTCCGACGGCAAGGTCGCGAGCACAAAGGATCTCCCATTCCTTCTCGATCCGGCTCCTCTGACGCTCGGCGCGGCGGACTCCGCAACGGTCACAGCCACGTATCAGCTCGATTCTGGCCGATCAATCCAGAAGACGTTCGTCTTCCGCGGTGACGGGTATCTGATGAATGTGAGCTTCACACTTCGTGGACTCGAGCAGGCGATCGCCGGCTTCCACTACAACGCGATGCTCGAGAACAACCTGCCGTACGCAGAGGAGCACTCGACCACAGAATCTGCGTCAGCTAATGCGTTCGCAGGTGTCGGCGAAGACATCGAGAAGATCGATGTAACCGATCCAGCTGAACCTCAAAAGAAGGCGTTGAACGGCCCCTTCAGTTATG
>JBKJTP010000252.1:0-16320 GCA_046590195.1 Kapaibacterium sp. (SeqCode) | reverse complement strand
GCTTGATGATATCCTCATCGCGCTCGACGAGTCCATCCTTAATACGAACGATGCGCTTCGCATGCTGTGCGATATCTTCTTCGTGCGTTACGAGTACGATCGTGTTGCCATTCGCATTAAGCTCGGAGAAGAGTCGCATGATCTCTTCACCGGTCTTTGAATCAAGATTACCTGTCGGTTCATCGGCAAGAATGATCGATGGCTTCGTCACGAGCGCACGTGCAATAGCAACGCGTTGACGCTGACCGCCCGAAAGCTCATTCGGCTTATGACCTGCACGCGCAGCAAGCCCCACATGATCGAGCGCCTGATACGCTCGCTCTAAACGCTCCTCCTTGCTTACACCAGCATAGACTAGCGGAAGCTCGACGTTCTGCAGCGACGTGCTGCGTGGCAGAAGATTAAAGGTCTGGAACACAAAGCCGATCTCGCGGTTGCGGATCTCAGCGAGTTCATTATCGTCGAGGCCAGCGACGTTCGCGCCGTTGAAGTAGTAGTTGCCAGAACTCGGTGTATCGAGACAACCGATAACGTTCATCAATGTCGACTTACCAGAACCGGATGGCCCCATGATCGCGACATATTCATTGCGCTGGATGCCGAGAGTCGCACCACGCAGTGCATATACCGCCTCGTCACCCATGTGATAAACCTTGAGGATATTCTCAAGATAGATCACCGAGTTTTCGGCAGTGTGATTGCGGACCATGTCGCGAGTCTGGGTCCGTTGGAAAGTATCTTCCATTACATTCATTAAATAGGTACGTCGCTGCGAATGAAGTCCAGCTGACTTAGTTTGAAGCTTTCGCGTCAGTGGCCGACTTCGTTGTCGACTTATTCTCTACCTTGATCGCCTTTTTATCCTGAAGCTCTTTGCTGACCGCGCTATAATTCCCCTTGATGATCTCTTCATTGCCACTCAGGCCAGAGAGAACCTCAACATACAGATTGTCGCTTAAGCCGGTCTTCACAGGTACTGCCTTCGCCTTGCCCTTGTCATTGATGAAGACGATCGTTGGCACCTCGCCGCCCGTCGCTGCACGCTTGATGCTATCTGCTGTTGGATCATCGCTCTTATCACGGCGAGTAACAGCGATCATCGGCACCGCCATGACATTCTCCTTCGTCTCGGTCTCGATCTTCGCGATACAGCTCATGCCGGGACGCAGATCGACACCTTTGAAGTCGTCAATACGGATCTTCACTTCGAAGTTCGTTGACTGCTCCTGCGTGCCCATGCCCTTCAGCTTTGCGCTGTTTGCGATCTCGACGATCGTGCCACGGAATGTGCGGCCTGGGTATGCATCGATCGTAACGTTTGCCTTGTCGCCGATCGATACGTTGACAACGTCATTCTCATCAACCTCTACTTCTGCGTTCATCACAGCGAGATCGCTTACGGTCATCATCTCAGTACCCGAGAACTGGCTCGTACCGACAACGGTCTCACCAAGCTCCGATACGAGTGATGTTACGACACCACCCATTGGAGCAATGACTGCTGTCTTACGCAGTGACTCTGTGAGCTGCTTAAGCTGACTCTCCGTAGCCTTGATCTCGAAATTCGATGCATTGAAGTTCGCTTGTGCGACCTGGAATTGTGCTTCAGCCGTTTCGAAATCCGATGTTGAGATCAGATTCTTCTCACGCAATTCCTTCGAGCGGTTGAACGACTGCTTTGCAGTGATCATGTTTGCGCGTGATTGCTCCATTCGTGCCTTCGATGCATTGAGCGATGCCATTCCCTGCTCATGCGCTGCTTCGAATGATGTCGGCTTGATCTTCGCGAGAAGCTGTCCGCGCGTGACCTGCTGGCCTTCCTTGATCGGAAGCGAGATGATCTCACCAGACACCTCAGGACTGATCTTGACCTTCACTTCAGGCTGGATCTTGCCTGTTGCCTGAACGATACTCGTGATCGTGCGACGCGAGACAGTTTCTGTTTGGACAGTTATCGATTTCTCCTTGCCGCCGTTCGCTATTGCAAGTCCAATGACAACAACGATCAGTGCAACGATACCAATGATCGCATTGCGCTTGCGCTGCTTACGCTTTTTGATCTGCGTGACAACGGTCTGTGTTGTTGATTGCTGCTTACCGTTCGCATCGATTCCCGGAATGGTGGTGCCGGTGGTCGCAGTATCGATCGTGGAGCGTTTTGTGAACGTCTTAAACATATAGAGCTAATTCAGCTGGTGGGGTTGAATAAACGTTGAATTACGTGAAGTTACTATGGATGAACAAGAGCTTAGTAAGTCCACTGTTAGTAATTCCATTGGCCGAGTGTGTACTCGATCTGTTCTGCTGCAAGCACATAATTATAGATCGCGTTCACACGGTTAGTGCGGGCGGTCTCTACTTGCGATTGCGCGATGATCACATCGAGTTGGATACCGGCCCCAACACGCAACCGCTCTTGCGCAAGCCTTAAACTTTCTTCAGCAGAACGCAGCGCGCGCGCGCTCGCTTCTAGCGCTTGCTCTGAGGAACGCAGATTATTCGCTGCCTTTGCGACATCGCTACGGACGCCCTGCTCCTGCTCGCGAATACGTGCCTGATCGGCTTCGATATCAAGCTGCTGTTGCTCGATCGCGATGCTGTTCTGCTTACGATCGAAGATCGGTACTTGCAACGAGAGTCCTGCGTTGAGCCCGTTGCTCGATTGCGCACGGAATGGGTTTTCATGTGAGCCGCCGCCGTTAACACCGACGTTAAGATCAACGCTTGGCAACAGGGCCCCGCGTGTCATAGCGATCTGCTCTTCTGCAGCCTCAACACGTGCACGAGCGGAGACAATGTCTGAACGGCCTTCAAGTACTCGATCGACGGCCGCATCAGTGATCGCTGCACGGACTGCGTTCTGACGCGCAGATGTCGTTGTCGTGTCGATTCCGGTGAGGCTTACGCCGTAGGCACCGTGATCGTTTGGATCGATATCGAGAATGACGAGAAGATCTGCTTTCGCATTCTCATAGTTGTTCTGCGCTTGAATAAGCGAGAGCTCGTTCTGCCCGACTACCGCTTCCTGCTGATAAACCTGTGCGATCGGCACGGAGCCAGCCGAATTCAAACCCTTCACTCTCTCGAGCTGAGCGCGAGATTCTGCAAGTGTCTTAGTGGAAGCGCCAACGAGTTCACGCGTCCTGAGCGAGTTGACATATGCGCCGGTGACGGCGAACGCGATCTGCTGACGTGTCCACTGAAGTCCACGACGAGACGCCTCAAGGGCGAACTCTGAACCGCGAATACGGGCGGCATCTGATCCACCGTTAAAGAGATTGAGGCTTGAGCCGATGCCATAGCTGTAGCGATTATTCGCTGCTGGATCTACGCCACCAAAGATCGATGTGCGGCGCGCCTCTGAATTAAGCGAATAGCTAAGATCGTAGCCGGCATTCGCACTTACGCTTGGCAGAAGCCCGGCATTTGCACGATCGACCTCCAGCTCGGAGCGGCGGACATCGAAGCCCAGCGCACGAACCGTGTAGTTCTTCTCCATTGCTTGGCGGATGGCCTGGTCGAGCGTGAGGGTATTCGTCTCGCTGGCGCCTGTCTGAGCCTGAGCAGATAACGCAAGAAAAGGCATGGCTGCTATGCTGAGTGCAGCGCTGAGGATCCTGAGCTTCATTCTAAGCTTATTGTGGGTCGAGTTAGGCGAAATCGCCAAATTTTGAACGTCTGAGCGGAAAACAGGAGCCTCCCAAAGGGATCAGAGAGGAGCGCTGATAACCGCAAAGAACTGGGCATCGTTGCCCGTGCTGGAACCCCGTATTTAACGCAAAAGGGTCGGTTTGTTACAATAATTTGGTGTAAACCGATGACCCTCTTCGGGGCTCTCCTTGAGTGCAAGGTGCCTATGATCCCGTCAACTAAGATACGCAATTTTTTGGTCGATCGCCAGCAGCCGCTCGGCCACTTAGACTGGGGCTGAGGCACATCGGTTTCGGGGCCGAAATACAAAAGACCCGGGCGTAGGCCCGGGTCAGCGGAGATTAACAGATCGCGATCTTTTACTTGATCGGCGGTGGTGCATCGGCGAACTTGCGATGCATGCCGCGAAGCTTGCCCAGGGTCAGTGTGATCGGGAATACCACTTTTTTGACGAACTTCGGGATCACTGCCATATCGAACTCCGAACGATAACGGGTTAGCAGGAAGGCAGAGTCAAAGTTGCTTGGTCGCTCTCCCCCGTTCTCTTTCGTAGACTTATAGATATTAGTGAGGAAGTATTCGAAGTTCAGCGCTGGCTTGACAAAGCCCTTGCACTTTAGCGGCGTCTCCCCGGCATTCCAAAAACGGTGATAGACACCCGCCGCGAACGAAGCAGTCTCGCCCGGTCCATAGAACTTTGGCGCCTCGCCCATGATCTCGACGCCCATCTTGCCCTCCGTGATCGTCAGGCTCTCTTCCTGCTTCCAATGCACGTGCATCGGTGGGCCGGCGTTGGGAGACACGACATTCTCACATTCGAGATAGCCGCCCTGTCCATCTTCGACAAAGCGTGTGTAGATCAATTTCTCTCCATTGCCCGCCTCAATAATATGCGGGTATTGTGCATTCGGATAAGTGTTCATAGGAATTATAATGGGATAAAATTAGTACAGTGTACAAATATACTTACACAATTTAGTACAGTGTACAAAAGTTCACAGAAATCCGAAGTGGCTTCTCAACAACCTGAGCCTGCTCCAAAGATACGCTCAAAAGGCGCAGAGACCCGCGAGCGCATCTTCCAGATGGCGCTCGAGTATTTTAACCGGAATGGGATCGAGTATGTGGGAATACGGCAGCTGGCTCGAGAGCTTGGCCTGAGTCCCGGTAATGTCTCTTACTACTTCCCGACGAAAGACGATCTGGTCATCGAGATCACGAAACGACTGAGCGCGGAGAACACCAGGCTTTTTCAGGAGATCGAGAAGGATCTTTCGCTCACGTCGTTCATTGAGCTATTCCGGAGGGCGAGTCATAATCACTTTACTTATCGGTGCATCTTCACAAGCTTCGTGCATATCATGAAGCACTATAAAGCTATTGGCGATGGCTACATTGCGATACAGCGCGTACGCCGCGCAACGCTTGCGAAGGATCTACAGCAACTTTCCAAGCTTGGTTATCTCAAGAAGGGTCTGGCAAAGAGGGAGATCGATCATCTGGTGCTCATGATCTCACATCTCGCAAGATTCTGGGTACAGGAAGCGGAAGTATTAATGAGTGCGCAGCCGATCGAGAAAGCGATCAGGCACTACACCGGAATGATCGCTGGCACGATGCACCCCTATGCAACAGCGAAGGGCCGGCAGCAGCTTGAGCCATTTATGGCAAGCGTGATCACAAAGCTCTGAGAGCTTTACGGTCAGTTGTAGATGTACCAGAATGTAAGGCGTCCGACTAGCTGCGGATCGGGCGCATCAATGCTGGCGTCCTTTGAGCCGTAGGTTGTGATCCAGAGGTTGGGAATGAGATGGATAGACTTGTGAGGCTTGATGTCGAAGCCGGCAGTGATGAAGTTTTCGGTCATTCCTACATCGGCGCGCTTGGTGTCCGCATCCCAACGATCGTAGCGTGCGAATGCCACTACCTCAGGCTCATTCATGATCGGTGCTCTCGCGTAGGTGCTGATACCCAGACGATTCTTCTCGAAGTTTGGTGGGCACAAGCAATGATCCAGTTGATCGACGACCTCGAGCCCTGCAGTGAATGGCTTGCTATCCCAGGCGAGAGTGCCACGCACAGTGTACTTGTACTTCTCTGACGATCGGTCCTCGTAATCGCCATAGCCTTCGATGACAAGATGATCGAAGAAACGGTAATTAGACATCAGGAAAAACTTCTTATAGCGATCGTTCTCCGGTCGAATGGAGGTGCCGTTCGCCTCCATCACCATGTAGTTGAACTCGTTGTTCTCACCGGCCGAGCCGCGAAGAGCGATGCCGAGGTCAACTGCAGACCCAAGTGCGCGCATGTCGGTGATCGTTTTCTCGACGCCGCGCAATCCCCATAGCTTCTCGCTCACACCTGCCGACCATGTGGGCGTCGGTGCCAGACCAAGATAGAGTGTTGCCTTGGGCAGAATATTCCTCCACTGCAGGAATGCGGTCTTTAGGAAGATACCGAATTGGCTGCCACTAAGAAGGATCTTGTCGTTATGTTCGATCGACGCCGTGACGGCGAATTGCTCGGAGAACGGAAAAGTAACGCCGAGCAGTGCACGCCTCATCGTAAATGCGCGGAAATCCCGTGGTACGTTCGTGAACTGCAAATCTTGTGAAATACTGTCCCCCTTCAGTTTGAAGTAGTAATCACCAAAGGCCTCGAATCTCCATTCGGGCTGCAGCGCAGTTGGCGCTGGCGACATCGTCGGCGCTTGGGTGGGTTGTGGGGACTGAGCAAGACCACTGCTGCTCACCAGAAGAGAAAGGGTAACGAGAATTGGACGCAACATATGGGGTATGGAATGCTAGTCGTCAGCTTATTCCATTTCATGCCACCAGCGAGAATCGTTGATTAGCGGCTGTATCGTCCGAAATCTCTGCACGCCCCTCCTATCAACCGTAAGATTTGTGGATACCTGGGTCTACAAATCTTACCGCTTTCAGACCTATCGGGTGATACTTGCGGAATTCGGGGTATTATATTTGCGGGTGAGTGATGCCTAACTCGTATACCCTCCAAGCAGGTATGGAGGAAAATCGGCGCGTAGAATTTGGATCGAATGACTCACGCATCACTGCGCCGATCAAGATCGAGCAGCGCGAGACGATGGCCGCGGGAGAAACCATCGTGCGCTTCGAGACGACGATCGAACCAAGCGATCACCCGTTCAAGAGCTGGCGTATTACACTCGATCACAATGGTACGCCTGTTGGTCAAGGATTGAGTGGCTCGGGCGCTCCGCCTGCCGTGCAGACCATGACGATCGCTAATGCGACACATCTCATCAATCTGCCGTTGCGATACAGACTTGAAGCGACCGATATCTGGGACCGCACATCGTCTGATGAAGGCATGACGCGCATTGTACCTTCCACCGTTGAGCGATCCAATCTCGAACGGTTTGCGATGATGTACTTTGACTTCGATCGCTCGGATGTAAATGAGCACGGTCGACAGATGCTTGAGCTCATCTCGGAATCGATCAGCCGCGATGCAAAAGCTCTTCGTATTGATGGATTCACCGATATTACTGGCTCGGAGGACTACAATCAATTGCTTTCGGAAGCTCGCGCGAATGCGGCGGTGACATCACTGCGCAATATGACGACCCTCCCAAGTAAAACTGATCTGATCGGCCATGGCGAGCGCGATCCGGAGTTCAACAATGATTTGCCAGAGGGACGTCAACTGAATCGCCGCGTCGAATTCGCGATCGAGAAGAGCCAATAATCGTAGAGACCCGCTATAGCGCGTCTTTACAGCTTCTTGCACTCCTCATGTCTGAAACAGGTAACGATGTGATCGTTGACCATCCCCGTCGCTTGCATGAATGCATAGCAGATCGTTGAGCCGACAAATTTGAATCCGCGTTTTTTCAGGTCTTTTGACATCGCGTCGGATTCGGGCGTCGCTGCAGGCAATTGCTTGAGGCCAGTCCACTCATTGTGCAGCGTCTTCCCGCCGGTGAACTGCCAAAGGTACTCAGCAAACAATTGCTCCTCTTTCAGCTTTAGATAGGCCTGTGCATTGGTCACCGAGGCATTTACCTTGAGCTTATTGCGCACGATTCCTGGGTCTAGTAAGAGTTGCTCGATCTTCTTCGCATCATAGCGCGCCATCTTCTCCGGATCGAAGCTGTCGAACGCATTGCGATAGCCCTCTCGCTTCCGTAGGATCGTGATCCATGAGAGCCCGGCCTGCGCGCCATCGAGTATGAGCTTCTCGAAGAGCCGCTGGTCGTCGCGCTCGGGCACTCCCCACTCCTCGTCATGATATGCAACGTAGATCGGGTCAGTACCTGGCCAGGTGCAGCGGGTTAGTTCGGTATGGGTGCCTATCATCACGCTAGCAAGATACAAAACTTTCTGGGCCAAAACAAGAACGCCCTCTCGTGAGGGCGTTCTTAAAATCTTCTTGCTAGACTTAGGCCTGCTGCGGCACTGCGTCAGTGTATCCACTGACCTCAGGGCTCTTACCCTGCGATTTCATGCGCGCCAGGCGCATCGACCTGGTCCTGAACTTCGGGATGAATGCACCAAGGAAATAAACTCGGAAGATATACCACCAGAAGCTGCGCTCGTTCAGCTGCGGATCGATCTTGTCATTGACCTTCGCGTGTAGCTCTGGCGTCTTGCTCCAATGCGTCCCTGCGCGATCATGATGAACGGTGTGATAACCGTTGTTGAACAGCATCACGTTTAGGAAGCCAGTGAAATTGCGTGAGTGGTTAATATCAGACTCTTCGTCGGCATGCACGTGCTGCACATAGTTGAAGATCAGCACGGCAAAAAGGCCGAACTGCTGCGGGATCACAACATAATACAATGCCTTGCGCCAATCGATGATGAACGCCACTGCGATCCAGAGCACCAGCACACCATACTGCGAAAGGCAGAACCAGGCCTTTGCGCGGTTCTCATGCCAGAAGCGCTTGATATAATCACGGATAGGCTTCTGCTGATAGTACGAGCTCATCGTTGGATAGAGCAGGAGCATCAAAAGATGATTGTGCTCGGTCAAGCGATAAGTGATCGTATAATCCCCAGCCTTATTGTTCAGGCTATGGTGATTCATGTTGTGCGTAGGGATCCAGGCGAACGCCGGGAAGCCGTAGAAAACGGTCAACCAGTAATCGGTCAGTGCGTTCATTCTGGAGTTCTTCCAGATCGGCAGGTGATTGTGGTTATGTGCGATGACCGTAACAGCGACAGACATGAACATATAGAGCGCGTACACGGCCGGGTGGACCGAATCCATCAACCACAACGAGACAAAAAGCCCCGTCGTGAAGATCATGTAGAAAATGGTGCGAATGTCGGCTTTGTATCTGAGCATAGATAGAATGAGAACACAACACAAAGCGCATGGTCAGCCATGCGAAGGCCTTCCGGAGAACGATCGGAAGAGCCATGTCAAACTTTAGATTAGCTCAGTCTTAGACAGTTTTTGCAGCATCTGGGTTCGCAAATAGCATTGAAGATTTTGAAGCTTCAATTGCACGAAATTAGCCCGTATGCGCCGAATTAGCCCATTACAGTCTCCGTCTCTTGGCAGGTGAACAAGAACTCAGCGGCTATCTAGCTTTCTAAATGCGCTCCTACCTTTCTTTGCTGTACAACCTCATGGCGATCGGGACGCAGTTCAGGGTCGTGATAGCCGGAGCGATGAGCGCCCGCAGGATATGGAGCAGCGTTGAGTTACCTTTGAAGTGCCGCCATCTGGACGGAGCAGCGTGGCAAGCACCCGGACAGTCGTCGTCTTGCCTGCACCGTTCGGGCCGAGCACGCCATAGATAGAGCCGCGGCGGACGCTGAGATCGATGCCATCGATCGCGCGCTTATCGCCGTATGATTTAACTAGTTGATGCGCCTCGATCGCGAGGTCGCTGCATGGGTGAGGAGTTAACATGGAAGCGGATAACAAACTCGTAAAAATAAAAAGATGCCCCGGCAGCATCGCAGCTATCGGGACATCTTTTTTAACATTGGGATTACTTCTTCAGTGGCTCATAAAGAGCGAAGGCAGCGCCCTGCGGATCGCTGACGATCGCGAAGCGGCCTGTGTTCGGGATATCTGCCGGGCCCATGAGAACATTTCCACCATTGGACTTGATCTTCTCAGCGTACGTGTCAGCACTTTCGACCATGATGTATGGCGTCCAGTTCGGAGGCATCGGTCCCCACTCAGGCTGGATCTTCATCATCCCGCCTAGCGAGCGAGTGCCTTGCTTCCACTCCGTGTACTCTGGCGATCCGCCGACTTCCCAGCCAAAGAGCTTGCTGTAGAAGTCCTTCGCCTTGTCCGTATCATTCGTATTGAGCTCATACCAGCAGAATGCGTTCGGCTCATCAATGACGCCAGCGCCCGGATGTCCAAGAGGCTGCCATAGCATAATGACGGCGCCTGTGGGGTCCTGGATCACTGACATCTTGCCGTGTTCCATGACCTCGAACGGTTGCATGTGGATCTTGGCGCCAAGCTCTTCAGCTTTCTTCGTCGATGCGTTGATATCGGTCACCGTCACATAGATGCGCCAGTGTGGCGGCAGGCCCATTGCGAGTTCGTCCGGCATGAGCTTGTAGAGCGCGCCAACGGCGTTGCTCCCCTTGTTTAGCATCGTATAGGTCATCTCTGGACCCATCGGGCTGTCATTCGGCTCCCAGCCGAAAACCTGTGAATAGAATTGCTTTGCGCTGTCCTGATCTGTCGTCGCTAATTCGAACCAGCAAAAATTACCTGGTGCGTGTGATTGTACTACCGGCATTGTGGGATACTCCAATAAATAGTGTGTGGAATGTAAAAACCTGTACAAAAGACGAGGTTGCAACCCCAGCGTTACAAAACCCTGAGTTTGCCGATCGAACAGGTGCCCGTCATCGGGACAGTCAATATACTACAATTCGGAGCCCCCTCTTTCAGGAAAATTGCTATTTGTGACGAGACGCTCTAAAAGACGAAAAAGCGTTGCAGGGATGCCCTGCAACGCTTTATCTGCTCAATAACTATTTGTTACAGCACCGTTATGCCGAGTGAATTGCTCTTGCCATTCGCGCTGACAACGATGAAGTATTTGCCGACCGCGATTTCACCCAGATCGAGTTGGACCTTCGCGTGACCTGACGCGTACTCATTATAAAGATTTTTCACTTCACGCCCCAGGTAATCATACAGCTTCACACCAAGAAGCGCGTTGCCATCGAGTGATACTGAAAGCTCGACTCGCGCCTTGTTGCGCTCTACAACGTTCGTGGAAAGCTTCGTGAACGTGTTCGCTGCGATCTGCTCCTCAACACCGGCCTGTTGCAGTTTAAGATCGGAGATGTTGAGTCGGTATCCGCCACGGCCATACGTTCCAGCGAGAAGATACGTATTGTCGCCAGAACCGCGGATGCTGAGCGACATGATCTGTACGAGTGGAAGTCCCTCGCGAAGCGGCTCCCAGGTCACACCGTTATCGCGCGAGACAATGACTCCGAGTTGATGTCCAATAAAGATAACACCTTCGTTCGATACCGCGATGCTAAGAGCTGAGATATCTGGCATGTTCGTCGCCGGCGCAGTCCAAGTCACTCCATTGTCTGTCGATAGGTAAAAGTGCTCGCCACCATAACCCTGGATGGCTGCATAAACCTTACGTGAATCGAGCGGATGCGTCTCGATACCGGATGCAACGCCGATCTTTTGAACTGTCTTTGTCCAATTCTCCCCGAAGTCTGTACTGTAATAGAAATTACCTGTCCGTCCACTTGCATAAACGTAGAGTGGATCATGCTCGGCCCAATGCACCGAATTCGGTCCACCTGCGACGACACCACGCTTCATCGCTGAGTTGAAGGACAATCCGCCATCCTGCGAGAGCCAGACACGGTTCTGTCCAGAGATCGCAATGAGCGAGGCGTCCGATTCATTCACGGAATACTGCATATAGAATGGCGCCCCCTCATTAAGCAGCGTGTCATTGCTGATGATGTTATGATCGCCACGATCACCCTGTTTCCAATTCTTGCCACCATCATCCGAACGCTTAAGATGAGCGTAAACGTATGTGGAGAAAGCGATGCTCGGATCGGTCTGCGCGACCCAGGTTCTGCCGCCATCGCCGCCAGCGGTTTCGGTGAATGGCTTCGTTAATGCATCGGTCCTGTTGACACCATTATCCTGCGCACCGCCGACATAGTAACTAAGATCGCTTGGTGCATCGAATCCCATGAACTGCAGTGTCGCGAGCGTTGCGTTCATGTTCTGCGACCACGTCGTCGCATTATCGGTGCTACGATAGATACCGCCATCGCTCAGGCAATACAATGCATCGAGACCATACGCGAGATATTGAATGTCGGCATGCGTGTAACTGCTGCTGCTCTTTGAATCTGTCCATCGGCTTCGCTTTTGTGGCGTACCGCCATTCGCGCTGCGATAGACATCGAGCCCACCGACGACGAACGCCTTCGGATTCTTTGGATCAACAACGATCGCGTTCGCATACCAGCCCTGGTCGCCTAGATAATCAACTTGCTCGCTGATCACTTCCCACGTTAGTCCGTTATCCATGGAACGGCCAACTTGCGAGTTGCCACCAACGCTCAAGCTCACATAAACGTAATTAGGATCGGTGACAGACATCGCGATCACAGTGCGATTGCTGCTCGGCAGGTTCTCGCCAACGGGCACCCATGTCTCGCCCGCGTCACTTGTTCTGCGGATCTCCGAGCCCATCGCTGCGAGTAGATTGCTCGGGTCTTTTGAATTCATTACGATCGTGGTATAGCCTCCGAGCGAAAGCACTTTGTCCCACGTCTTGCCTGCATCTGTTGACTTATGCACGCCGTTGTTCGTACTCGCAAAGATGACGCTGTTGTTGACAGGATCGATGAGGATCTTCAGCACCTTCTGGCCGACCTGAGCCGAGGTTGCGATCGATTCCCAGTTCAAGCCGTCATCAGTAGACTTCAGAATGCCGACGCCATCCGGACCTGCATGATCGCCAGTGCCTGCATAGATCACGCGGGGATCGAACGGATCGAGCGTTACCGCGCCCATCGCGAGTGTTGGCCATGAACCTGAGAGATTCACCCACGATGTACCGAGATCCGTTGTGCGCCACAAGCCACCTTGCGCCGTAGCGAGATACATCGTCGATGCATCGGTTGGATGAAATGCAACATGCGAAGCGCGACCGCTTACGCGTGACTCTTGCGAAGTACCGACCTGCTCCCACGCATTGAACGCGCTCTGCTTCATTGCGCGGCGGTTGCTCATCGCGTTGAACTCCTTATACGCATTCTGAAGCGCGCTGCGAACGTCCTTGTTCGGACCGCTCTCATCAAGCTGGCGCAGCCACTCGATGCGGTCAGCCTGCTTGTCTTCTTTATACATTTCCTCCGGTGCTTGCGCACGAGAGATGGATACAGAAAGCAGCAGGGGTGCAAATACGAAGATCGAAAGACGGCGCATATTCTAATCGTCGGAATGAAGGGACGGGATGTCCGAAAACGGGGCTAGTCGGTTGTGGGCTTGCAAACCAACCCGTGCAGGAACACCTAACGTTCTAAAAAGAAACAGGATGAGGTATATGTAATTTCACGCGCGGAAAAGGCGTGTTTAGGTACTATTCTCTCAGGCAAACCCTCATTTCCCTTTCCCTGCGTACTTGAGCATGTCTTCAACAGCCTTCTTTATACGACGCTGACGGGCGTCTGGATCTATGAGTGAGAATATCCCGAAGAGATGCTGGCGCCGGTGAGTCCGTGGCATCTTCTCCCAGCCCTCGCGAGCTTTCGGGTTCTGCGCCAGGAATTGCTCGAGGATCGGCGGCGTGACCTCCTCGCCATCCATCGTCTCCATCAACCGTACAGCCATTATCTCCGCACGGCGTTGCTTCGCGGCATCGCTCTTGGGCTCCATCGTGTAATCAACGATGTACTTCTGCATCGAGTAGTTAAATCCTTTGAAGTATTTCAGCAGCGCTTTCTCCTCAGCAAGTGCGCGCTTCAGGATCTCGGGCATCTCGACCTTCCGCTCACCGAGATCTGGCTCCATGACGATATCGACCATGTCGCCCACCTGTATGTTACCCGCGCCCTTCTGCACTTGCTTGTTCAGCATCAGGAAGTGTGGGCAATCCGCTTTCGGGAAGATCGAGGTCTTGAACGGGAAGCCGTTGGCGGTGCCCTTGACGGGCACGCGCCCGCCAGTCCCAAATGCTCGCTTCACATCGAACGGAACATCGACCACCTTCCACCCGAGATTGATCTCATCGAGATGGCGGAGGCGAGCCTTGAATTTTTTGGGAGTAGAGGACAATGGCAATCTTTCTCCTACTTCGCTGCGCTCACCACCACATCATCTTGGCGCGATGGATTGGTCAGCGCTACGAAGAACCCCATCATAAAGGCGCCGTGCAGGATCATGCTCATCACGACCGAGCGGGTGCCGACAAGTCCGTTGACATAGCCGTAGGCATCAAGCGCGATAAGGAACAGGTGCATAACCGCGTTGCCAAGTAGGATCGCTTTCATCGAATCGGACCACACATCACGGCGCGCGGCGAAGTTGATCAGGCCAACACAAAACGTGATCGCCGCGACGATCTGGATCAGCAACTCACCCATCGGGTTCGCGCCAGGCAATGTATCATTCAACATCATCGATGGCGATAGGAACATCGCCGCACTCATCGCCCAGGCGATGATCGCCGACAATAGCAAGAAGTGTCTACGCTTCATAGGACAAGTTCAATTAAGAGAGCACACACAGGAAGGTCTGTCACACCGCTGGCAAATATAAGGGATTATTAGCTTGCGCTGGCTTATTGCTCAGACTCTTTGCTTCATGAAGCATGCTGTCCACTTCTTTTCCACATTCAATTGCCCCCGATATCGGCCGCGCATATATTATATGTGCTTAAATAGGCACCTATAATATATGCGAGGTACAAACTTAGGGATCAAAAACAGATTTGAGACGAGGAGCCAGGAGGCGTTTGATGACGGGTGGGAGACGATCGGCGAGGAGCTGCCGGTGGTGCAGACGCAATTCCTGATCGATCATTCGAAAAGTATCCTCTTCAAAAATGATAGTCCGGATATGCCGATGAGCTATTCGATCAATCCGTACCGAGGCTGCGAACATGGCTGCGCGTATTGCAGAGCTCGGCCATATCACGAGTATCTCGGCTTCAATGCGGGTATCGACTTCGAGTCGAAGATCATGGTAAAGCACGATGCCCCGGAGCTTTTGCGCAAGACCTTCGATGCGAAGAAATGGCAACCGGAATGCGTGATGATGTCGGGCAACACCGATTGCTATCAGCCTGCAGATCGCAAGTACAGACTGACGCGGCAGTTGCTCGAGGTCTTTCTGGACTATCGCAATCCGGTTAGCATCCTCACGAAGAACGCACTGATACTGCGCGATCTCGAACTGCTAAAAGAGCTCGCAAGCATGCAGCTCGTGCGAACGATGCTTTCAATCACATCCTTCGATAAAGAGCTTCGGAGAAAGCTTGAGCCGCGAACATCAACTGCGGAGATGAAGCTCAAAGCGATATCGGAATTGAGCAAGGCGGGCGTGCCGGTCGGCGTGATGGTCGGACCGATCATCCCGGGACTCAACGACAACGAGGTGCCGGCGATACTAAAACGATCGAGCGAAGCGGGCGCGACGTTCGTAGCGCACACGATCCTGCGATTGCCTTATGCTGTTGCACCGATCTTCACATCTTGGCTCGAAGAGCATTATCCAGAGAAGGCGAATCGCGTGATCACGCGTGTGAAGATGATCCGCGGCGGCAAGCTCAACGACCCACGCTGGGGCACGCGCATGACCGGCACCGGCGGCTACGCCGATTACATGCACAAGCTGGTTGATACACTCACCAAGCGCTACAAGATGGATCAGCCACGTCCACCGCTGAGGACGGATCTCTTTCGCAAGGCGAGGACGCCGAGCTTGTTTGATGTGTAAAACACAGATATCAACTGCAGCCGCGGATTTCGAGCATTTCGCACAACGACCAGCGCTCACTCCTTGAAGTATGCCCTTCCGAAAGTAGCCCAGAGTGCAAGCACGTCGCCATCACTCCCTGAATTCAATGTCAATGGTTCTCTACCAAGCAACATTACACCAACGATTGAGAAAAAGGAGAGAATCTCATGCGTGCGATCGTCTGTCGTTTGATCGATCTTTCGGTTCACATCGATCCGAACAAGCAATGCGCCTTCAGCGTCTTCCTTGAAGTGCCCAACGTATGGGCAGATGCCAGTCCAGCTGCGATGAAGAAAGAGCTTATTCTTCTCGAAGAAGATAAACCACTTGTCCTCCATTTGATAAGGCAGAACACCCTTGCGGATCGCCTCCATTTCACCCGAATCGAAATGATACTCAAAGTCAATCGTCATGTGCTCGCGCGGCATCGGTTTTCTCTTCCAGTCCTTTCGCATCGCGATGCGCTTAGGATCGATCAAACCTTCGAGAGCTTTGGCATTAGTGATACTGTCCATTGAGAATGAACAAGCCCGGCAATGGAAATCTCGCAACACAAAAAAAGCCGTCAGTGTAAAACACTGACGGCTTATCGTAAAAAACCCCTGGCGACTACCTACTTTCCCAGGGCTGCAATGCCCAAGTATCATCGGCCTAGCAAGGCTTAACTTCTCTGTTCGGAAT
>JBKJTP010000225.1:0-15621 GCA_046590195.1 Kapaibacterium sp. (SeqCode) | reverse complement strand
AAGGCGCTTGGCATCGCCGCAGATCAGGTGACAGACGTCATTCAAACGCATCTTCACTTCGATCATTGCGGTGGTCTCGTATCGCAACAAGATGGCAAGTTGTTACCGACCTTCCCGAACGCGAAGGTCTATGTGCAGAAAGAGAATCTCGCATGGGCACGTAATCCGACAGAGAAAGATCGTGCAAGCTACATCACACATGACTGGGAGCCGATCGCTGCAGAAGGTCTGCTCGAAGAGATCGATGGTCCCGGCGAGATCTTGCCGGGTATCGAGCTCCTGATCTTCAATGGTCACACCCGCGCACAGCAATTGCCGCACATACATCACGGCGATCAGCACGTATTCTTCTGCGCGGATCTCATGCCAACAAAAGCGCATGTGAACTTGCCCTACGTGATGGGCTACGACAACTACCCTCTCACGACGCTCGAAGAAAAGAAGGCACTCACACCTCGTCTGTATGAAGAGAAGTGGATGCTCTTCTTCGAGCACGATCCGGAGTCGAGCTTCACGAAGCTCGATGCAACGAGCAAGTGGTTCAAGGCTGGCGAAGAGGTACCTGTCTAACAACAACGCATAATGTGTTACGACTGCGTTGATGAAGATGCTCTGGAAAAGGCGTTAAATGAAGCCCGTGAAGAGTTAGCTCACGGACCGAAAGTTACCGGCCTGAAGAGCTTTATCTACGCATGCAAAGTCTCTGAGATCCCGCAGAATGGCTCGCGTGGCAAAGTGGTTTATGCGGAGAAGACAGAGCTGGCTCTCTTCTTTCTCAAAGAGAAGATCTACGCGATCAGCAATATCTGTCCGCATCAGGATTCTCCCCTCTTGTCCGAAGGCTACATCGATAAGCACGCGCTGACGGTTGCGTGTCCGCTTCATGGCTGGACGTACTCGATCGTAACAGGCAAGTCTGTCATCGGTGATGGCTCAGTCCCTTCTTACGAGGTTAAGGTGATCGATGATGAAGTGTGGGTTGAAGAACCGATCATCGAGGAGAAACACTATGAGATCGATCTGCCCGATGAGCCGACCGATGACTGAGCCAATCCATGACTGAGCAGGGCATTCTGAGCGTCAACACATCGTTACACCACGCATGAAGTTCAGCGAGTTGCCCAAAGAGGCGAAAGACAAATTTCTCGAAGCCTTACAGATGGAGATCGAACGCGATCTCGCAAAGGGCACAGTCGAGAATATCCGGAAGTACGCGTCGGATACTGATGAATTCGTCCGCAAGAACACCTATCTCATCCTCGGCAAGTACTTCTCTACCCAGATCCATCTCAAAGACAAGGTCTATCTGACGGTCGATCAGCTCCTGCGCGATGCGAACTCGCAGATCCGGCAGACTGCTGTGCTCGCATTCTCCGAGATGATGAAGTTCGATCCGAAGAAGACGATCGGGCTGCTCGGCAAGATCCGTCCGAACGATCTGCTATGGCTTCCACGAGAAGTCCTCGATCTCGTTCGCCGCACCGGACAGATGATCATCGGCCGCAAGGCGGAATAGAAAGATGGGCAGTTCGGGTTCTCACCGCGTGGACACCCGGACCCTCACACATCTCATTAAGCAACGCGCACTAGAACTTGGCTTTATCAAAGCCGGAGTGACAACTACTGCGCCTTTCGATGAAGAAGCGGATCGTTTTGAAGCTTGGGTTGCAGCCGGCTCACACGGATACATGGGTTGGCTTGAGCGCAATCACGACAAGCGCCGCGATGTCACGAACATCGTGCCCGGTGCGAAGTCCATCATCTCGCTCGCACTCAATTATTATCATCCGCATCAGCATCAAGCTGATGATCTCAAGATCTCACGCTATGCCTGGGGCACAGATTATCACGAGCTTCTGCCGCAGAAGCTCGAAGCATTACTTGCTTACATCAAAGAGCTCGCACCACATGCGAACGGACGCTGCTACACCGACACTGGTCCCCTGCTCGAGAAAGCGATCGCGCAACGTGCAGGCATTGGCTGGATCGGCAAGCACACAAATGTCATCACGCGTGAAGTAGGATCGTGGGTGTTCCTGTCCGAGATCATTCTTGACATCGAATTAGAAGCCGATGCGCCATTCACCGATCTGTGCGGCACATGCACGAAGTGCATCGATGCCTGCCCGACTGACGCGATCACAGCTCCGTTCCAACTCGACGCATCGCGCTGCATCTCCTATCTCACGATCGAGCTAAAGCACGATAAGGAGATCAGCGACGAATTCGATACTGCAGGCTGGCTCTACGGCTGCGATATCTGCCAGGATGTCTGCCCATGGAATCGATTCGAGCAAACGTCGTCTGTAGTGGACTTTCAGCCCAGGATCGAGAATGTCCAGCTGAAAGCAGAGCAGCTTCTCGCCATGGAGCAAGAGGAATTTAGCCGACGCTTCAAGAAATCTCCGATCAAGCGCACGAAGCTCGCAGGATTAAAGCGTAACCTCCGCGCTCTGAAACGTACAATCGTTGATACCATCAGGTAAGCAGAAACGAATCGCCTCGCACTCCGCTTTTCTACGCGGTAATTGCAACCCTTTCCGCCTTCCAGCAGGCACAACAGAACTTATGAGCGACCAAGCAAGCACGACCAATTCCTCTTCCATGAAGCGCAGCGATGTTCACCAGGTGGTGATCATTGGTTCGGGTCCTGCGGGGCTTACTGCGGCTCTTTATACGGCACGTGCAGGACTCAAGCCATTGGTCTATGAGGGCGAGCAGCCGGGCGGACAGCTCACGATCACGACGGAGGTCGAGAACTACCCCGGATTCATTGATGGCGTGCAAGGTCCAGAGATGATGGAGATCTTTCGCAAGCAGGCCCAGCGCTTCGGCGCGGTCTCGCTCTTCGAACGCATCGAGAAGGTAGATCTCAGCCAACGCCCATTCAAGCTCACGACCGGCGAAGGCAAGGAAGTCTATTCTGAGACCGTCATCGTAGCGACCGGTGCAAAGGCAAAGATGCTTGGCATCGACGCAGAGCAGGTCTACATGGGCTACGGAGTCAGTGCATGCGCAACATGCGATGGCTTCTTCTTCCGCAATCAGGATGTGCTCATCGTCGGCGGTGGAGATACCGCTATGGAAGAAGCGACCTATCTCACACGCTTCGCCAACACGGTAACGGTCGTTCATCGCCGCGAGGAATTCCGCGCATCGAAGATCATGATCGATCGCGCTCGCAACAACCCGAAGATCAAGTGGGAGCTCAATGCTGAGATCACGGACATCCAGGGCCAGACCGATGAGAAGGGCCGCAAGACCGTAACAGGCGCTACGATCCGAAACACGGTTGACGGCACGACCAAGCAGGTCGCAACCAACGGCGTCTTTGTCGCTATCGGACATATGCCAAACACCGAAGTGTTCAAAGGCCAGCTCGACATGAACGACGTGGGCTATCTCGAGACAAGGGGCAAGACTTCATACACGAACATCCCAGGCGTCTTTGCCTGCGGCGATTGCCAGGATCACGTCTACCGTCAGGCCGTCACGGCCGCCGGCAGCGGCTGCACCGCCGCGATCGATGCCGAGCGCTTCCTTGAAGCGAACCCGTTCATCTATGCCTATGAGCCGGTTGGTGACAAGACTGACAAGCTGATTGCCGAGAACACTCAGGTTGCCTAGGCCAGGGCAATAATCCGCCCCTCATGCTCAGATTCTCGATCTACCTCGTATTTTTGCATTCGAGGAGCACAGAATCGCTTTTCCTAGGAGCTTGAGATAGGCTCAATACTGAGGGAAGCATTCTATATTATCAAAGGTTAAACTTTCGCTTCGTGGGGCGTACTAGTCCACAAGTAGGGTAGAGAAGATTGGGATCTGGCTTTCTCCTGGCCTGTGGTCAATAATTCTCGCCTGTTACTTAACGGCTCCTGAGAGTTCTTTTGGACAGATGCGAAACGCTCGCATTCACCGGTAGACAATAGCAAGTGCTATGAGGCCGGGTGTCTAGAGTTGTTGTTGATTCGTAGTAGTGATCGATAAAACCTGGCCGAATGGCCATAATCATAGTCAGAACACCCGAACCGAGGGTGATGCATCAGCCGTGCTCCCACGGCGGCGCATCCTGTTTCTGCTTTATCGATTCCCGTTTCCTCTGATCGGTGGTGACCGCGTCAAGCCATATCACCTCCTCCGTCATTTCGCGAAGATCGCAGACGTCGATCTCATCACGCTCGACGAATCGAGCGACATCACGCCGGAGCGCCTCGCACACGTCCAGCAGTTCGCGAACGTCGAGATCGTCCCATTCGACAAGAGGAAAGCAAAGTTTAGGATCTTGAAGGGCCTCGCTGGCTCACGTCCGATCGAGCATAATTACTACTACTCGGCCGAGATGCAGCACGCGGTCAACCGTGCTGCAACCTCAAAGGAGTATGACCTGATCGTCTGCTTCTTCCTTCGCACCGCGGAGTATGTGAAGGAGCTCAAGGGCTTTGCGAAGCTGCTCATCGCGGAAGATGCACGCGTTATTATGCAGGAGCGCGCGACGCAGAAGTTCAAGCTCTCGCCAGAGTATCTCATCCGCAAGATCGATGCGAAACGGTTGAAATCATACGAGCCGTCGATGTCGCAGCATTTCGATCACGTGACATTCGTCGCTGAAGAAGACCGCGCAAGGATCTTCGCAGCGAACCCGCGTCTTTCAACGTCTGTGGTTTCGAACGGTGTCGATCTCGAGAAGTTCAAGTTCAATGGCGGCGCGCGTAATCGTACCATTCTTTTTGCCGGACATCTCGGGATCTATCACAATAAGTTGATGGCAGAGCGATTGGTCGGCCAGATCTTCCCGCTGATCCAGACGAAGCTGCCGGATGTGACGCTGAAGATAGTTGGCAAGGATCCATCGAACAAGCTTCGCACGCTCATCACAAGCATGAAGGGGGTCGAGCTCTTTGCCGATGTACCAGATGTTGCACCGTATCTGCAGAACGAAGGCATCTTCCTTCATCCTCAGACCGTGGGCAGCGGCATCCAGAACAAGTTACTTGAGGCGATGGCCTGCGGTATTCCAGTGATCACGACACCTGTTGGTGCTGGAGGCATTGGCGGTTTGGTCAATGGCGTTCATGCGATCGTTGACGAGACCGATCATCAGCTTGCAGACCGCGCGATCGAGCTACTCAAGAACGATGTGTGGGCTCGTGACCTGCAGCACCACGCTCGCTTGCTCATCGAAGAGCGATATACATGGCAGGCGATCTATCATTCTCTCGATCAGGCGATCGAGGTTTGCGTACCAGATTTTTTCGACAGGGTCCGCGCAACACCGCTGAAGCCTGCGGAAGAAAAGGCGACTCCAGTCAAGACAGAGACAGTTAATAGCATAGCGTAAAGGATGTACGAACACGAACTGAGTGCGTTTCTCAAGCGGCATGTCAAGCTCTTCAGGATGATCTTCCTGTTGACGGACCTGGCGCTTTTGAACATAGCGTACCAGGGCGGCCTCTTCCTCCGCTTCTCTGACTTTATCTTCCTCAATCCCGACAATCTCCAGGGCGCACCGCCAGAGATCTACGCGAGCCTTGCTCTCTATATGAGCATCAGTTGGGTTGTCCTCTCGCTTTCGATGCAGCTGTATGTCGGTCGACGCGGACATCCCAGACACGAAGAGATACGCGATGTCATCAAAGTATTGGGTCTGCTTGCAACAGCGATATTGCTTTACATCGTCGCGCAGGGCGGATACAATTTCTATTCACGAGCTTTCCTCCTGTATTTCTTCCTGCTCGCAACGATCGAGATGATCGGCTTCCGCATGATCCTCCGCACATCGCTCGAAGTGATGCGCGAAAAAGGTATCAATAGCAAGGATATTCTCATCATCGGCTCCGGTAAAGCCGGCGAGAGATTCTACAACGCCGTGAAGAATAATCCCGGTTATGGATACAACGTCATTGGCTTCCTCGATGATAATGGTGTCAACTCGAATGTGAAGTCGCTCATCCTTGGCAAGCTCTCTGATCTGCATGAGTTGAGCGAAGCACACCAGATCGACGAAGTGGTCATCGCGCTGCCGAAGGCAACAGAGGAGACCATCGGTGGACTCGTCACGGAGTGCGAAAGCAAGTGCATCCGCGTGAACGTCATCCCGAACGACTACGCCGCATTCGAAGGCAAGCGCGTCATCGAGCAGATCGGCGAATATTCACTCGTTCGCATGCGTGAAGCACCTCTGGACTTCCCCATCCGCAGGATGCTCAAGCGTGCATTCGATGTGAGCTTCAGCATACTCGTGCTACTGCTCGTTTTTCCATGGGTCTATGCGCTCAGCGCATTCCTGATCAAGCTCACTTCGCGCGGGCCTGTATTCTTCAAGCAGCTACGGACTGGCGAGGACGGACACAGCTTCGTCTGCTACAAGTTCAGGACAATGAAGAACCTCCCGCGCGCCATAGCCGATACCCAACAGGCCGTAAAGAACGATCCGCGTCTGACCTTCATCGGCAAGATACTACGCCGCACGAATCTCGATGAGTTGCCGCAGTTCTGGAATGTGCTGAAAGGTGAGATGTCGGTCGTAGGGCCACGCCCGCACATGCTCAAGCACACAGAGCAATACAGCGAGATCATTGAGCAGTACATGGTACGTCACTTTGTCAAGCCAGGTCTCACCGGCTGGGCGCAGGTCAATGGCTTCCGCGGCGCGACGAAGAACCCCGAGCAAATGGAGCGCCGCATTGAGCACGATCTCTACTACATCGAGAACTGGTCCTTCCTTCTCGATCTCGCGATCATCGGCAGGACCCTGTCCACGATGATCAAGGGCGATGAGAACGCCTACTGATCGCTTCGCTCCAATTAAGAATTAAGAAGTAAGAATTAAGAATTGGGTACCGCCCAGCGCAAAGCTATTTTCTTCGATCGCGATGGCGTCATTAACAAGCGTAGCTTCGGCGGCTATGTCCGGAATTGGGATGAGTTCGAATTGCTTGAAGAGGTTGCACAGACCGTTAAGGCTGTGAAGGATCGTGGCTATCTCGCGATCGTGATCACAAACCAGCAGGGCGTTGGCAAAGGCGTGATGTCGGAGGACGCACTTCTCCATCTGCACGAGCAGTTGCAAGGACGGATGCACGAACTCGCCAAGGTGAAGTTTGACGACATCTACTACTCAACCGAACTGAAAGAGGGCTCGACAAGGAGGAAGCCTTCGCCAGCCATGCTCCAGGAAGCTGCCGAGAAGTGGAACATCGATCTGGCAAGCAGCTGGATCATCGGTGACTCCGTGAGCGACGTCGAGGCCGGCAAGCGTGCTGGCACCAGAACCGCCTTCCTCATCACCGAGCACACTGAGTCCATCCCCCAAGCCGATCTTGTGCTCAAGCACATCCGCGACCTGCTGCCAGCTCTCAGCTAGATCGCCGATTTAAAGGACGTTCTGACGTTTGGACTTGTTTGCTGTTGGTCTGCCGACAGGCCAAGAGTTTGTATAGCTCTGGCTAGCGTCCACAACTCTACCTTAGATCGTCCGATATGCCACGAAACGGCCACCGCCGTCTACGATTCGTTGTACTCTTTTTCATGATTCTCCTTTCGGGTGGCGAGCTATGGGCTCAGTCGCTCGAACGTGCTAGGTCACATCAGGGACTCGAGGAGCGCTCGCTCGATCTCGCACCGGTCGAAGAGTTGGAGTACGAGCAAGCGCTCAAGCAGATGCGCTTTCGCGAGATCAACTCGGTCGCGCTCTATGAGCTTTCGACGATCGCATCACGTCTGCGCGACGAGCACTCGACCCGAACACTCGGGCTTCAGCTCGATCTCTTTCAATCGCTCGCTGCCTATGAGCTTCGCCGCGACATCACCTCGCAGCGGCTGAACGACCGCATCCTGAGCGAAGCACCACCGGATAGCCGCGTCTATGCCGAAGCATCGTTGCTCTATGCACTCCAGCATTACTCACACTCCCCTCTTCGCCGGATCGATGTTGAAGCTGGACTGGATCGCTTGCGCTCAGTCGAGGATGCGGGATCGCTCTCAGCGCAGACACAACCGGAGCTGACATTCTGGCTTGCTGAAGGTTATCGAGCGCTTGGTGTCATTGCACAAGCTGAAGAGTATTACACGAAGACGATCAACAAAGCGAATGATCCGAAGCTCAACGCGCTGGCCTCATATCGTCGCGGTGAGTTGCTGGAATATCAAGGCAAGAACGTCGAAGCCGCTGATGATTATCTAAGGGCCGCGAGCACCGCGCGTTCGCCTCTCGTATTGCTTGCGTCCGTTCGTCGTGCATCAGCGCTCCGCACAGCCGGAAGGTATCAGGATGTGCTCATCGAATTAGATCGCGCCGATTCCATCCGCGACCACGCACATCTCGATGTACGCACGTCAGCACGCCAGCTCGCGTATAGCTCACCACTGATCGAAGAGTTGTTGCTCCTGCGAACAGAGACCGATCGCATCATCGGATCAACCCCGGAAAAATACCGCGAAGAACTTCGCGAGCAGATGCCATCAAGCTTCGTGCTCGCGTCCCCATTGGTGCATGCAGAGATCGCATTGCTTCGCGGCAGCGCACAGCTTGAGCTTGGGCAATACGCTGACGCAGCGAAAACACTTGAGATCGGACAGATCCTGACCGATGGCTCCGACACGCTCGTGAGCATGGCGAGCCGAGAGCAAGTACGCTTTATCTCGAATGCGCTGCAATTCGAGAAAGGCTGGGCGCTCTATCAGCAGAAGAAATACGAAGCCGCCGCGAAAGAATTCTTGTCCCTTGCTGCAGGCGACACTGCATCTCGCCGTACGATACAGCGCGTAGCTGGCGGCAATCTTCGCGAGCGCGGACGCTTTGCCGATCCGTTCTTTGAAGAGACAGGCAATACTGGATCCACCGTGCTCGATCAAAGCCTCGTTTACCGGACCACAGTTGACACCACCTTTTTTTATTACAACGATTTCCCTGAGCGCGCGCGCTTCTACGCCGGCGTAAGCTTGCAACGTGCCGGTAAATTGAATGAAGCCGAGAAGGTATTTATCGCGCTTGGACAAGACCGGGCTGTGCTCTATTCCGATCGTGCACGGTATCAGCAAGGCCTGCTAAATTACACGCAGAAACAGTATACGCAAGCTGAGATCTTGCTCGCGCCGATCAGTCTTGATCGCACGGTCAGCGGAGCCTATGCATCGTATCTCATGGGCGAGATGACCTTCCGCCGCAATCTGTATTCGCGTGCAGAGAAATACATGGCGAATGCTCTTGGGCAGTTGCCTGACGAAGATACCAGCCTTAGGGTGATGGCGCACTTCGTTCGCGGCATGTCGTTGGTCGGGCTCAATGCTTGGGAGCCAGCAGCACGAGCGCTCTCCCAGTACGCCGCGATGGCACCAAGGGATGCTGGCCGCACAGACGAATCGCTGTTCTGGCTAGGCAAGGCATTTCAGAAGGTCGGTGAGTTCGATAGCTCACGCTTGGCGCTTGAGCGTTTGCTCTCTGAGTATCCCACCTCGAAGCGTCTTGAAGATGCGTATTATCTTCTCGGGTGGTCGCAGTTCGAGCAAGGCGATTATGCGAACGCGGAGCGGAGCTTCATGAAGGTATTCGATTATGATACGATCTCGCGCTATTCGTACGATGTGCTCGCTCGCGTGGGCGATATCCGCTATGTGACGAACGATCTCGAGCGCTCATCGCTCATGCTGAACCAGGCCGTCGATCGTCCGGCATTCAACAACTACCGCACAACGCGCGCACTATATCAGCTAGGTGTCGTCCGTCAGCGATTGGATAGCGCACGTTCGGCTATGAATGTCTTCTCGTACCTCATCAACAAGTTTCCGAACTCGGACATCATCGATCGTGCCGCATACAACCTCGCACTCTCTGCCTACACGATCAATCAGTCGCAGCGGGCGGAACAGGAGATCGAGAAGCTCGTCACGCAATACGAAGGCAGTCAGTTCGCGCCACGTGGATTACTGCTCGTTGCGAACGAGCGCCTGCGTTCGAATGCTCTCGAAGGCTCGCTCACCTATTTCAACCGTGTGCTGAACAAGTATCCAACTTCTCGCGAAGCTGGTGAGGCACTCTTTGGCATGCAGGAGGCTCTGATAAAGCAAGGTAACTATCAGCTTGCAATGGCGCAGGGTGAGAAGTTCATCGCTGAGAATCCGACACACCCCCTCATCACTGAGATCCAACTTAATCAGGGACGACTGCAACTCAATCAGCAAGATGCCGTTGCGGCACAGCGCACATTTGCCGCATTCGTCACGAAATTCCCGCAGCATTCAGAGCTTCCATTCGCGAAGTATTACGAGGCGAAAGCGACGATCCTGGCTGGTGATACCGTTCGAGGAATTCAACTTCTGCAGAGCACCGCCACCCAGCACGCCGATCACAATGCAGCCCCATTCTCTTACTTCGAGTTGGCGAGAGTTACGCGCAGACAGGGTAACATGCAGGAAGCCGCTCGCAATTACGGACTGACATTTCAGGATAAGTATTACTCCAGCGATGCTGCTCCGCAAGCGATGAGCGAGTATGCTCAGATGCTGATCGACATGGATCGTGAAGATAGCGCGATCGCTTTGCTTCGTGAGATCACTGATCGATACACAGTGCAGTCGTCCGCTGGTGCACGCGCACAGATGCGCGTCGCATTGCTTACTGCTTCGCGTCAACCAACGGAATCCCGAGCCTTGCTGGAAGCTGTTGCACAAGCTCGCTTGCGTGACGCGATCGGTGGCAGCGCTGTTGTGCAACTCGGTGAGACGGAGCTTCAGGCTGGCAGATTCACCGCAGCACTCCAAGAGTTTGCTAGAGCCAAGAAGGACTACTCACTTGGCATCGACGCAGAGACGAGAAGACTCTTCGGCGTTGCGCGCGCGCAGGAAGCGCTCGGGCGCAAAGGCGATGCAGCGTATGCGTTACGTGTTCTGCTCGGTACAAAGGGTATCAGCACGAATGATCGCGCACGTGCACAGGAATGGTTATCTCGCGTTGCCCCGCGAAGATCGAAAGCAGCACCACCTCCGAAAGCCAGCACGAAGAAGGCACCCGTAAAGAAAGCGCCGACCAAAAAGGCACCGGCAAAAAAGGCACCGGCCAAAAAGGGGGGCAAGCGATGAAACAGTTGATCATTATCATCCTGCTGCTCCTTTCTGTCTCCTCTCTTGCATCAGCGCAGGTGACAGGCCCTGAGCCACAACGCGGAGAGAAATGGCGAGGCAGACCGTTGCCTCCATCGATGCAATCCGAGATGCGACAGCTTCGGGCAAAGCAGGGCTCACGTGCGATCATCTTCCGCGACACCGTTCGTGCTAGCCAGCTTGCACGCGCAGCGTTCAACGATCCACACTCTGACTTCGACACGTCTGCTGTGTTCGTCGATTCCGCTCTTTCGGTGATCGATTCAGGTGTATCGCTCACACATAAAGAGTGGCTCGATTCGCTCGTTGTCGAGATCCCTGAGATGTCGCGCTTCAGCGATCGTATCGACTTTAACTACCCGCAATCGATCCAGACCGAACCGATGAAGCGGGAGGTTTCGATACCATCGATCGATGCGAATCGCATCAATCCGATACCAAAGGAGAATCTCCCCTACTTCGATCAGTCGCCAATACCCTGGACACTGATACAAGGCAAAAAGACATCGGGCTATCTCACGGCTGGCGGTGGCAACCTGCATCTCCCACTCGTGCGCGGTGGACTTGCGCACACGCTAAGCGATCGCCTTGCATTCGATCTCAATGGCAGCTTCCAACATTTTGGGGAAGCAAATGCAGTGCGTGATCACTATGCGGTGAATGCACTCGTTACTGCAGAACTCGGCATGGAGAGTGCACTTGAATCATATCGCGCAACAGCGCTTGAGGTCGGTCTCAATGTCTCGGGTAAGAACACTGACCTGATCCGCCAATTCGATTCAGTCGGTGAACACTCATTGAACAACATGCTCTTCGGTGTGCGAATGACGGGCAACATCGCAAAGCCACTGTATTACGATGTCAGTGGCAGCTACGGAGGCTTTACCGAGTCGAGTCCAGCAAATGAGAGCGAAAGCCGATACAACTCCTTGATCCATTTCACCTTCGATCCTGGCACCGACTTCCGCCTTCGCGGCGATTTCTCCTTTGATGGTGCTGGTGAGCTAGGTGCTTCTGCTCCCTCTTCAACGCTATCAGCAAACTCATTCCGCTTGTTGGGTGGACAACGTCGCCTTGGCAATCTTGAATGGTCAGGGGGACTGCGATTCGTCACAGCACAAGATGCATCTGGCTCTCGCACGCGCTTGATGCCTCAGGGCTTTATACGGATGCCGCTCAATCCACGTTGGGAGATCGGCGCAAGCTATGAGCCGCAAGCTACAGTTGCATCGAACTTCGCGCTGACATCGGTCAATCCGTTCTACAGCAAATCGTATGATCTCATGTATCGCGATTACTTCGGTCCCAGCTCTGATACGCTGACGGACACACGTCGCGTGGTTCTCGATCGAATCAACGTAGGCGCCTTTATGAACTACATGCTGTCAGCGGACGATCAGATTCGCACGGAAGTACAATACATCGAGCGAGATGAGGAGCCTGTGTTTACTGAGCCTCCTGCGACAGATCAGGAATTTCCGATCTTTGTACTGCATTCAGCTAGGACTCGCCGCTTGATCGTAACCTCAAGAGCAAACTTCTTGCTCTTCAAGCGCGACGTTGTTACTGCTGGATTCCAATTCCAGTCTGCCACGGATCGCGAGCATGACGACGCCTTGCCATACGAGCCAACGCTTAAATTCACCGGCGCTTACAGTTTTAACTCGATCGCACCGTACCTTCGTCCTATCGCAGAATTCCACTACATCTCTCGTGAGGATCATGCGATGGCATTCATAGATCTTGGAAGCGATTTCTTATTCAGTGAGCGGATCAGTGCAAATGTGCGCATTGAGAACCTCCTGAATTCTCAGGGAGATTTTTGGACAGGTTATAATGAAAGACCGAGAGCCATTCTTGGATCTTTGACTTACAAATTTTAGAATATAGGTACTATTGGACTTATGGGCCCTATAGTACCAATATTCGACGCTTCGCAAACAATCTGGCCCACTGTTGAGTATCTTTGCAGGAAGCCCAACCGCCTATGACTGATCCAAGAAGCAACCCAGGACGTGAAAAATATTCGGAATCGACGCTGAAGCTCTCGGAGCGGTACGGCATCGACCCTGCTCGTCTGGATGAGATTTTGGGCACGCCAAAGGCAGAAGTCCCAGCGACCCCAGCCGTCGAGCCAACTCGCGAGTGGATCGAAGAGCGTCGCATTCACCAGCCGAATGTCGAGGCTTCTACGGTTAGGCCAAAGGATCCAGTGAAGATCGTCGATCCGTCGATCAGCACATCGGCTGCTTCAACGCCGACGCGAAAGCTGAAGGATGTTCGTATCGAGGGCTCATCGCTTGCAGGCAATGCCCGCAACGAAAAGAGCTACACGTACCAGAAAGAGAGCGCATCTCCGCTCACCTGGATCATCGGTATCGTCATTCTCGGTCTCATCGCGATCATGTTCTTCGCTATGCGTGGCTGCGAGCAAAAGCCTGCACAGCAAGCTCCGATCACGATAATTGATACGGTCGTCAAGACCGACACGCTCGCGACGACGGATACGGTTGCCGTGCCTGTCGAACCACCAGTCGCTAGGCCTGCAGCGAATCGTACACGCGCTCGCCGTGCTACACCAACATCGAGCACTCGCAATGTAGCGCTGAGCACGACGAGCAGTTTCTCGGCTCAAGAGAAGCTCGCAGAGCTGAAGGCAGATGGAAACAAGAACGCAAAGATTCAGCGCGTCACGAAGAATGGTGTGACGCTCTATCAGGTCAAGAGCAAGTAGGAGTTAAGTCGTCTTTGCCCAAATAATAAGATCGCAGATCTCACGGACGGCTCCATTGCCGCCGCTCTTCTGCGTGATGTAATCCGCGCGGCGCTTTACATCTTCGATCGCGTTCATCGGCGCAAAGCCGAGTGAGGCAACCTCCATCATCGCGAGATCGCCGAGATCATCGCCCATTGCGCCGACGTGCTCGCCTATCATCTCACGACTGTTTATCTCTTCAGTGATCACCGCCTTCTTATCGAAGTGACCCTGCAGGCAGGCCCTAATGCCGAGTTCGCGAGCGCGCTGCTCAACTGGGGTTGAAGACCGCCCAGAGAGAAACATCACCTCAACATCATGCAGCTTTTGGAGCATGACGATGCCGTGGCCATCATGGACATCAAAGCGCTTGTACTCCTCGCCGTTCGGGCCGAGATAGATACCCCCATCGGTGAGCGTACCATCGACATCGAGCACGAGCAATTTCAGCCCGCGAAGCCGTTGCTTCAACTCGGGCGAAATGACCTCAGAAAAGTAGGATTGCGTACTGTTTTGGCCGTTCGTTACATGCATTGTCCAAAAGGAACGGCTAACATAGCAGGCAAGTTTAGCTCTAACGAAAATAAGGCCCTCCCTGAGCTGTAGTTTCGCCGACCGCGGCTGAAACAAATCGAGCAAATTGGGCTAATACAGAGCAAAAGCGCACGTCTCGTCTATGGTCCGTAAGGTCGCCGGCCGCCTAGCCATCCTGTCTGTTCTCGTATCCACAACTGGGCTCTTCGCACAGGCGAAGAAGATTCGCCTTGAGAAGAAGTTGATGGAGGATTCGCTCGTCTTTACGATGAAGGCGAATCCGAAGGATTCGATCATTGCCGGTAAGACCTTCAAGGTCACGTTGAATGCCAAGGGCAGCAAAGCATGGCACCCCTACAGCCCATCAATGGATCCGGACGCAGGCCCATCGCCGATGGAAGTCCTTGTTCCGGCAGAACTTGCGAGTACCTATGAGGTTGTAAAGATCGCCGAATCGCCAAAGCCTACTGAGAAGTTCGATGAGAACTTCGGCGCGATGACGAAGGCGCACTACGGCCCATTCACTCTCACGGTAACGATGAAGGTGAAGCCAGGTGCAAAGCCTGGAAAGACTCCACTTGCGTTGCAGGTCAAGTATATGACATGCTCGGAGACGGTGTGTCTCCCTGATCGTACATTCGATGTGCCGATGGTGGCGATCCTCGGTCAGAAGTCGATCACCGTTGACATCAAGCCGGCTTCGGACAAAGCTGCGCTCGATACAGCGGCGGCTACTCTGACAGCCACCGACACAACCTCAACTGCTTCGTCGCTCACATCGACGACTCCGCCGTCATCCGATCATACGAATGTTCAGCCTGCAGAAGCAGGACTGACTGGCGCTGAGAAGGAAGAGAAGAAGACGTTCTGGAATTTCATGCTGATCGCCATCCTCTCTGGTCTTGGTGCCCTGCTCACGCCGTGCGTCTATCCGATGGTGCCGATCACAGTGTCGTTCTTCACCAAGCGTAATGCTGGCTCACGTCAGGAAGCGGTGAAGGATGCATCGCTCTATGGCTTTGGTATCATCTTTACCTTCGTCGCGCTCGGCTTATTGCTGACGACGTTCCTCGGCCGCACTGCGCTTGCTGACTTTGCTTCAAATGCCGCGGTCAATCTCGTCGTTGCCGGTATCTTCATCATGTTCGCGTTGAACCTCTTCGGTCTCTTCGAGATCGGTTTGCCAAGCGGATTGCTCACCAAGCTTAACAAGACGGCTCAAGGCTCGAAGAACA
>JBKJTP010000066.1:0-5369 GCA_046590195.1 Kapaibacterium sp. (SeqCode) | reverse complement strand
TATTCTTCCAACGTTCGGACTGCAAGTCTCCTTCTAAGCGCCACACAACTATGAAAAAGCTACAACTCACACTACTTGCGCTCTTCGTTACTGCATCTGGGATCTTTGTCGGCTGCGATGGCGCGATTGATTCTGCATACGAAGAAGAGCTTGTCCTCTCCGCATTCTTGTTCGAAGGTGAGCGACTTGACAGCGTGATCCTCGAGCGGACGACTCCGTTCGGCGAACGTATCGACGATGATGCGATCGCGATCGAAGGAGCGGATATCACGATCACTTCGAACGGCGAGACATTCACACTGCTGCCAATAGTCGGCCGCAAGGGACGTTACTATCTCCCCGACCACGTCATCGAAGGTGGACGGAAGTACGACATCGAGGTTCGAGCCGGTGAACATCTACTGAAGTCATCGACGGTGGTGCCGAAGTCTATTAGCTACACCGGACTCAACGATAGCTTGCCGTCAACTCGAGTACTCTATCTCGACACGAATAATTACGGACAGTTTGTCTATACACTGACAGCGGGACCGGGTGACCCTACTCACACGCAATACCTGATGCAGGTCACCTCGCTTGATGTCGCTGATGGCAACAAGATCCGCAATCCACCGCCAGGACCGCCAGTTGACACAGCTGCGTCGAGCCGCTACTCGTTCTTCCGTACATCGCCGGATTTCCGGATCGTACCAAGCCTGATCAGCCACTTCGGTAGAAATCATATTGCTATCCATGCACTGGATAGCAACTGGTTCGACTATCATCGAATGGTGATCGGTAGCCGCGGCAATTATCAGCCTTCACTCAATCACGTGCAAGGCGGATTGGGCGTTTTCGGTAGCTCAGCGAGGGATACTGTTAGCGTGTTGATCCGGCCGAAGCTTTGAGGGCTAGCGGCTAGCGTTCAGCGGGTAGCGTTCAGCGGCTAGCGTTCAGCGGCTAGCCGCTGACGCTGAACGCTAGCCGCTGAACGCTGAACCCTACCCCCTGTTCCGAGAACTTGTCCACGCGTGCATTTGGGTTACAAAACCGCGTCAGTTAAGCTCCTACGAAGTTACCAACGAGGCTGTTGATAAAGTTGTGAATTAGGCTGAGGTTAGCCACATCTTATCCTTACGCCCATCCACAGAATAGCGGTTGGCGCTTAGAACTGGTGATTACTGAGCTTATTGGCCAGTTTCGTACCTCTTGCATAGTATTTCCTCCCTGTTAATAAGCCGTGGCGCTTGTGACGCGCCGCACCTCAATCATGGATAAATGGTGGAAAAGATAGCCAGAGATATACTTGACTTGTCTGCTTTTGCCTTTGAGGGAAGAGCTTTTTCGGCTTCTTTGTCAGAATGATACGGCCGAGGCATATTAAAAGCCTCGACTCCAAGGCAATAAATGACAAAAGGCCCCGAGGGGCCTCTGTCGAAAAACGATGACGATGTGACTTTTTATCGTGCGATATTGAAGCTAGTCTGATCGACGATCTGGCCATTCTCCTTGATCCGGAGAATATAGCTGCCGACCGTAAGCTCCTCAACGGCAAGCTTTGTGCTTGAGGCGCCGATACTTGTGATCGCATTCGAAGTGCTAAGCTCACGGCCCAAGAGATCGACGATCGCAAACGAGACGCTGGCTGAGCGAGCGCTCTCCAGATTGACCTCAACATTCTTCGAAGTGGAAGCTGGGTTCGGCGATACGCTGACGATTCGGATACCTGAATTACTTGCCTTGCTCGGAACGACGCTCGAGGCTGGTGACTGCATGGCGACGTCGCGGGAGAAGCTGCCACTATCGGTTACAAAAGTGATCTGGGTTGAATGCAATTGGCCATCTGGCTGCTTCAGGCAGAACGTTACCTTGAACGGGTCGCCGGGATACGTTGGATACTCTGTATCGCTAGTAAGCTCGATATCGAAGAGCTCTGGATTAGCAATGCTGAAATCCTGAAGTCTTACCTCGCCTTCGTATGGGTTAGGAAACCAGAAGGAGCGGCACTGCGTCACCGGCACAGCCTCCATGGTGATCGTGTACGTTACCGTGATCGAATCTGCAGTACCCGACGGGAAGAGCGTCAGCTGAACATTGCCAGTGCCCTGCGCCCCTGGCGGCGTGCGGACGTGCAATACGAGATCACGTGCCTCGCCTGGCCCCCATGGAATGTTCGAGGCCTCTACGAAGCTTACCCAATCGACATAGCAATTGCTGCCAAAGCAGACACTGGTCGTCCAGAGGCTTGGCAGTGATTGAACGCGCACAAAGCCGATATTGAGCGGCTCCTGCGTCAGGTTCGTGATCTTGCTATAAACGGTAACGTTCGTGTCAGATAGTGTATGCGGAAGTATCGATACGTCATCGTGTCTGAAGCTCACTTCCATCTTTGGCTCTTCAGCGGCAGGTGCCGCAACGGCAACAGTCGCCTTCGGAGCAGAAGCGATCTTAAAGCCAACGGACTTAAAACCAAGCTGCTCGATCTCACGCTCGATCGGTGTTTGCCCGTTAGCCATGAGCGGCGCGAGCATGAATGCGAAAATGACCAGTAACGACTTCTTCATAACGGTTCGTAACGATGAGTAGCGGGGAGTATTGGGCCAGTAGCGGGTCGTATTGGGTCGTGCCCGCGATAGCAATACAGAAAACCCGCGACTTGCAAAAGCGTTGCAACAAGTTCTCTGTCACAACGCCCCTCAATACCTCAATTAGATGAATACTAATGCCGAGCGTCCAAAATGGGCTATTTTTGTAGGAGAATCTGGGACATCCCGGCGTCGCTGAGAGATCAGGCGCCAGGAAGCGCCGGCAGCGTTCTTTAATCTAGATGTTGAATGGAGAAAGTCAAACTTGCCCTCGTTGGCTGCGGAAATATTGGCCAGGTAGTTCATCTTCCGATCTTGCAGAAGATGACGGATGTGGAGATCGTCGCTGTGGTCGATCCCGACAAGCGCAAGGCGCAGGCCGTAGCGCAGCGCGCTGGCATCGCGAATAGCTTCACCTCGATCGAGGATCTGCTGAACTCGCCTGTCTCGAACGGCCTGAAGGCTGTCGACATCTGCTCATCGACCGATACACATAAGCACCTCGCCATCACTGCGATGGCAGGCGGGCTCGAGGTGCTCGTCGAGAAGCCGATCTCGCGCACTTACAAAGAAGCGCAGGAGATGGTCGATGCGGCAAAGAAGTACAATAAGCGACTGATGGTTGGAATGAACAACCGCTTCCGCCCTGACACGATGCTCCTCAAGACGTTCATCGAGAACGGCGAACTTGGGAAGCTTTACTACATCAAGTCAGGATGGCTGAAGCAGCAATCTTCTGCATCGCCATGGCAGGTGCAGCGCGATAAGTCGGGTGGCGGTGTGTTCCTCGACATGGGTATCGTCATGCTCGATATGGCACTGTGGCTTCAGAATTATCCGGAAGTGATCTCGGTAACTGCTTCCAACTTTCAGCTACACACAAAGAATGTTGAGGATAGCTCTGCGGTGTTCGCACGTCTGGCGAATGGGGTGACGCTCACGATCGAGGTCTCATGGACGTTCCATCGTGAAGGCGACTTCTTCTACTGCAATGTCTTTGGCGATAAGGGCAGCGCCTTTATCAATCCGCTCAAGGTGCTGAAGAACGTGCATGGTAGTCTTGTGAACCTCACACCCGCAAAGGCACAGACACCTGTCGGTTTATACAAGAAGTCGTACGAGAATGAGCTTCGCCACTTCGTGAACATGCTGAAGGAGATGGTGCCACTCATCTCGAGCGGAGAAGAAGCGGCTCGGCGCATGCGTATCGTGGAAGCGATCTACGAATCAGCAGCGAAGAACAAGGAGATCATCCTGACCAAGCCGAAGGCAACGAAGAAGTAGTCGCTGCTATTGCGTAAACCGGTTTAAACGAGAACAGCATCTACGGATCGCCCACGATCCTACGTAGATGCTGTTCTCGTTTAGGAGGTTTGGTCTTCTTACTTAATGTTGACCGTAACGACTGGCGTCATCATCGACTCTCCACCCTTCGTAGTCTTCACTCGCACAGCATACTTGTACAAGCCTTTTGCTGGCAAGCTGTTGTCAACGAACTCGGTCTTGCCTTGCTCGATCGCTTTATATGGCGAAGGCTCATGATCGCCAACCGAGCGGTAGAGCACATACCAGTATTTCTCTTGTGGTGGTTTTGGATAACTCCAGGATACTCTAATGTTTCCTGAGTTATCGATCGCTGCTTGCAAGCCCTGCACATCCGGCCGTGTGCCGGGGTCGTACGGGCGTCCGCGAACTGCCATCGCTCGTTCACTGACGAGCCCTGCGCTATCTGATGTCTCAAGCTGATAGTCATAAGTAACGGTTTGCTTCACATCGCGATCGATAAACGAGTTGACGCGCGGGCCGAAAGTCTTGTGCAGCCTGTAGGTACCGCTCTCCCCTTCCCTTCTATAGAGCCGCTGCTCCATGAGATCATGACTTGTTGAGATATTCCAACGCAGATCGACCATACTATCTGTCACAAAGACATCGCTGAAGACCGATGCATCAGGCGGGATGATATCTGGGCGCTTCACCAGCAGCATCTCTGACATCTCGCTGTGATTGTACCGATCGTCGAGCGCTGCTACGCGGTAATACACATAAGGCGTCAGCGACTTTAAGCTGATCGTATCCACAAAGAATGTATCCTGTATTGGGACATTCGTGCGCTGCGTGAATTCATGCGTAGGGTCATTCGCCCATAGTACGCGGTAGCCGACGATGTCGGGTTCAGGTCCGAGATTCCAGCGAAGCGTAACGATGCCAGTCGTGTCAACCGATGCACGCAATCCTTTTGGAGGCGCAGGCGGCAAGGAGTCGATGATAACAACATACGCCGATAGCGATGGCGCGACATTTCCAGCCGTATCAACTGCGCCTACCATATAATATGGTTCGTCTTGCGTCGCAGCATTATCAGTAAACTCTCGCGCACCCTTTGGCAATTGCTGCGGTGTTAACTGCACATAACCGCCAACTGTGGAAGCACTGCGAGCGACGACGAAGCCATTCAAGTCGGAGAGACTGGCTCCATCTGGCATTGTCCACTTGAGCTGCACACGCCCGCGACCGGTCTGCTCCGGATTCTGAATGCTTGGCGCAGGTGGCGCAGTGAGATCGCGTCCGTATCCGGCGACCTCTCCCGGATCGCTCTTCTCCGCAAAAGCGGACATCCCCACGACGCGATACTTATACTGCTCGTAGTTCACGATCGTTGTATCGTGATAGCTTGGCAGTGCAGGCTGGGGTGCACCGATCGGAGTTACGGTGATCACCGGGGTTGAGGTGATCTCCTTGTAGTTCTCAGATCCAGCATCAGCGCGATAGATCCTATAGCCAGAGTATGACGCACCAGGATAATCC
>JBKJTP010000052.1:0-10989 GCA_046590195.1 Kapaibacterium sp. (SeqCode) | reverse complement strand
GGCGAAAGTCCCGATCGACATATTGCCACGGTCGGTACAGTTGACCATGCTATTGAGCTTTTGCGTGTTCTGCGGCCACGCGATCGGGCCGAGTTCTTCGATGCCGCGTTCGGTTGCGATCTCGTGCATGAGGATCGTGTTGTTCAGATCGTACATGTCACGGAAATTGACGTGGCATGGGTTGTAGCCCTCACGATCTGCGTAAACATTGTTCGGCATCGACTTGATCTTGTGATTCATGCGAAGCACCGACATCGAGTTGAGCCACAGTAGCATCGCGACGGAGAAGCTATCAACTTCCTGTTTGACCATGCCTTCCAGCTTTGCGCCTTCAAGCAGATCGACAAGCAGCCTCCAGATCTCTGTGCTGCGCTCCTGGAGCGTTGCGATCATGTCTGAGTTGATCTGGCCGAAATTCTGCGGCATGTGATCGCTAAGGTGAAGCGAGAAGTAAAAGGGATTCTCATGGGCGAAATTCCAGTAGGCTTCGCCTGTAAGTTGCAACTTCTGAAAAGGAGAATCAGCCTTCTTGATCTCGTCACTGAAGATCTCGAACAGGATGTCATTTCCTCGGATCATGAGGCCGACCATCAGTTCTTCTTTAGATTTGTAGTACAGATAGACGGTGCCCTTGGCTAGTTCGGCGGCCTTTGCGATGTCATCCATTGTCGCCGTGGCGAAGCCTTTGCCTTTGACTACCTGTTCTGTCGCGTCGAGGATCGCATTCCTTCTGGCCTCGCGCTCGCGCTCTTTACGTTCTGTGATTCCCATTGTATGGTTGAAGCTCTGCATGTCGCTACTGACCGTAGTGTTCTACCTTTGAGTAGCATTTCCGATAGACGGTCTGAAATACGATTCGGCATAAAAATGTTTCACAGTCACTGACTGACCGTCAGTCAGCGGCATGCGATTTCAGCTCAAATTCGCCGTTTTATTCTCGCAGGCATAAAAAATAGTTTTCCACAGCCTAAATATGGTGTGTAAATGGTGATTCTTGGGGTCGATCCTGGTACGTTGGTTACCGGCTATGGAGTCATAGAATCGGAAGGGAGGGGCTCGAAGATCAAGATCATCGAGTATGGGACGATCGAGTCGAAGAAGATCTCGACGTTACCCATGCGTCTTGAGACGATCTATAAGCGATTGGAGGCTGTGATCGAGCGGACGAACCCCGACCAATTCGCGATCGAGACCGCGTTCTATGATAAGAACATTCAGTCAACGCTGAAACTTGGCCACGCCCGAGGGGTTGCGATATTGGCGGCTGTCCTTCGCCAGGTCCCCACGACGGAATATTCCCCACGTGAGGTCAAGCGCGCTGTTGCCGGCAATGGCAACGCGTCGAAGCCTCAGGTCGAGTACATGATCCGTTCTATTCTGAAGATCCCGGCGACGGAGAAGAAGCTAGCTGATGCATTCGATGCGCTGGCGGTCGCTGTGACACATGCTTATCGCATGAACACCACGGCCACCGGCGCCTTCAAGAATTGGGAGCAGTTCGTTAGCGAGAATCCTGAGCGAGTAAAGTCACGCCCAGTTGTCAAGTCGGTGACGCCAATTGTCAAGTCGCCGATTACAAAATCAAAGTCACCTGCCAAGAAATAATCCAAGCTTCTGTGTCCCTTCGATCGATCATTCAATCAGTTCTCCTTATATGCTTCGCATCTGCGGCTCACGCGCAGATCAAGCCTGAGAATCTCGACAAGGATTATCTCGTCAAGCTAACGCTGAAGGATAGCTCGCGCTTTACCGCTTATATCCTGGCGCGTCCAGTGCCGGATCGCGTTATCGTTGATACGCGCAACGGACGTCTCGAGATACCGATCGCCCATATCATCTTCGTTGAGGACTATCGGTTCAACAACATCCTCAAGGACGACATCCGTACGATCTCCACACGCAATGCGATCGACTTCCAGTCGCAGCAATTGACGAAGCACCTTTCGCGTACGAAGCAATCTTCTCCCTCGACCATTCGAACAAAGGATCACGACGTCTTCAAAGGAAATCGCTATCAGTTCGATGACACGGCGAACGTGATCATGTACACACCGTATGGCAATCTCTTCTTCAAGTATCCGAAGATCAATTATGTGGAGAATTGGTCAGGCTCCGGAGACCTCCGTGAGGACTTTCGGTCATCAGCCTACTTCTCCGCATTCGATCGGCGTGCATCGCAGACGTTTATCACGCCAACCGCACGTGCATTTGGCGAAGGTCATGTTTTCCTCGCAAGCTATATGGTCGCAGGCTTGCAGTTCAACTATGGCATCACCGATTGGCTTAGCTTCAATGGTGGCGGCGTCTTCGCGCCATTCCTAAATCCTCAGGTATTGACCGGCACGACAGGCATTAAGATCACGCCGATCCAGACCGAGCTCTTCGGATTCGCAGTGGGGATGCAGGGCGTGTATAGCGAGGTTGTGAAGGTGACCCGCATCGCATTCCCCTTTGCTGTCGTCACGTATGGTGATGAATCATCTCACCTGTCGATCCTTGGCGGCTACTCAATGAAGAACGAAGAGGACACGCTCGGAGTGAGTTACACCGCGGAGAACCCATTGCTGGCCGTCGGTGCGGCAATGCGCGCTGGAGACAATCTCAAGCTTCAGGCGGAGATGTTCTTCATCAGCGATTTTGACATCGTGCCGGCAGTGGTCTCGATGCGCTACTTCGATGAATCGCTTACGATCGACGCCGGCCTCGTATTCTCACTCTTTACTTCAGGCAATGCCCGCGGCGGCAAGACACTCGGCGAATACGTCTTCGGTACGGAGTTCAAGCTGATACCTATGGTGAGCGGGAGCTATCACTTCTGAGCGATCACTCCCCAATGATCTTCGCGAGCTCGCGATGGGTGATCTTGAGCGCAACATCATGATCGATAATGCCTAGCTGGAGCAATCGATCGATCGCGATCTTCTTCGTCTTCTCCTCGATCTCTTGAACGGAGTCAGTCTGGAAGATATGCTTTAGCCAGCGAACACCCTTCGTCAAATGAGTGCGCTCATCGGCATTCACGAAATCAAAAACACGGCCCGTCAGCTCGTCGCCCTTCGAATAGGCCTCGCGTGAATACCGCAATACTTCCTGCACGATGTTCGCCTCACCGAAGAGATTGATCTCCGCGAACGAATAGACCGCCGGCATCTTGCTGCGCACCTTGATGCCAAGCAAGCGATTCATCAGATCATATGGATCGTAGCCGAGCGCCTGCAATGACTTATGTCCCAGCTCAGTATGGCGGGTCTCATCCCAGATGATGCGCGACATATCATAGTCGAAGCCAAACGGCACATCCTTGATCTCGTAAAGCGCATTGCCGAACGTCTCGATCGCATCCATCTCGTCGCGCTGTGTGCGTACGAGATTCAGTCGGGTCTCATCAAACTCTGTCGCATATTCCAGCTTGCCCTGATCGGCAACGTGATACTCGTATGTGTGCTCGAATGTTTTGAAGCGTGGATCGCGTGTAGCGATGATCGAGCGTTCGAAGGGTGGCTTACCTGTTGAGCGAAGCACCTCTGGACGTTCTGCCTTCGGCATTGCACCAGTCACTCCACCAAAAGAGCGAAGCAACTTCTCGATGTGATACTGCCACTTCGTGATGCTGCCTTCATTGTAGCCGCCATCGATGTAAGCTTGCTTTGCGGCATTGCCCCATTGGATCATGTCGCGGTAGTCATCGAGGATATGCCGGATCGCACGGATCGTCGGCGCATCAGCGACCTGGCAAGTATGCTCTGCGTGCTCGCGGTAGGCACGCTCCATATGAGGCAGCACCACACCATAGATCGCTGCCAGGAAATGCGCAGGAGAATCCGAGTAAAGGATCTCGTTGAAGAACTCCTCTATCTCTGGCGAGTTGAAGCGGTCGGTCACTTCCTCGCTTGTGCGAAGCTCGGTGAGGCGGGTCCGAAGCTTCATCCCAGCCTCCGCATGCCAGTACATATGGCGGCCATATTCCACTTTCACCTCGAATTCCGGGGTGCCCATGGCCCATCCAGCCAATGCTCGGAGCGTGAAGCGCTCGAAGAGGAAGAAGCGGAGTAAGCGTTTGACGTTCTCGTCGACAGTGAAATCGCCTCCGAGGCGGCGTTCGTCCTTTGGGAAATTGAACTTCGTCAGCGAGATGCCTTGTCCGCGTAGCTCCTCGGAGCCGGACCAGGACTCTTCGGATGTCGGATGCTGCGGTTGCGGGATAGTGTTGGCCATGATGCTTCTACGTATACTCTTAGCGGGATGGATGTAACGGGTCAACTTGACCCTCTGGGATAGAATTCCGAAAGGATCGATCCGGAAATTCGTAGCGAAAAATAAGCTTCGACGAATTTCCGGAGGTATATTATGCGCACCATCATCCTTTCCCGAAGAACTTTCGCTCATGTATTTCCTCGGACTTCACATAATCGACTGTGCGATTATCTTCATCTATCTGCTCGCGCTGATCTGGATCGGCCGCTACGCGCAGAAGAAGGTGAAGAACACCAAGGACTTCTTCCAGGCCGACCGCAGCTTCGGCAAATGGATGATGAGCTTTCTGAACTTTGGCAACATGGTCTCGGCTGACCAGGCAGCCGGAGTGACCCGAGAGATCTACCGCCAAGGACTATCTGGCGTCTGGTTTCAGAACCTCGTGCTCTTCATTACACCGTTCTATTGGTTCAGCTCAGTGCTGCAACGTCGCGCGAGATACGTAGCGCCGGGGGATATCTATGAGCATCGCTTCCAATCGAAATTCCTCAGCGGCCTGTTCGCAGGCTACCTGCTACTTACTGCGATCTACGGCTCGTCGATCGGCTACCTGATCACTGGCAAGACGATGCAGGCGGTGATGGTAAAGCCAGAGGTAGAGTACACTTCCGAGGAAAAGCAAGCTGTGTATGCATTTCGTGAGATGCGATCGCTCGATGCACAAGCGAAGCTCGCTCCGCTGGATGAGAGCTTGCAGTCGCGGCTGAAGGTATTGCAAGAGCAGGACAAGAAGGGAGAGATCTACGCTTCTGTCTCGTATCTTGACATCACTACTTTCTACATCTTATACGGTCTTGTTACTGCAGCCTATGTGATGATGGGCGGTCTCTTCGCCGCCGCGTTCACAGATGTCTTGCAGGGGATTATGATCTTGTTCCTATCGACAGCGCTCATACCTGTGGGACTCGCGGCGCTTGGAGGCTTCGAAGGTTTGCACGCGAAAGTACCCGACAGCATGTTCGATCTCTTCGGCTCTGGGGTGGGCAGCGAATACACATGGTACTTTGTGCTCACGATGGTGATCGTGAACCTGATCGGGCTTGCGCCGAGAAGCTTCACCGTTGGCGGTGCGGCTAAGGATGACGACGCAGCACGCATCGGAATGGTCAGCGGTGCATTTGCTAAACGATTCGTGATGATCGGCTGGGCGCTCACTGGCATGATCGCCTACGCATTGTACCAGGGCCAACTCTCAGATGCCACCTTCATCTGGGGTACGATGACACAGGATCTGCTTGGTGTTGGCTTTGTCGGCCTCATGATCGCGTCCGTCCTTGCCGCAAACATGGCATCGAAAGCTGGATCGAGCCTGGAGTGGTCGGCAGCATTCACAAAGAATATTCTATTGCCGCTTAAGCCGGACACCACTGAACGAGTGCAAATGATCGTCGGGCGATTGGTGATCTTCGTTGTGCTGATCGGCGGCATCTTTTTCGCCTATATCACAGATGATATCTTTGTCGTCTTCAAGTACGTGCTCTCGATCGGCACGATCATCGGCCCGGCTATATGGCTGGTCTACTTCTGGCGCAGACTAACCACGAAGGCGGTGGTAACGCAGATGCTGCTCTCGATCATGGTAACTGTGGTGGTGCCTAATCTCGTACCTGCATTCAAAGATGCAAGGACGGCGGAATCATTGATGCTCGAGACGAAAGGCCGAAGCGAGACTGTGATGGTCAGCGCGAAGGAGGATGATGTGAAGACGGGTGCGGCAGCGCGTGTGGGCGAGCAGATCGAAAAGATCAATCGAGAAGCCCCTACCGGAGTATTCTATGAGACCGTCGTGCGTCAGGATCCCAATGATCCAAACTCGCAGAAGGAAGGCAAAGGCATCTTCAAATTCCAGTTGTGGATCATCTCGCTCTTTGGCGTCGAGCTAGCAAGCTTTTCAAAAGCGGCGCTTTCTACTGCGTCGTTCGGATTTGACATTATTTTCCCATTCGTTGTTCTCTTTCTCGTTAGCCTATTGACAAGGCGAAACGATGAAGCTGTGCTTCGCGATTTCTACGCGCGTGTTCACACTCCAGCGCATGCAGATCCCGAGATCGACCGTATTGAAGTTGAGAAGAAGATCGCGAACCCTGATCTTGTTGAGCAGGACAAGGTCTTTCCCGGCACGGATTGGGAGTTCTGGAAACCGACCCGCAAAGATATTGTCGGGTTTGTCGCGTGCTGGATCGGCGTGTTCGCGATCATTGGGCTCTATGTTTTCGTCATGAGTATCGGTAAGTAGTCTGCTCACAACTACAGCCGCTTCGTTGAGTCGTTGTCTTGCATTGCCATTTATTTCTGCGGGTTCATCCCGTTGATCATTGAACTCACATTTATCGCAGCAGTCCCTTCACCCGGACTTCGAAACGAATCTACCGAACACACAATATTTCTTCCTTGGAAATGGAAAGATACAGTGTGCGATACAATGGAGCGAAGACGATGGATGTACGCCGCTTGGACTGTTGCTCTCCGATCCAGCGCACTTTTCACGCAAGTGGTCGACGCTGCTCTTCCATCCCGAGTACGGCTTAGAGCGCACTCAGCTCACGTTGATACACAATGGAGTCCGGTACAAGCCAGAACGAGATGATCTGCGTGTCTCATGGGATCTTGAAGCGATAGAGCCCCTCGTAACTGCAACATGGAACGCTGGTGATCTTAGCGTCCGCGAGACATTCCGATGCCCATTCAATGAAGCGTTTCTCGTTCGCGATATCGAGATCGAAGGCGTACATGGGGAAGTGAAGGTGGAAGTTGCCTTGTACGCGAGCAACGCACTATTCAACTGGTTCTCGATCAGCGAAAATTGTCTCGAGGCAACTGGCTATGCAAAGTGTCGCATCTGGACCTCCGATCGCGCAGAGCAGAACGAGCGCTTCCTGACGATCACACTAGCAGGAGTGAAAGGGAAAGCTGCAACGAGCTTCTATTATGAGATCGACACAAACGACGTCCATCCCAATCACCGTCGCGAGAATGCGCTTGTTCACGAGCAGCACTATTGGCTGAATGCTGCGCATGTCGAATATAGTGGTGATGTAGCGATCAATTCTGAGATCGCGCGATTGTTCAAGATCTCTTCAGCGGGTCTGCGTGCAGCGGTCGCGGAATCGGGTAAGTTCGACGCCAGCATTTGGCAGTACAATTTTGAATGGTCTGGCGACGCATCGATGGTAGCGGAGGCATTGCTCTTTGCCGGACATGCCAAGACATCTCGTGCGGTACTTCATAACATTCTCACACGACTCACGAATGCGGAAGGCATGGCCATGGAGTCGAGCAGGTTCAGAGGTGGCCAGCATGCGGAGCTCAATAACAATGGTGAGATTCTCAAAGCAAATCTCACCTACTACTCATGGACAGGTGACGATTCGCTGATCAAAGAGCATTACGAGCGACTCAAAGCGATCGCGGAATACCTGCTCCGTCCCGAGTATACTGATTCAAACAATCACCTTCTTCGAGCATCTCGGGATATCTGGGAGCGAATGGAATCGATGGGTATCCTGCCAGGCTATGACGTATCGCATCAGACGTTTGGCATTCTGGGATTCGAAGCAGCATCACAGATCGCCGAGATCGCTGGCGACGAGGCTAGTGCAATACGGTGGAAGGAAGCAGGCGAACGACTTCGCAACACCTTCCTCCATGATAAGAAGTATACCTTCATCGACAATGACAGGATCATTAAGCGACGCCTGCTCGATGGGAACGTGCAGTATGAGATACGCATCGATCACAGCATCGCCGATGAGGATTTCTTCCGCAAGTTCGTACCACCGGGGATGCCGCTCGCGTCCGAAGGCCATGCACTCTGGGAGCCGGATGCCAGCGAGGTCTTTCCGATCTGCTTCGGTCTGATCGATGGAAAGAGCGATGTCGCGAAGCGCACACTTGAAGTGCTCGAGATGCTCTGGTCGCAGAACTGGGAGGGCGGAGGATATGGTAGGTACAACGTACTTTCAGAGCCTGATTCACCCGGTCCATGGCCTTTCGCAACTGGCTATATGGCTGCGGCATATCTTGAAGCCGGTAATGTACCGATGGCTCTTCGCGCGATCGACTGGCTTACACGCAGAGCGCGGCAAGGCGGAAGCTGGTTCGAGTTCTACGGATATCGTCCCACACCACCACTGCCGCCAACAGGCATTATTGTCTGGGGATGGGCACAGTTCGTCACGCTCGTCGTTAAACATATACTCGGCGCGCAAGTGAAGGATGGTAAGCTTACACTCTCGCCGCGCATCGAAGGCTTTCACGGTCAGATCCGCTTCAAAGGAGAAGTCGTCCCATTCTAGCACTTTGCTTATAACGTCCTGATTTGATCCGCTGGCTGCTGCTGCTGTGTGTGCTCGCTGCCCCTTCGCTCACGATCGCGAAGCACATGCGCATCTATGCAGTTGTTGTTGGCAACGATGATCCCTCCAACTTCATGGCGGGCAGTTCGCTAGGCTCAGGATTGTGGCAAAGCGATGACACTGGCCGCACGTGGCTGCAACTTGGCTGGCGCCACATCAAGGCGTTCTCCATGGATCATGACTCGAATGGCCGCACACTCTATCTCGCCGCCGGCAACGGAGTCCTCAAGAGCAACGATCATGGTCTGACCTGGAAAGTCATGACCGATTGGCGCGTTGCCGAAGTGATGGATGTTCTCGTGCATCCGAAGCAGCGTAATATTATCATTGCAGCAACCGCGCATGGTATGATCAAAAGCACCGACGCCGGGATAACCTGGAAGCCTGCGCACAAGGGGATCAAGCAGCCATATACATCTCGTGTGTACTGGTTCGATGAACTGCTTTATGCGTGCACAGAAGACGGCCTCTATTACTCGGAGAACGATGCAGTGTCATGGCGCTTGATGGAACATAGTCCAAAAGCGATCAGAGTTGCAATGCAATTCAAAGATCTCGTTCTGTTCGGTGGTGATTCTTCGCTCTCGATGACGGGATACAGGCAAAACGTTAGTCGAACCGCTACCACAACGTCCGCGCTCTGGGATATCTGCTATTGGCCCGAGAGACTTGGCTATATCGTCGCAGGACAAAGTGGGGTTGGAGTTTCAATGCTCGACGACCCTATCAATTTCGAAGGTCCCAGGAATGTACACTCGCTTGCTACTGTCGGTAAGCATGTCCTAGCAGGCACACTCGGCGAAGGCATTTGGATCAGCGAGGATCTCGCGGACTGGCGCTTCATGGCGCTGCCGATGTCGCAAGTCTGGACGATCAAAACCGCGATCATCGAATGAGGAAGCTGCTCGTCGTTCTCGTGTGGCTATGTGGCGCTTCCATCGCAATGGCGCAGCCAGAGAGTAAAGATGAAGCTATATTACGCTCGCTTTCAAATAGTCAGCATCGACTGAACTTTGCTGTAACCGCTGCGCGTCTTCGCACGAGCACTAACGTAGAGCGCGCCTACCGCGATCTCGATACCATGCTCTATAAAGAGTACGGCGACATGTTCTGGATGTATGGCATGACTGGGCTCTATCATTCGACGAAGGAGATCATGCATGACACGCTGAAGCAGAGCATCCGTGAGGCATGGAAGCATCTCACTCCCTATCGCGGAGATACAGAGAATCACTTCCTGATGTATTATTCCTCGCTCTTTCTCATGAGCGAAGTGTGGCCTGAGCTTGAAGGGAGTGAGTGGTTCACGGGTCAATCATCGAAGGAGATCCAAAAGGAATCGAAGGAGTATCTCTTGCACTGGATCGATCAAGTCGCGAAGTACGGGCTCAACGAGTTCGATTCACCGCGATACCAGTACTACTTCTTCACGCCAGTCGTCTTGCTTGCGCATTATGCTGAAGATGTAGTCGTGAGAAATAAGTCGAAGCTATTGCTTGAACTGATGATCTCTGACTACGCACTGAAGTATATCAGGGGCAATTATGTCGGTGCTCATTCGCGTACGTTCGAAGCTGCAGCACTATCAGCCGCGATAGGAGAGACTGGAGCTTACGGCGAATATTTCTTTAAGGATCAAGTCACGAATGTTCAACCCGACCTTGGCTTCATAGCGATCATCGGTTACGAATGCCCATCTATCATCAAGCAGATCGCGAAGGAGAAGACGTATCCGTTCGAGATCATTGAATCGAAGCGTGAGCGGCCATCTTTGAGATACAGCAGGTCCGATGCACCCGTAGCGAAGTACACGTATGTCGATACGTCGTATTCGATGGGCTCCTTGCTCGGTGGTATCGTGCAACCCATACAGCAACAAAGCTGGAAGCTGGTGTTTCACGAAAGCACTTCACCGAATACGATCACTGGGCTTCATCCGTATCGCTCGGCGCAAGAGCTTGCACGATTCTTCCCCGAAGAACCGAGCTTTCAGGCTGAGCGCATCGAGGGCACAAAGGCTGGCTACTCGAGCGAGAACAAATGGGTAGGAGGCTCGCCATACGAGAAGATCTATCAGGATAAGAGTACTCTCGTGGCCGAGTATGACATTCCGCCAGGCGTGTTTTCCCAACACTCGCAGCTGTTTATTCCGAAAGAAGCCATCTGGGCAAACGCTCTCGCCGATACTCTCGCACCCAACGAATGGCACTCGTTCGACTTTATGGGTAAGCACACTTCGATCCAGTTTCTGCACTCGCCCTATGTAGCAACGCGCGAAACGAACGGTACTAGTTTAAGATCTACCGGACCCAAGAGCGGACATGTCGTCTCAGTTGCTTTGCAAGCTGATACATCGCAGCTACCTCGCGTGACCGATTTG
>JBKJTP010000148.1:0-3703 GCA_046590195.1 Kapaibacterium sp. (SeqCode) | reverse complement strand
TTCTTTTCCTCCGAGTAAAGGTTGCATCTACCGATAAGGAAACGCTGCAGAAGCTAGTCGACCATCCGAAGATTGGTGAGGAGACCGCACTCTGGAAGTTTTGCTCAACACTTCTGAAGCACAGGCGTGAGGCCAAGCTCTTCGGTACGTACGTCAAGGGCCCTGCGAAGCGGTTATACAAGGGTCGTGTGTACTCGACCTATATGCTCCATGGATCAACTTCTGGTCGCCTGGCTTCGCGCAATCCGAACTTGCAGAACATCGTTCGTGATACCGACATCAAGAAGCTGTACATCCCTGGACGAAAAGAGAACCTTTTCGTACAAGCTGACTACAAGTCCGCAGAGCTTCGCACTATGACCTTCTTCGCCCAGGATGAATTTTTCAGAGAGATCCTGAACGATCCTACCCGTGACTTGTTCGACGAACTGACACCGCGTCTCTTCCCTCGATTGCCTGATAAGGAAGAGTACCTCGCGACACTCGGCAAGGACAAGTGGTCTGATGTGCGTGTGCGTGTGAAGGCCTTCGTGTACGGGCTCGGCTACGGACGTACGGAGTACAGCATCGCAGGCGAGTACAAGATGCCTCTGGCAGAAGCAAAGGTTGCCAAGGAGAACTTCTTCGACACCATTCCTGCCGTTGTGAAGTGGCAGAAGGACATTCAAGCACAGGTACGTCGAGGCGAAGACCTCATCACGCCATTCGGTAGGCATAGGCGCTTCCACCTAATCACAGAGGAGAACTGGGATGATATCAAGAAGGAAGCTTTGGCCTTCAAACCCCAAAGCACAAGCTCTGACATCTGCCTTCGTGCACTGGTTCGTGTGCGCAGGGATCTTCGTGGGTCTGGCGCTTATATTAGGAACACTGTACACGACTCCATTTTGGTTGACAGTCCTCCTGACATGGTTGACGATATTGCCAGTCTACTTGATCGACGCATGGTGGAATCAGCTCAGGAACTCGTAGGAGACTACGTCAACTTCTATACGGACGTGAAGATTGGCAAGAACTGGAGCGAGGTATGAGTGAACTCGAGAACCTATGGACTTTGACGCGTATTGCAGAAGAGCTTGACGTCTCACTGCGACAGCTTTACCGATGGGAAGAACGCCGAGACAAGATCGGCTTTCCTGAACCTCAGAGGACACTCGGCAGGTTCAAGTTCTTTGATGTCGAAGAGGTTAGGGAATGGATCTTTCTCTGGCGACGTGCAACAGCAGGTATGGGCAACAAGACTCTGAATGGAGATGACTGATGGCAAGAGGTAAGGCATCACCCGATGGAGCTGTTCGCGTTGCTGCGAACGGTTACCACTACACGAAGGTCAAGGACCGCGGCTGGGTGCTGACGCACTGGCTGACGGCCGAAGCGAAGATCCTGGGACGCCTCATGACTGATGGTGAGACCGCACGCTTCAAAGAGCCGAAGTACAAGAAGGACCCGTACGACCCTAAGGGCATCATCATCATCAAGAAGCGTACTACCTCGCTACGTCGCCGGGCAGCTGTCCTCGAAGCACGCATCGAACAGGACACAAATGAGCTAGCCGAGATCAGGTCCCAGCTCGGAGTTAGCTGATGCGCACCAGCTCACATACTCGATACAAGGTTTCAAGCAGGCAGCGCAGGCTCTTGAAGGAGCAGAATTACAAGTGCGCATGTAGTGCAGATATCGATGGTCATAACCATTACGACTACCGTACACGCCTCGTGTGCTTCTCGTGTAGTGAGCAAGTAAAGACTAGTGATTAGACCTAATAGACTATAAGTTAGATAAGCTACTAGGGCTTCAGTTACTCCTTATAGCTTCGTAGGTCTAATCGCAGTCTAACCGCTTGACTATTAACACACAGACCACAGGGAGAGATGATGAAGAGAATCATTGCACTTGACCCAGGCGGTACTACTGGCTGGGCAATGTGGCAAGATGAGCCCTTCGCCGGCGCTTCGGGTGTCTGGTCCAACTTCGTGATCGGACAGATAGGCCCGCATGAACACCACAAGGAACTGAACGATCTGCTCGGGCTTCAGCAAGTGCATGACTACACCATTGTGTGCGAGTCATTCGAGTTCAGGAAGGCTGAAGGCTTCAGGGAGGGCATTAGCCTGATCTCGAGGGAGTACATTGGTGTGGCGAAACTGTTCGCAGCCGAGAGAATGAACCGTCCTGTGGTCTTGCAGACAGCAGGGATGGGCAAAGGGTTTATTCCGGACAAAGCGAAGGATGGACTGGCTGCAAACGCTAAGCTGAAGATTCTGGGTTTGTACACACCAAGCATGAAGCACTCCAACGATGCCATGAGGCACCTGCTGTACTATCTCGTCAACGTCAAGCACATGCACCAACTGATTGCTCCATGGCGCGACCTCTGAACATAACAAAAGCCGGCCCATCACCTGAAGGGACCCTTGTGGGGCAGGTGATGGGCCAGCGGTCTGTTGAGGCTACTTGATGACCTCTTCGGAGTTGAAGGCAGGGCCGTTGCCGCTGACCGTACCTCCGACGAGGCATAGCAGCAGAGAAGCGACTGCACCACTGATGGCCAGTGCACCTGCATCTGACCAGGTATTGACGTTCATCGCGTCGAACACCTTGTCGCCTCCGAAGAAGCCGGCAGACACTGCAACAGCAGCACCGCGGACCATTCGCTCGAAGGTTGCCTTCCAGAATTCACGTGTCCACATGTTTTTCACCTCCCTACAGAATCAGCCGGCGTTGACCGGAATTGGCATCAAGAATGAGTTCGCCACGCTTCGTGCGTGCCAATTCCTTGGCTACGCGACCAACATCAGCCATCGGCTTGTCGATCTCGAAGTGCATCTCATCCTTGCGACTGTTGTAGTTGCCTCCCCATCGAATGCAACCATCGTAACGCACCAGCATCTGTTGAATGCGCTTTTCGTCCGCCGCAGTGAAGGTGCCCTCTACACCTAACGGGTGATCGGTGGCGTTCAAGTCTTCTGCAACACCGCCGGCATGGTTGGACAGTTCCACGAAGCCTCGGATGGGACGGAATGCATGACCCCAGTCGTCGAGCAATGGCTCGTGCAACTCTTCGACCGTACGATCGAATCGTGTGGCGAGGTGAATCAACAGGAAGCCTGTCGGACCTCGGCGAAGACGAAGCTGAGTGTCAGCTCCCGGAACCGTCCACGTGTAGAGCAACTTGCTCGTTGAGACAAGTGCTCGATAACCTGCTTGCGTTGTTGCCATGATGCACTCCCTTCAAAGTGCTAGTTTTTGTTCTTCTCGATTTCCAACTGGTTGTTCACACACTCCTCCACATCCTCGACGTTTTTGACTTCGGGAAGCTTAGAGCATGCCACTGAGAGGATGACAATGCGACGAGTTTCTAGGTCACCTAACTGATTCGCCTCGATTAGACGTTCTATGCCATTTTCAGCACGCTGCTGTCCCTCTTTGAAGCATTTACCTGTCACTTCAACGCAGTCAGTGATTGTTGTACGGCTTTGAGTTGCCTGGTAAGCATTGAGTAGGAGAAGCACTGTTGACACAAGCAAGTAAAAAATGAACACTGCAGCGGCTAGGCCCTGTGCAATAAGAAGCTGACGCCTTTTCCTGGCCACTACTACATCGACAGCGACTTGCGTCATGGTTTGTTCATCCCTTCACGGATAGCATCCCAGATCTTATGGAGGAGCTCCAATTCCTCTTTGTGTACTACTTGTACGTATGC